>CAYZJP010000043.1:7363-37170 GCA_964478755.1 uncultured Klebsiella sp.
CAAGCCGATTGAGCAGATGAAGGAAGTCGATGGCGGCCAGGGTGAAAAGCCGAGGGTCAGGTCCCCCCGCTGGAACCGTGACCGTGGTGAGCCAGCACAGGGTGACAACGGCGGGCCAAGCCCGTTCGTTGAGCAATGAGCGCGAAACCGTTCGCGTCCGCACCGGGGAGTGTGAATTCATCCTGCGACCCTATGCTTGCGTTGAGGCTTGGCAAGCCAGCGTTCGTGTTCTCCGCAGGATATTCCGTCTCCGACATAAAGAGACGGCCACCGTGGCAACCTCCTCTTTGCGATTACGCCATGCGCCGTTCCATCCGGCAGGCCAGTTGTTCGCGGAGCACCCACAGTTGCTCCTGTCAGCCGGGCGCACGCTGCAACTGCACCAGCACGTCCGCGCCCATGAAGGCTCGCGCCAGTTCAATGAGCCGGTTGCGCCAGCTCTGGACCGCGCTGCGGCTCAGGCCATGACGCATGGCCAGATCCTGCAAGCGAATCTCGCCAGCCATGCAGCGCAGGTCTGCGCCAAATTCTTTCAGTCTGAACCGTAGATGATTCGCCGTCTGAATCGTGAACCGGGTTTGAGCAACCTGCTTGAGCGCTCCGGCAAGGCTGCGATGGCCTCCTGCACGCTTTCGATGGTGGCAAAAGACACGTCCGTAACGGGGGGAGAGAGGCTGTTACAGGCGACTGGGTTTGGCTCATCCCCTGCCCTGCGCTACGAGATTCTTGCGCTTCGTTCATCTCGTTCAGAACTAGGACTGGATTTCAACCACGGCCAATTGGTAGCCCCGGGAGTGGAGAGGCGGGAAAGTGACCATTCCGATTCCTTCGCGAATCGAAAGAAATGTTGTGCCACTTTTTGTGCCACTTTCATGCTTTTCTAGAGCTGACCAATGGAGACGCACGTAATGAGCGCCAAGTGCATTTTAACCCAATAAATACGGGCCTAGACCTGCAACGCTGTGAAACGGAATGGAACCCCTTGAAACCGATGAATCCTGAAACCTGAATCTAGCGCGTCTGCCAATTCCGCCGCGTGCGCGCCCGCAACCCGCGTAGTGATGAAAGAATTACGCCGTGCCACCGATGGGGCAGGCGCAATCTCGTATTGAAGACGCCCGCGCCTCCAGCGTCGGGTTCCTCAATGCCGCTCCGCTCCGTCAAACGCTGGCTCGCCGTCGGGTCGCTGCTCCTTTGTCACGGGTCGTTCAATGCATCGGCCGTTGAGCCGTTTGCCTCCTACATTTTCCCCGCCGGCGGTCAGCGTGGAACGACCGTCCAACTCCGCGTCGGCGGCTGCTACTTTCACGGCGAGGCGGGCTTTGAAATGCTCGGCCCCGGCGTGACCGCAGCACCGCGAGTGAGGGAGACAAACACCGTCTGGTTCGAGGGACCGCTCATCGTCCAGCCCGCCTCGCAACGCAGCGAAGACTACCCGCGCGACCACGCCGGCTCCGTCCGCATCGCCGCTGACGCGCCGCCCGGTGTCCGCCACTGGCGCGCGTGGACTTCGCAAGGTGCGACGCCCGCGATGAAGTTCATCGTCGGTGATCTCCCTGAGATTCTCGAAGTGGAGCAGGACGGCGAGCCGTTGCCTGTCGCCGTCACGCCGCCCGTCACCATCAACGGCCGCATCTTCCCGCGCGAGGATGTGGACGTGTGGACGTTCCCCGCGAAGGCCGGCCAGGCGTTCACGGTCGCCGTCGCCGCGCAGTCTTTCGGCTCGCCGCTCCAAGCCCGGCTCGTGGTCCTCGATCCCGCCGGCCACCCGCTGCACGAGGCCATCGCGGGTCAGCACGGCGACCCGGCGCTTCATTTCACAGTGCCGCGCGACGGCACCTACAGCGTGCGGATTGACGACGTGAACGCCACCGGCCTCCAGAACTACGTCTATCGGCTCACCATCACCGACCGGCCGGCCGTGACGCGCGTCTTTCCACTCGGCGGTCGTCGCGGCGAATCGGTGAAACTGGAACTCACCGGCCACGCGCTCCCGGCAAAGCTGCTCGAAGTGAAATTGCCCGCCAGCGCCAGTGGCACGGTCTCCGTTCCGCTCCCGTTCAACGCGAAGGAAGCGGCCACCGTCCTGCTCGAACTCGATGACTTGCCTGAGCAACTCCACTCCGGCGCGACGAGCACTTTCACCGCTCCGGCGAATCTCAACGGCCGCCTCCCTGCTCCCGGCGCGACGAACGCGTGGCGATTCACAGCGAAGAAGGGTGACGCGCTCGAACTTTCCCTCGCCGCCGCGCGGCTCGGCAGTTCGCTCACGCCCGTGCTCGCCATCACCGACGCCGACGGCAAGTCCATCGCGCGCGCCGAGGCAACGCCCGGTGAATTGACCGACCTTGCGCTGAACTTCAAGGCTCCTGCTGACGGCGAATTTCTGCTGCAAGTCAGCGAGCGCTTTGCCTCGCGCGGCGGGCCGGAGTTCGCCTACCGCCTGCGCGTCGCGCCGCCAGCCACGAGGCCGGATTTCCAGCTTTCGCTCGCCAGCGACACGCTCACCGTCATCCGCGAAACGGCGGATGGAGAACAGCCCGCGCCCGGCAAACCCAAACGCGGCAGCAAGCAGCAGCCCGGCAAACTCAAGGTGAACGTCGCGGCCACCGGCGGCTTCAAGAGCGACATTGAACTCACAATCGAAGGGCTGCCCGCGAATGTCACCGTGACCGGCAACAAGATTTCCGCCGGACGCAGCATGGCCGATCTGAACTTCTCCGCTGAGCACGCCGCGAAGATTGCAGTCGCGCATCTCACCGTTCGCGGCACCGCCACCGTCAACGGCGAGAAGGTCACGCGCACGGCTGTTTCTTCTGGGCCGCGCGGCGAGGCGGCGATTGAGTCCGTGCTGCTCGCAGTGGCGATGCCGACGCCCTTCAAGACCACGAGCGACTTTCTCATGAACATCGTTCCACGCGGATCGACCTATCGCCGGCCTTACCGCATCGAACGCGGCGGTTACGAGGGTCCACTGATCGCGAAGCTGGCCGACCGTCAAGGCCGCCACTTGCAGGGCGTCACCGCGCCGCCGGTCGAGATTTCGCCGGGCGATGACCGCTTCGAGTTCGAGGTGACGTTTCCGCCCGGCATGGAGCTGGGCCGCACCAGCCGTTCGCAGATCATGTTGCTCGGCACTGTGCGCGACCACGACGGTTCGGAGCACATCGTCAGCTACAGCCAGAACGAGCAGAACGACCAGGTCATCACCATCACCCAGGCCGGCCTGCTCGAACTTGAACTCGACACCGCCTCGGCGCGCGTGACGCCGGGCAGTGCGGTTAAAATCCCTTTCCTTCTGCGACGCGACAAATCCCTCACCACCGAGGCCGTGCGCGTGGAACTGGAGACGCCTTCCCACGTCACCGGAGTCCGCTCGCAGCCAGTGACGGTGCCGGCCAGCAGCCAGCGCGGCGTCTTGGAAATCCAGTTCGCCGTCAACCCCGGCCCGTTCAATCTTCCCTTCCGCATCTTTGCCACCACGCTTGACGCCAAGAACCCGCACACCGCCGAGGCGTTCGTCGAGTTCGTGAAGCCCACCGTCGTCCAGACGAGCCGCGCGCGGAAATGAGCGCCGCGCCCTGCGTCCCGCAGCGTTCACTTGGTGCCACCGGACTTACCATTCCCGCCCTCGCGTTCGGAGCCGGACCCGTGTCCGCGCTGATGACCGATGCCGCCGCGCGTGACCGGCAGCTCGCGACGATTCGGTGCGCCCTTTCGCGCGGTGTGGACTGGTTCGACACAGCGGCGACCTACGGCAACGGCGCATCGGAAACGAGCCTCGGCTGGGCGCTGCGAGAGTTGGGTGCGGCCAAGTCCGTTCGCATCGGAACCAAAGTCCGGCTGACGGCGGAACAACTCGACGACATTCCCGGCGCGGTCCGTGCGTCGGTGGAAGGCAGTTTGCGCCGGCTCGGCGTGAACTCGGTCGCGCTGCTGCAACTGCACAACTCAGTCACCCGTCAGCGGGGCGACCTGCCGACCTCCATCACGCCAAACGACGTGCTCCGAACTGGCGGAGTGCTGGACGCTTTCGAGCAACTGCGTCGCGAGGGATTGGTCCAGCACTTCGGTCTGACCGCGTTGGGTGATGCGGAATCGTTGGGCGAAATCTCGAAAGCAGGAGCCTGGGCGACGGCGCAAGTGAACCTGAGTTTGTGCGAGCCTTCCAGCCAGCTCCTCACGGGACTGAAACGTCCGCTCCCTGCCTTGCTCGCCATCCGCGTCTTCGCGGGCGGTGCGCTCGCGGGCAAACCACCCAGCGCACACACGCTCACGACGAAATTTTTCCCGCTGCCAGTTTACGAGCGTGACTTGCGCCGTGCGGAAGCGATGCGCCGGGAATTGCCGGCTGACATTTCCCTGCCCGAGGCCGCCGTGCGCTTCGCCGTGCATCACGCACAAGTGACCTCGGCCATCGTTGGGTTCGGTGCGCCTGAAGAAATTGAAGACGCCGCGAACTGGATGGCGAACGGCGCATTGCCGGATGAATTGGTTGCCAGGCTCACAAGCGCAAGTGTCTAATCCGCGCGCCGCATGAGCCAGACATCGCCGACCGTCACCACGCAGGGTCGCTACATCGCGATCACGGTCGCCTTCCTCGGCTGGATGTGCGCGGGCGTGCAAATGGGCACGCTGCCCATCGCGTCGCTCTCCATTTCGCGGGACTTGATGGGCGCGGCCTATAGCGACGCCGTCGGAGGCAAGTGGTTTGGCTACCACACGGCGGTTCTGAGCCTCGGCGCGGCGTGCGGCGGCATCTTTCTCGGCTGGCTCGGCGACCGCGTCGGACGCGCGCGGGCGATGGCGGTGAGCATCCTGTGCTACACGGTCTTCGCCGGAGCCGCCGCGTTCTCGAAGACACAAGAGCAACTGCTCGTGCTGCGCTTCCTCGCGGGGCTGGGCATCGGCGGGATGTGGCCGAACGGTGTGTCGCTCGTGTCGGAAATCTGGCCGGACGTGTCGCGTCCCTTTCTGGCCGGCGTGATGGGCACTTCCGCGAACCTCGGTATGCTCGTCATTTCGCTGGTCGGCCTGGGTTGGAAGATCACTCCGAACTCGTGGCGCTGGCTTCTGCTCGTGAGCGCGACGCCCGCGGTTGTAGGACTGGTGGCGTTATGGATTGTGCCAGAATCGCCGAAATGGCTGGCCACGCGCGGTGACGCAACGAAGAAGACCGACACGCCGATGCGCGAGTTGTTCAGCCCGGCACTGCTGCGCGTGACGCTGGTCGGCATCGCGCTTGCGTCTGTGCCGCTGGTGGCGGCGTGGAGTGCCGGACGCTGGCTCACGCCGTGGGCGGATGCGGTCGCGGGGGCAGCGGATCCCAGATACAAGGCTTGGACGCAGTTGTGCTGGGCTGCGGGCGCGGTCATTGGGAGTTTCTTCGGCGGACAAATCGCAAGCCGGCTGGGACGACGGCTGAGTTACTTCCTGATCAGCCTTTGCTCGGCCCTGCTCACCGTCGGCATCTTCGTTTTTCTCAAGCCGCTACAGCCAACCTTCCTGCCGATGGTCTTCATCCAGGGCATGGTGGCGACGCTCTTCTTCGGCTGGCTGCCACTGTGTCTGCCGGAACTTTTTCCGACGCGGGTGCGCGCGTCCGGCGCGGGCATGAGCTATAACTTCGGACGATTTCTCGTCGCTGGCGCAGTGCTGGCGGCGGGCAAGCTGACGCATTTCTTCGAGGGCGACTACGCAAAAGCCGGCGCGATCATGGGGTTGATCTACGGCCTGGGCATGATCGCCATCTGGTTCGCGCCCGACACGACGGGAAAGAAGCTGGAAGACTGAATCGGGATTCAACGCCGGGACACAATGGCGCGATGCGGTTTTGAAATTCTTTTGTTTGTCCGCAGACTTTGCGGCCCTGCGCTTTCACGTCGCAATCGGCGACTCATCCCAGCGCCGCGTTCACCGCCGCCACCAGCGCGTCCACCCGCGTCGCCAGCGGGAAGTCTGACGGCGCTTCCAGCGTGTAGCTCAGGCGCGTCTTGTTTTGAAGCAGCCAGAATGCCTCCGGCCACTGCGGACGCGATGCCGGATCGTGGCTCGGATGGATGATGCCACCACGCGCGGGACGGCCTTCGATCACTTCACCAAGATCAATCGGACACACCCGACCCACTGCGGCCACCATGCGTTGCGCCAGCGGCGGCCGGCCTTCGGGATTCAATTCGTAGAGGTAAAAACCATTCGCCTCCCAGTCTTCGTGCAGACAAAACGCCACGTCGAACTGCGGCAACCGCGCCAGCCACGCCACGTGCGTCCGCGTTTCCGCCGTCTCGAAATGTTTGTAGTCGCGGTTCAGATCCTTGCCGAGCTGGTTCTCCCGGCGGTTGTGCAGAAAGCCCGTCGGGTTCAGGCACGGACACAGGAAAAGGTTCGCATCCGCCGGCCAGCGGTTCTCCTCCAGCAGCCGTTGCACCGCCAACGGTCCCGCCGGCTCATCACCGTGAATGCCTGTGGAGAGATACACGTTGCGTCTTGCTCCCGACGCGTGCCGTTGAAACGTCAGCAACTCCCCGCCGCCGTCGAACGGGATCGCCGCCACCTGCCAGCCGTGCTGCCGCGCCGCCCGCGCCGCCGCCCGGCAGACGTGCCCGATGTCTATCAGTTCCCCGCGATAGCCGCCGTGATTCTTGCCGAGCCGCTGCATTTGTCCGCCGCAGGATGCAACGCCCGGACGCGCGCGCAAAGCCTTCTCCCGCCTTGAGCGACAGCCAGAGCGACTCCGTTTTCGGCGGGTGCGGACGGGGATTCCAATGATGGAGAACTGCGCGGGTGCAAACTGATAGCTGTCACGAATGCCGGCGGCCAGCTCAAGGCGCTCCTGCAAAGCGGCGCTTTGCAGGTTGCGATCATCCCTCGTCCACCGCCCCGCTCCGGTAACATTTAATTTGAGTCAACTCGCCGGGCACGCACTGTGAAGGGCAAACCTTGACTCGCCGCGCCACCGCCGCCAAGCTGCGCCTCCATGAAAAAGCTTCTTCTTCCCGCCTTGTTCGCCGTCCTCACCCTGCCCCTCGCCGCCGCCGAGAAGGCCAAGCCCGTCACCGCCACCTTCTACATCAACGAGGTGAAGTGCAGCAGTTGCGTCAGCGCCATTGACGAGTCGCTGCGGAAGCTGCCCACCGTCACCAAGGTGGACAACCTCAGCGAGAACACCGGCCTGGCGAACGTCACCTTCGACCCCAAGACCGTCAGCTATCATCAGGTGGCGCAGGCCATCTTCGCCACCGCGCCCGTCCACAGCGACCCCTACATCGCCTCGCTAAAATTCACCATCGCTGACTACGCCAAGGCCGGCAACGCGGCGAAGGTGGACGCCATCTTCGCGCAACATAAGAGCAACGTGCGCGTGGAAATGAAGAACAAGGCGCGGGGCGAGTTCGCCCTCTTCTTCGAGCCGTTGCGCGCGGAGGGCAAGAAAGGTCCGCAGGGCTGGAACTTCGACCAGTTCGTCGCCGCCATTCAGGAACCCGCGCCCAAAGGCCTCGGCCTGACCTTCGAACTCGCGTCGGAGAAGTAAGCGCCGTCCGCGCGTTGGGCGGGCAAAGCAGTGCGCGCCGTCGCGCCGTAAAAGCCTCAAAAGCCCGTGGAGTGAACCGGCGGGAGCGTCGTGGTTGCCATCGTCGCGTCTCATGGCCGCCGTCGTTGTGGCTCCGGGCCGTTAGGCCGCTCAACCATGAAATCTTGTCGCACCATTCTGTTGTTCGCCCTGTTGTTGGTGAGCATCGGTTTTTTTGCCGGATGTGCGACAGTCAAGCCGCAGCCGTCGGCTTATCGGGGGCCAATGGAAGAACCTAAGCAGGACACATTTTGGTGGGAGCTGTTCGGTTGGGTTGCGGTCCCGGTCGCTAGCGCCTTTTCCGACCGGTGAAGAGATCAAGCATTTCAGGACTCCCCAATGGCCTGATCCTACGCTACAGCGAACAGCGGCGGGCCGTCGCAGTTGCATCCAGTGCGTCTCGTCGCCGCCGTCGCCGAGCTTGGGGCGCTGGCAGATTCACTCCTTCCCCGTCCCGCGCGCGCTTGCTACAAACTCCGCGTGCGGAACATCACCGATTCACTGTGGAAGGAACTCGCGGCGCGCAAACGGCTCTTCCTGCTCGCCGGGCCGTGCGTGATTGAGAGCGAGGCGCTGTGCTTCGCGGTCGCGCGGCAGTTGCAGAAGGTCTGCGCGCGGCTGGGCATCACCTGCGTCTTCAAGGCCAGCTACGACAAGGCGAACCGCACGTCCGGCAAGGCGTTTCGCGGTCCCGGCCTCGCCGATGGCCTCGCGGTGCTGAAACGCATCCGCACGCAGCTCGGCGTGCCGGTCATCACGGACGTTCACACTGAGGCGCAGGCAATCGCGGCGGGCCAAGTCGTGGACATCCTGCAAATCCCCGCCTTCCTCTGCCGGCAGACGGACTTGATCGAGGCGGCCGTCGACACCGGCAAGATTGTGAACTTAAAGAAGGGGCAATTCCTCTCGCCCGCCGAGATGGGCCGCGTGGTTGAGAAGGCGAAGCTCGCGGGCGGCAAACGGCTGCTCGTGACCGAGCGCGGCACGACCTTCGGCTACAACAATCTCGTCTCAGACATGAGGGCGATTCCCGTGCTGAAGCAGACGGGCTGCCCGGTGGTCTTTGACGCGACGCACTCCGTGCAGCAGCCCGGCGCGGGCGGAGATCGCACGATTGGCCAGCGGGAGTTCGCGCCGTTGCTCGCGCGCTGCGCCCTCACCGCCGGCGCGGACGGGCTTTTCATTGAGACGCATCCCGAGCCGGACAAGGCGATGAGCGACGGACCGAACATGATTCCGCTGGCAGAGATGGCGGGGCTTCTGAAGAGCTTCCTCAAGGTGCGTGCAGCGGTTCGCTGATGAACTTTCAACGTCCAACGTTCAACGCTGAACTTTCAAGGGCCGACCCCGTTCGCACACTTTGGATGTTGAACGTTGGGCGTTGGACGTTGGACGTCTTCACCTTCCGCCTATAGCTCATGCCCAAGCTTTCCCATTCCCAACTCCGCTCCCGCCTCAAGCGCATCCAACTGCTGCTCTGCGACGTGGATGGCGTGTTGACGGACGGCGGCATCTTCATCACGGGCGAAGGCGAGTTCAAACGTTTCCATGTCCACGACGGGCTGGCACAACGGCTCGCGTCGCACGCGGGCTTGAAAGTCGGCTGGGTGTCGGCACGGCCCTCGGCCATCACCACGCGCCGCGCGGAGGAGTTGAAGACGGACTTCATCGTGCAGACGCGCGACGGCAAGGTGCCGGCGGTCAAGCGCATTCTCGCGGAGACAGGTTTCGCGTGGAGCGACGCGTGTTTTGTAGGCGATGACGTGGTGGACCTCGGCGTGCTGCGGCGCGTGGGGCTGGCGATCTCGCCGCCGGACGGACGACCCGAGGCGAAGGCGCTCGCGCACTTCATCACGAAGGCCCGAGGCGGCAACGGTTGCGTGCGCGAGGTCGTGGAAATGATTTTGAAAGCGCAGGGCAAATGGGCGACGGTCATCAGGCAACACGCAAAATGAGCCTTGGCTCGACAAAACTCCTCGCCCTTGGCCTGGGCCTGCTCGTCACTGGAATCGCCGCCGCGCTTCTTGCGAATCGTCACAACAAACGGCTGGCCGTTGCCAGCGCGCTCGCCGTGGCCGCGTTGCAAAACCAAGTTGCCGGCGTGGGCGACGGATTGGCGCGCGGCATCCGCATTCCGCTCTACGAAGGCGACTCGAAGCAGCCCACGTCCGTCATGCTGGGCCGGACCGCCGAGCCGGTGGATGGCGGCAAATACATCGTCACCGACTTTCGCGTGGAAAACTACACTCATACTTCCAACGTCACCGTGACGAACTTTGTGATCGAAGCACCGAAATGCCTGATTGACCCGGCCCGCAAGGTCGCTTCCTCCGATGGGCGGATTGTCGTGACGCGCACCGACGGAACTTTCATGACCACGGGCATCGGCTTCGAGTGGCGGCAGATTGACTCGATCCTCAACATTTCGAATTACGTCTGCACGCACCTGACCCGCGAGGGACTCGACCTCAACAAACCAAAACAACCATGACTTTGCGAAACACTTTTTTTCTGGCGCTGGTGCTGGGCGGCCTCCACGCCAACGCGCAGAACAGTCTGTTCAGCACTTCCACCACCAGCCCGACGGTGAAAACCAACGGCGCGGCGCAACCGATTGAGGTGCTCGCGGACGGCGGCGGGACTTTCTCGCTGAAGGACGAGTTTGCGTTTTATCGCGTTAACGTGCGTGTGAACGATCCGCAGTTTTTCCTGCGCTGCGAAACGCTCCGCTTGAACCTCGACATGAAAGCCGTCAAGGGCACGAACCAACCCGTCGTGACGGCGCAAGCCACCAACACACCGCCGCTTACCGCTCCAATGGGCGGCCGGGTGCGCGACGCTGAGGCGTTGGGCAGCGTGGCCTTCTCAAACAAAGTGGACGGCAGCCAAGCCTTCGCCGATCGCGTTGTCTATCGTGCGACGAACGACGCGTTCGAGCTGACGGGCAACGCACGAATAATCAAAGGCACCATCATCAACACGGCCCCGACAATTTACTTCTACCGGGCCGAAGGGCGCTTTGAGGCGGTCGGCATCACCGCCACCGAAGGCAAGTTCACGCCCGCGAAAACAAACAGTTCGTCAACATTGCCCGCGCCTCGATCCAAGAATCCCTGAGCCGAGATGGAACCTGATACGCAAACAGAAGTTGTGGTGCAGGCCATCGCCTCCGGCCCAGCAGTTGCCGCCGCAGCGGGCGAAGATCCGTTGCTCACCGCCAAGTTGCTTGCCAAAGCCTACCGCAGCCGGCGCGTCGTGGACGGCGTCTCCATCCACGTCAACGCTGGTGAAATCGTCGGCCTGCTCGGCCCGAACGGTGCGGGCAAGACCACGACGTTCAACATGGTCGTCGGCCTCGTCCAGCCGGACGAGGGCGCGGTGCGCTTCCGTGGGCAAGACATCACGCACCGCGCGATGCACGAGCGCGCGCGGCTGGGCATCGGCTATCTCACGCAGGAACCGAGCGTGTTTCGCAAGTTGAGCGTCGAGGACAACCTGCTCGCCATCCTCGAAACCTGCGAGATGGACGCCGACGAACGACAGGTGCGGCTGAAGTATCTGCTGGAGGAACTGGACCTGACCGCGCTGGCCAAGAGCATGGCGTATCAATTGAGCGGCGGCGAAAAGCGGCGCTTGGAAATCACCCGCGCGCTCGTCACGACACCCAAGTTGCTCCTGCTCGATGAACCGCTCGCGGGCATTGACCCCATCGCGCAATACGAGGTCAGCAAGATCGTCCGCCGCTTGAAGGACCGGGGCCTCGGCATTCTCATCACCGACCACAGCGCGCGGGAGATGCTCAAGCTCGTGGACCGCGCCTACCTCATTCATCGCGGCCAGGTCATCTACGAAGGCAACGCCGAGGATCTCTTGAACGACCCGAAGGCGCGGGAGATTTACCTCGGCCCGGAGTTCAATATGTAGCCAGCGCGTCTCCCCGGCCCTTCGGAATTTTTCCGAGATGGTAGATAATGAAGCCGTGGAGAAACTGGCGCAGCTCCGTCTCCTGCGCGGAACTCAGCTTGAGCCGCGCGAGCGCGGACCAGTCCTCTCTTTCCAGCCGCGCGTAAATCTGCCGGCTGCCGGGACTCAGCTTTGACTCGCTGGCATCCGGTTGCTGGCCGAGTTCGACGAGCAGCTTTGCCTCGAAGGCGAGCACCGTGCGCGGTTCGCCCGCGCCGCGCGCGACTTCGGCGAGCAGCGACTTGAACAACGAATAGATCGCAGGCAGCGGCGTTTCCGTCTCCGTGGTCTGCTCCAAGAGGGCGATGCAATACGCGGCCTGCTGGAGCGCGTGCAAATCCTCGCGCAGGCGCGGATGGGTCTGTCGCAGGCTGACTTCGCGCAATGTGTGCAGCTCGCTGCGACGGCTCCGAGCGAAGCTGAAGTCCGCCTCGTAGAACAAATCCAGCTTGCCGCGAAACGCGGAGTTCGGCCGACGGGCACCCTTCGCCACCGTCGCCACGCGGCCGATGTCCGCCGTGAGCCAATGGACGATAAGGCTCGTCTCCGTCAGCGGACGGGTGCGCAGGATCAGGCCGCTCGAAGAAACGGAGTTCAGGGTTTGGAGTTTCGGGTTTCGAGTTGGTCGAGGTCGAACGCCGACGCCAGTTCGCGCATCAGCCGGTTCTCCTCGCGCTTCATTACGCGGCGCTTCGCTGGCTTCAAGTCATCGTAACCACGCAGGTGCAGCAGCGCGTGGACGGCGTAGCGAATGACTTCGTTCTGCCAGGTCGTTTTGAATTCGCGTGCCTGTTTCACCGCGTCTGCCACGCAGATGAAGGCTTCGCCGATCAATGCCGCAGACCGCTGGGGGCTGACCGCAGAGCGCTCGCCATAGTCGAACGTGATGACGTCAGTGGAGCCTTCGTGTTGAAGAAACTGCCAGTTCACGCGCGCCACCTCTTCCACAGTGACGAAGTGGAAGCAGAGTTCGTAGCGGGGCGTCGCAAGTTGCTCGGCGAGGACGTGGCAAAGAATGCGACGGAGAAAGGGGAGGTTGAGGCAACGGTCATGCTGGCGGTTGCGCAGCGAGAGCGTTGCGACTGGAGCGCTCACCCGTTCATCGCCTTCCCGCGATGTTCTTCGTAGGCCACGATGATGCGCTGCACAAGCGCGTGGCGAACGATGTCGCGCTTGGTGAACTCGATGATGGCGATGCCGTCAACCTGGTGCAGCACCTTCACTGCTTCGCGAAGGCCGGAGGTTTTGTGGCCGGGCAAGTCGGTCTGTGTCGGGTCGCCGGTGACGACGGCTTTGGAGTTGAAGCCGAGGCGTGTGAGAAACATGAGCATCTGCTCGGGCGTGGTGTTCTGCGCCTCGTCGAGGACGATGAAGGCGTTGTTCAATGTGCGGCCTCTCATGTAGGCCAGCGGCGCGACCTCGATGATGCCGCGCTCCATATGCTTCTCGATCTCTTCACCGGGCAGCATGTCGTGCAACGCGTCGTAGAGCGGGCGGAGATAGGGCGTGAGTTTTTCGTGCAAATCACCAGGCAGGAAGCCGAGCGCCTCGCCGGCCTCGACCGCCGGACGCGTGAGGATGATGCGCGAGACCGCGCCTTCGCGCAGCGCGGAGACGGCCATCGCCATCGCCAGATAGGTCTTGCCCGTGCCGGCGGGACCGACACCGAGCGTCACGTCGTGAGTGCGCATGGCCTCGACGTATTTCTTCTGGCCGGTGGTCTTCGGCAGGACGGTGCTTTTCTTCTGCGAAGTGTGAATGCGCTCGGCGTGCAGGCTCTGCAGCGCGGCGACGCCCTCGTGCTTCACCACTTCCAGCGCGGAGGAAAAATCGCGATGACCGATGGACGAGCCGGCCTTGAGCGAGGCTTCCAACTGCTGGAACAAATGCTTCGCGCGTTCAACGGCATCGGTCTCGCCATCCAGACGAATCCAGCCGTCGCGGGCGGTGGCCTTGACGCCGAGCTGGGCTTCGAGCGCCTTGAGATTGCGCGGGTCGTTGCCGAAAAGCTGCTGGGCGAAGCGGGCGTTCTCGTAGTGGAGAGTTTCCGAGGACATGAGATCAGTGGATTTCCGCCAGCGCGGCGCGGAGCTTGGCGGCAGTTTCGGCGAGGGCTTCGGGGAGAACGGCGGTGCTGCCGGTGACGGGCATGAAGTTCGTGTCACCGATCCAACGCGGGACGACATGCCAGTGCAGATGCTCGACGATGCCTGCGCCGGCGATCTTGCCGAGGTTCAGGCCGATGTTAAAGCCGTCGGGCTTCATGACTTTCCGAATCGCGGCCTGCACGCGGCGCAGGAGGACTTGCATCTCCATCGTCTCCTCGTCGGTCAGCTCCGGCAGGTCGGCCACCTGGCGATACGGGCAGACGAGCGTGTGGCCGGCGTTGTAAGGGTAGGTGTTGAGAACGGCATAGGACACCCTGCCGCGCCCGATTACGTGGTGCGCCTCGTCCTCGGAGGACTGGCCAATGACCGCGAACAGCGAGCGCCCGTCGGCGTCGTTCTGTTTTGGCCCGAGGATGTATTGGATGCGCCACGGGGCGTGCAGGCTGTCCATGCGCGGACGCTAGCGAGCGGGGGACGGGAAGTCAAAGCGGCGCGCTTCAGAGCACGCGCTGGGTCGCGAGCGTGGCTTTCAGCAGGTAGCTCAAGGTCTTCACGCTGAGTTCCACGAAGACGAACGGCTTGGCGATGAGATCGTTCGCGCCGCTGAGGGTCGAGCGGGCGCGGCTCTGGAAGTCGCTCAGGCCGGTGACGAAGATGACGGGCGTGTCCTTGTAGTTCACCTGCGCGCGGAGCTTGGTGCAGACCTCGTAGCCGTTCATGCCGGGCATGTCCACGTCCAGCACGATCAGGTCGAAGTGCGTGGAGCGCGCCTTCTCCAGCGCGGCGGCGCCATTCTCGCAGATGACGGCGCGCACGCCGGCCTTCTCAATGGAGAGCGTCACAGCGCGGCGGGAAAGCTCCTCATCGTCCACAGCGAGCACGACGGGGTCGAAGCTCGTGAGATGTGGCAAGGAGGCGGCTTTCTCCAGCAGCGCGGAGATGAAAAACAGCGTCTGCGTCGAGGTGCGCGTGGTGGAGACGTTGATGTTGCCGGGCTTGTCGTGCATCTCCTTGAGCAGCGCCTCGTAGGCGGCGGAGATGCGCGCGATGATGTCCGCGCCGACCAGGCCCGCGCCGCCGGTCAGCGCGTGGATGTGCCGGTAGAGCTCGCCCACGGCGGCGATCTTCGCGGTGCGGTCCTCGGTCTTGAGGAACGTCTGGTGGAGGTCGCGGATGCCCTGGTTGAACTGCGGGAGGCTGGCGAGGAACTGCCGGCGCTGCTCGACTTGGAAAGCATCGTCGTCTTGGACTGAAGGCGCGACGCGAGCAGGCACCGGAGCGGCGACGGCTGGCGCGGGCGCAGCCGGCGTCGGTGTGGACGCCGCTTCGGCATCGACATGCGCGAGCAGCTCGTGGATGGTTTCGGTGAGTTTCTTCGGGCTGGTGTTGGACTTGGTCAGCACCGTGGTCGCACCGGCGTTCCACGCGGCATCAATGACGCTGGTCATGTAGGCGTTGGAGAAGACGATGATGGGGAGCCGCTGAAACTCCGGCATCGCGCGCACGCGGGCGAGGATGTCCAGGCCGTTGAGCTTGGGCAGCATCAGGTCGAGCAGAACGATGTCAGGGCGGAAGGCGAGGATGCGCTCCAAGCCAGTCTGCCCGTCTTCCGCGACTTCGACGTTGAAGCCTTCAACCGCAAATTTCTTCGAGTAGATGCTCCCGATGATCCGGTCGTCTTCGATGATGAGAAGTTTCCTCATGAGGCGGTGTGAACGGCGGCGTCAGCGCTGAAGCTGCTTTTCGAGGAATGCCTTTATGCGCGCGAATTCACGGGTCACCGTCTCCAATTCTGCGGCGGCTCCGCCGAGCTGACCAGCATCGCCCATGTGCTCGAGCGCGCGCAGCGCGGGCACCACGCCCTCCATGCCGCAGGTCGCGTTCGCGCCAGCGGCGCTGTGGGCGACGCGTCGCACCTCGGACGCGTTGCCCTCGGCGATGGCGGTGCGGATGATTTCAATCTGCCCGGCGGTCTGCGTGAGATACAGCTCCACGAGTTCGCCCAGTCCCTCCTCGCCGCCGGCGAGGTCGGTCAGTTTGGCGATGTCCACGGGTGGCGTTTCTTCGGGCGGCGGGGTGCTGGCGGGAGTTGTCATGGTGGGAGGGGTCGCAGGCAAGCCAGTTTTCGGTTTGCGGGTGAAGGAAGTTGTTTCGCCTGGCTTGGCGGCGAACGCGGGTTCGGGCGCGCGGACCAAGGCCTTGCCCCATTTCTCAATCATCATGCGCAATGCGTCGGGGCGGACGGGCTTGGGCAGATAGTCATCCATCCCGGCGGCCATGCAGCGCTCGCGGTCGCCGACCATCGCGTTGGCGGTCATGGCGATGATGATGTGCTTCTGCGCGCGCGCGCCAGCCACCTGCTCGAACTCACGGATGCGCCGCGTGGCTTGCAGGCCGTCCATCTCCGGCATCTGCACGTCCATGAAAATCACGTCGTAAGGCCGCGTGGACACGGCGGAGACTGCCTCGACTCCGTTGTGCGCCACGTCGGCGAGATAGCCGAACTGCTGGAGCAGCCGCAGCGCCACCTTCTGGTTCACGGCGTTGTCCTCGGCCAACAGGAAGCGAATCGGATAACGGTCGGCAAGCGTGCCTTCGGCTGGCTTCGCGGCGGGCTTCGGCTCCGCCGACGCGCCGGTGACGGCGCGGATGAGCGCGTCGCGGAGCTGGCCGTGCTTGACCGGTTTGGCGAGGCACACGGCGAAGTCACCGGCCGTCGCCTCCAAATCGTCCTTGCGGTCGGCCAGCGAAGCCAACAGAACCAGCGGCACTTTCTCCAGACCGCCGAAACGGCGGATTTCTTTGCCGAGCTGAACGCCGTTCACCTCGGGCAGTTGCCGGTCAATCACTCCGAGCTGGAAACGCCCGCCGCCCTGAATCCATTCGAGCGACTCGGCGGCGCTGCTCGTCTCCTTCACATTCAAGCCCCAGCGCGCGAGCTGCGAAGCGAGCGAGTGACGCTGCGTCGTGTTCTTGTCCACGAGCAGCGTCGTCAGACCGCGCAACTGCGGCGGTGTCTCCGCCGGTCTGCCCGGCGCGGGCTGCACCGAGAGTGTGAAGTGGAACGTGGAGCCGCGGCCCGGCGTGCTCCCCACCCACATCGTGCCGCCCATGAGCTGCGCAAGATTCTTGCTGATGGCCAGGCCCAGGCCGGTGCCGCCGTAGTGCCGCGTGTTCGAGGCGTCCACCTGGCTGAACGACTTGAAGAGCTGGTCCAGCTTGTCCTGCGGAATGCCAATGCCCGTGTCCCGCACAGAAAATTGCAGCATGACCGGCAGGCCGAAGTCCGGCGCCGGAGCCGGCCTGCCGTCCTCGCCCTTGGCGTGCATGACGTGGACGGCAACCTCGCCCTTGTGCGTGAACTTCACCGCGTTGCCGATCAGGTTGACGAGTATCTGCCGGGCGCGCGTGACATCGCCCACGACCATCTCCGGCACGTCGTCGTCCATGTGGCTGACGAGGTCGAGGCCCTTCTGCGCGGCGTTGGCGGCGAGCAGATCGAGCGCATCCTCGACGCACTCGCGCAAGTTGAACGGCTGCGTTTCAAGCGTGAGCTTGCCCGACTCGATCTTCGAGTAGTCGAGGATGTCGTTGATGATGGCGAGCAGCGCGTTGCCGGAATTGCGGATGGTTTCGGCGAACTCGCGTTGGTCGGGCGTGAGCTTGGTTTCCAGCAGCAAGCCAGTCATCGCTATGACGCCGTTCATCGGCGTGCGGATTTCGTGGCTCATGTTGGCCAGGAACTCTGACTTCGCGCGCGTCGCGCCCTCGGCGGCGGCGCGGGCGGCGTCCAGTTCCTTGTTGGCGCGCGTCAGCTCGTTCTGGAGCCGGTTGGTGGCGAGTGTTGAGTTCACGCGCGCGCGCAGCTCGGCGATGTCGAACGGCTTCGTGACATAGTCCACCGCGCCCTGCCGGAACGCCTGCACCTTCTCCGCCGTGCTGCTGCGGCCCGTGAGCAGGATCACCGGCGCGGGATTTATGTCAGGATGCTCCTTGAGCTGCTTGAGGACGGAGAAGCCCTCCATGTCCGGCAGGCCCAGGTCGAGAAGGAAGAGATCGAACTTCTGCTCCTTCGCCAGCGCGATGCCCGTCGCACCGTCAAAGGCCGAGACGACGCGGACCTTGTTCTCCAGCAGGCAGCTCACGACCGTCTCCTGTATGTTCAGTTCGTCGTCAATGAACAGCACCTTAAACTCCAGGTCGTTCATGCGTGGTGCGGTGAGGCTTTCAACACGGGCAGGCTAAGACACAGTCCCGCGCCGATTCCAGCGCATTTTTGCTCGTCAGACAATTCGGCCCGCGCTTTCATCGCGCGCGATGACCACCCCAACTGTCTTGAAGCCGGAGGAACTGAAGCCCGCCGCCGACCTGTGCGCCCGCACGCTGGAACAGCTCGACCGCATCCTGCTGGGCCGCGCCGATGTGCATCGCCTCGTGCTCATCGGCATCCTCAGCCGCGGCCACATCCTGCTCGAAGGCGTGCCCGGCCTCGGCAAGACCGCGCTCATCCGCACGCTGGGCCGCATCCTCCAGCTCGACTTCAAGCGCGTGCAATTCACGCCCGACCTCATGCCCGGAGACGTTCTCGGCACCCACATTCTCCAAGACACCGCCAGCGGCAAGCGCGAGATGACCTTCCAGCCCGGCCCGGTCTTCACGAACATTCTCCTCGCCGACGAAATCAACCGCGCCTCGCCCAAGACGCAGTCCGCGCTCCTCGAAACGATGCAGGAAAGCTGCGTCACGCTGCTCGGCGTGACGCGCAAGCTGCCGCAGCCGTTCTTCGTCCTCGCGAGTCAAAACCCCATTGAGTTGGAAGGCACGTATCCGTTGCCCGAGGCGCAGCTCGATCGGTTCCTCTTCCGCCTGCTGTTCAACCACGTGGACGCCGATGTCCTCACGCGCATCGTGAGCGAGCGCCGGCGCGGCGAGTTGCCCGAGCCGACATGGTCAATGCAGAAAGGCCAGCTCGAAGAACTCTTCGCCGTGATGGAGCGCGTTTTCATGCCCGCACCGGTCGCGCGCTATGTCGCCCGCCTCGTCGCCGCCACGCATCGCGGCGCGGCGGAGGCCACCGACGCGGTGAACAAATACGTCAACTACGGCGCCTCGCCGCGCGCCGCCATCGCCATCGCGGAAGCCGCGCGGGCGCACGCGCTCGTCGCGGGCCGGCCCACTGCGGGCTTCGAGGACGTGAAGGCGGTGGCTCCCGCCGTGTTGAATCACCGCATCCTCCTGAACTACCAGGCCCGCTTCGACCGCACTGACACCACGACGGTCGTTGCCGAACTCCTGGCGAAGCTGGATGAGACGGGCTTGAAGCTGCCGGCGGACGTGGCGCTCGACCAGGCGGCGTGACGCATCTCAGCAGGGAGGTCCAGTGGGTTCACGGTGGAACGGGCCACTGGCCCGTTCTCGGCGGCAACTTGCCGCCGAGTTCGGCACGAGAAACTTACGAGCCAATTGTTACGTGCTGGGCGCACCAATCGCGGCGGGCTGGTAGCCCGCCGCAACGGGCCAGTGGCCCGTTCCACCCAGCATCCACCAGCATCGTTCCGCACTACGCAAACACCCGCTTGAGATACTCGATGCTCTTCGTCGCGATGACCTCGGGGCCTTCGTCGAAGTTGAACACCTCCACCGAGACGTAGCCGTCGTAACCGGCTTCCTTCAACGCCGCCGCAATGGGCTTGAAGTCCACGTCGCCGAAGCCGGGGCCTTTCAGGTTCACGTCGTTTGCGTGGAAGTAGGCGAAGTCGCCCTTGCTCTCGCGGATGATCTGCGGGATGGACTTGGCCTCGGACGACATCGCCTTCACGTCGAGAATGATCTTGAAGTTCGGCGAGTTGAGTTGCTTCGTGAACTTGATGCCGTCGGCTGCGGTGTTGATGAAGTTCGTCTCCACCGGCGCAAGCGGTTCGAAGCAGATCGTCACGCCACGGTCTTCCGCTCGCTTCACCGCGTCGTGGAACACGTCGGTCGCCCACGTCCAAGCTTGGTCGAAGGTGACACCGGTCATCACGTTACGCTGTTTGGGCGAGCCGACGACAATGATCTTCCCGCCAAAGTCCGCGCAGCAGTCCACGAGGTCGCAAAAGTAGCGCGCCGTCTTCGCGCGCACCGCCGCGTCCGGGCTGGTGAGATACATCCCCTCGGCCTTCACGAGCACCCAATGGATGCCGGAGATAGCTATGCCCGCGCGGGCCGCCGTCTCCCGGATGCGCGCCCGCTCGGCGGCGGAAATCTCGGTGACGTAATTCGCCAGCGTGAAGGGCGCGACCTCGACGGCGTCGTAGCCGGCCTTCGCCGCGTAGGCGAACGTGTCCTCGATTTTCCAGCCCTGGAAGATTTCGTTGCAGATGCCGAATTTCATGCGCGGCGATTAAGTCGCGGTGAGCGGAGCGGAGCAAGGGGAAAGGACACGAAACGAACCGCAGAAGCGGTCTATGACCGCCGAAAGGCACGGCCCCGCGCTCACAGAGCGCCGCTACAAAAAAACACCGCGCCCGTCAGAGCGAATTTGCTCCGGCGGGCGCGGCTCGAATGAGAATGCTTACTTTTTCTTTGCGGGACGGAACTCTTCGTGGCAGGCCTTGCAGTTGGAGGCGGTCTTGTATTGGGCCGGGCCGTCCGCCGCGCCCTTGTCGAGCGCCTCGGTGGCTTTTACCAGTGCCGCGACCTTGGTCTTCCAAGCGGCTTCATCGCCCTGCGGCGGCTTGGCCGCCGCCATCGCAGTGTAGGCAGCGAGCATGCCGGTGATTTCCTCTTTCGAGGCCTGGCCGGCACCCGCCTTCTTGCAGGTGGGATCGGTGCCCTTGGGGGCCTTGTGGTATTTCTGCATCGCGTCCTTGATGGGGTTCTGGGCGTCGGCGGCGATGAGGCCGGAGACGCAGAGTCCGAACGCCACGCCGAGGACGGCGGCGGCGCGGAGCGCGGTCTTGGTGGTTTCTTTCATTGTGTCTGTTTGGTGCTGCTGCGTTTTTTTTTGCGGTTGACCCCGGAGTGGCCGCATCGCTCAAGCGACACGGTTGGTCGGGGAATTGTCAGTCTGGCATTGGATGCACGACGGTCGTTTCCATTCAATGAGCGGGTTGAGCGTTTCATGGCTGGCTCAGAAACGCAACGTGATAGCGGCACGAACACGGTAGTCCGGGACCGTCTGGGTGGCGGTGTTGTCGCGCACGACGGGCAAGTCCACGCCAAGGTCCGCGCTGATCTTGGATTTCCAAGCGATGCCGAACTGCGGGCCAACGAAGACGGTCTTCACGGCGGTATCAACGCCCTTCCCACCTTGGAAAGTGTCGCGCTGTTTGTATTCGCCGGTGGTGTTTCCTTGCAGGCTGACGGTCCAGTTGTCGCCGCGCAGGAGGTAGAGGCCCGGCCCACCGGCCCACGAGAGGTCATTCGCAAATTGATAGCCTTTCGCGCCCTGCGTGCGGAGGGCGTATTGCCCGCTGGCACTGAAGAAAAATTGCTCGTGGCTGGCAAACAGGCCGCTGCCGAGAATGCCATCCACCGAACCGCTGCCCAGTGTCACGTCGTGTCCATGCACGGCGCTGTCCGGCACCGAGGCCACGAAGCCCGGTGCCTTCTCGTCCACTTCCTCCTGCAATCGCCCGGAGTTGCCCGTCGGAAATTTCACGCCGGCCAGCACGGTCCAGCGATAAATCCCGTGCTTGGTCTGCGCGTGCCACGGCGACCAGTTGGCGACGAGCGCCGCGTCGCCCAGGCCGGCAACGGAGCCGGTCTCATTCACGCCCACAGTCGGCGTCGTGCGCTGAAACGCCCGGTGGATGAACGGGAGATTGAGCTGCAGCCCGAAGTTGTCCGCGAGGTTGTAGCCCACGGCCAATTGCGTGATCGCGCTGTCAAGCTTCTGCCCCTCGGAATTGGCCACTTTCACGCCGTCGGTCTGCAAGGTGCCTTGATGGGTGAACTGGTGGGCGATGCTGCCATACCAGCCTTTGCCCATGTCGCCACGTGCTTGCGCGGCAGAGTAGATGGCACACAGATCACACGCACGGGCCGGCGGAGCGAATGCGCCAGCCAAGGCCAGCAGCGTAGCGAGGGACTTGAGCCAACAAGGTGCGGCGACCGGTTTGGGTTGATTGCTTTGTATTTTCATGTCGTCAATCGGTTGTTCAACAAAGGGATGCGGGACAGATGTTGGTGCCGCCGCCGGGCGGGTAAGGTCAACGAACCGCCTGGCAGCTCATCGAGTCCCGCATCCCAAATTATTTCATTTCTGCTTTTCCTGCTCGTTGCCGGCACAAACTGGCAACTATCTAAGTGGCTTTGAGGCGGGCAGGGAGGCGGCAGGAGGAACCGGCGCAGGCAGAAAGGACAATGACGGCCAACACTTCGGTCTTTCGCCTCTCCGCCCAAGTGGTATCAAACACCCGACGCAAGAGGCCGGGTGATGGTCCACGCGAAAACAGGCTGTTCAATCGGCCTTGCCACACGGCAGGCCACAGCCCGGCTTCACGCGGGCTTGGGAGGAGCGACTAGGCCGCTCGCGGCGGCGGGGAGGGGGGCGACTCGGCGCGCAGTGACGCGACGAGGTCGAGGGAAGGCGGCCGCGAAAGCGGAGCGGGCGGTGTCAGGACGAAGGCGGTCGCGCAAGGGAGCGACTCGATTTTTACCAGCGGCAGAAGCGACGCGTGCTGTTTCTCGGACTGCTGGCCCTCGCGCACGAGCTTGCAGATGCGGCAAGGATTCTTGCCGTTGAAGGTTTTGGTGAACGCCTCGCGCACCGTGGTCTGCTGCGCAAAGCTGACGAACATGCCCGTCCACGCGACGGACTGGAGCAGCGCCCAGTGCAGCCCCACGGAGAGGGCCACAGCCAGAATCACTGCAACTTTGGCGGCGCGCTTGAACACGACGGGGCGTTTGATGACAGGGCAAGGAGCGAAATTCAAGCCCGGCCTCGACACGTAAGAGTTTTCACAAAGAAGGCAGGAGGCCAGGAATGAATTCTTCCTGCATTCGAGCTCTCCTAATAAGACGCCGCCTTCACTTGCTCTCCATCTTCCACACGCCCTTCCAGTCGGCGGGTGGATAGGCGGTCAACTCGTCGCAGCGGTGGATCATGACTTTGCTGGGACCGTCGTTGAATTGCTCGGCGAGCTTCGCGAAGACGGGCCGCGCGTCGGCGAACTTTCCGTCTGCGTAGCTGGCAAACGCGGCGTCCCAGTCCTTCACCAGCTCCGCGTAGTTCGGTGGCGTGCGCGGGTTCTCGATTTCAAACAGTTCAACCGGCGTGCTCTTGCCCTTGACGATGACGCGGTCGAGCAGCCGGTGCCTCCCGAGGTTGCTCATCTGGGAAAACGCCTCGCGCGAGACGAGCAGCGTGACCCCATAATACTTCGTGAGCGCCTCGATGCGCGCGGCCTCGTTGACCGTGTCGCCGACGAGGCCGTAGTCGAGGCGCTTGGAGGAGCCTTTGTTGCCGACGAGCACGGAGCCGCAGTGGATGGCGACGCCGAAGCCGAAGAGCGCCTGAACTTCGGGCGGCTGCGCGGCCTTCACGATTTCCATGTCCTTGATGAGCGCCAGCGCGGCGCGCAACGCCTGGTTTGCGCCGTCGGGCTGCGGCTGGGGCGCGCCCCAGTAGGTGAGGAACTGGTCGCCCAGGAAATGTTCGAGCGAGCCGTCCTGGGCCATGACCGCCGTCGTCTCAGCCTCGAAGACCTGGTTGAGCAGGCCAAACATTCCGGTGGGGCCGAGTTTCTCCGCGAGCGGCGTCGAGTTGCGCAAGTCGGTGAGCAACAAGGTGACCTGCGCAGACTTCGCGTCCATCGAGCCGGGATTGGCGAGCACGGCCTCCATGACTTTCGGGGAGAAGTAAAAGGCCATCGTGGCACGCAACTGCAATTTGGCGAACAGCTCGAAGAAGAAATCGCAGCCGAGCATCCCGACCCCGGCCAACAGCAGGACAGTGATCGGCGGGGACAGCACCCACAGGAGGTTGGCGTAGTTGTAAAGCAGCAGGCTGACGCCGAAGTAGGCCGCACTGATGAGCGTGAGCCAGAACAAGCGCAGGACCGGATTGCGCGTGAACCAGCCCAGCAGGACCGCCAACGCGCCCGCACCAACGATGAGCACGAAGCTGTAGGGGCCGGCCAGCCAGTGGAGCAGTTCGCCCCTCAGCGCGGCGTTGATGACGTTCAAGTGGACAATCGGTCCCGGCAGGCTCGAATCCGCCACCGGCGTGCGGTGAGTGTCGTGGAAGATTTCTCCGGTTGGCCCGACCAGCACAAGCTTGCCCTTGAAGAAGGCTCCGTCGTGCAGGGTGTTCCTCCAAGAGGTCTCGGCGAAAACATCGTTCAACTCGATGAGATCGAAACGCAGCGAATCACGTTCGGGACCCAAGCTCGTGAACCGGAAATAAATGGACTCCTCATCCGGTGGTATCAACTCCGGATGGCCCATCATCCGCAACGCGCGGGCGGAAAGCGACTCCATGTGCGGCTCGCCGGGCAGCGCGGGCCGGTCGCGCTTGAGCTGCCGCAGAAAGCTGGTGTCGGAAATCCGAAAGCGGATGGTGCGTGCGACGTTGGCCGGGTCTGGCCAGATGTTGACAAAGCCGGCATGAGGGCTGAGTTCGGGCCGCTGGTCGCTGGGAGGCAACACCGACTCACTGGGCATGGACAGGGTGGCGCCATCTCCGGTTTCCTTGTCGGCGTCCATCACCTGATAGCCGATGACGACCTTGTCCGGGTGCTTCCGCAAGACTTCCGCCAAGCGGTCGTCGCCCTCTCTCGCGCCGGCGAACACGATGTCCAGCACGACGCCCCTGGCCCCGGCGGAAAGCAGGCGTTCAATGAGTTCCGCCCAAACCTCACGTGACCACGGGTAGGAGCCGGCCAGGAGCTTCAACGCGCGGGATTTCTGCGCGTCTGCTCCCTCGCCCTCCGGATACGCCCCTTGGGAGAATCCCACCAGCACCAAATCACGATTCGGGGCAGTGTAGCGTCCATTGCGGACGAGCCGGTCCTGGGCGAACCACTCCATGTTGTGGATGAGCGCGAGGTCCATCACCGCGCCCAGCGCCACGAGCAGCGTCGTCACAACGCAGATCGCCGTGCGCACCAACGGTTGTCGGCGAGATTGACTTTGCGCCCCCGAAGCCATAAGCAATTGCCGGCAACCCTAACGACGAAAGGGCCGTATGACTACGAAACTTTTCTCCCTGCTTGGCCTGCTCCTCGTCCCGTCTGCGGCGTTCGCGGCCGCGACGCTCACCGAATCCACGTTCACGCAGGTGGTGAAGGACGTGAACATCGTGAACATGGACACGCGCGCCTCCAGCAAGGCGAAGCTCGGTGACGTCTTCAAAAACCCCGATGTCATCCGCACCGGCCCGGACTCGCTCGCCGAATTGATCGCCTCGGACAAGACCGTGACCCGCGTCGGGGCGAACACCGCCTTCTCCTTCGAGAAGACAGGCCGCGCCATCAACCTCGAACAAGGCAGCGTCCTCTTCCATTCTCCGAAAGGCAAAGGCGGCGGCACCATCCGCACCAAGAGCGCCTCTGCCGCCGTGCTCGGCACCACCATCGTCGTCACCGCCACGGTGGGCGGCGGGTTCAAGGCCATCGTGCTCGAGGGCAAAGGGCAGATCACGCTGCCCAACGGCAGCTTCCGCATCCTGCAGGCGGGCCAGGTCACGTTCGTCCTGCCCGGCGCGCGCACGTTTGGCCCGCAGTTGAACATCAATCTCAGCAAGCTCGTGGAGAACTCCCGCCTCGTGCAGGGCTTCGCGCAGGAGTTGCCCTCCGCACCCATCATCCAAGAAGCCGTGGACCGCCAGCTCGTCCTCATCCGCACCGGCGTGGCGGAGGACACGAAAATTCTCGTGGCCAACAAGGCCACCGAGACGACCGTCGCCACCGTGGATTCCACCGTGCTGGAGCAAGCCGTGGAAACCCACGTGGACCCTCTGGCCACGGCGAAAGGCGCCGACCTGACCATCACCAGTTCCGACCTGCGCGACTATCCGGCAAACCTCTTCCTCGCTCGCTCGCCATTGGACATTCCCACGCTTGGCACGTTCAACTTCAGCGGCGTTGTCGGCAAGAACATCACGATCGCCTCCACCGTGAGCCAGTTGGACTTCACACCGTTCCTGGGCCAGACCGATTTCAGCATCGTGGCCGCGGAGAATCTCAACATTTTGTCACCTTCACTCCAGCTTTCCGCGACCACGCCGGGTGTGCTGCAGGATGTGCGGCTGGCTGGAAAGAATTGCCTCACGGTTTCCTCCGGCGCGTCCATCAACGCCTTTCATATCGGCAACCTGCATCTGCTCACGGACGGTGTGATGAGCTTGAACAACGTCAGCTTCGCGAACTCCGGCGGCCAGTTGCACCTCAATGCCGGCACCCTCCTCGACTTGACCGGCAACAGCGTAAACAACACGCCCTCGACTCTGCTGGAAGGCGCGACCGTCAGCCTGACCGGCGGCTC
This sequence comes from uncultured Klebsiella sp., assembly GCA_964478755.1. Classification (GTDB taxonomy): domain Bacteria; phylum Verrucomicrobiota; class Verrucomicrobiia; order Limisphaerales; family SXTU01; genus SXTU01. Next base: position 33,473 of record CAYZJP010000043.1, read on the forward strand.
TTACAATGTCAGCGGCACCGCCACCGTCAGCGCCTACGGCACCGGGTTGAACACCAGTGGTGCGACGATCGGCGGCGACATCGTGAGCCTGGAAGCCAAGACCTCCTCTGTCCTGCAATCCACAGCCGCGTCCGCCTCGACGCTGCTCAACCTCAACTCCCAGCAGGACGTGAATGTGGTGGGCGGCTCCTACACCGTCTCCGGCGCGGGCGGCACGCTGCAAGCGAGCGCGGGCCGCGACCTCATCGTCGGCGGCAGCGCGCAACTTCAGGCGAACACCATCCAAATGACGGCGACACGCGACGCCACCTTGACCAGCCCCATCGCCCGTGGCTTCACGACGCTGGATGTCAACGCCGCGAACAACCTCACCGTCAACAGCGGCAGCTACTCCGGCTCGTCTCCAACGGGCAGCGCAGCCAACCTGACGGCGACCGAGACGCTCACGGTCAACGGTCCCTCCATCGCCAACGTCGCGAACATCTCCATGACCGCTCGCACGGTGAATCTTTTCAACATCAACTTCCCCGCCGGCAGCACGGTGAATCTCTACTCGCAGCTCGGCCTGCTCGCAGCCAACCCGAACACGGGCGCGGCCTCCGTGCCCGGCCACGTCAATTTCATCGTCAACGTGAACTACAACGGCAACCCCGCACAGCTCTTCGTGGGCAGCACCATCAACATCGGCGTCCGCCATTGATTCACGCCACCGCTGATTCTCACACCGCATGAAGCGACTTTCCCTTCCGTTCCTCGCCGGAGCCGCGTGCCTCGCCGGAGCCGTGACCGTTTCCGCCCAGACCCCACCGCGCGTGGACCAGGCCGACTCCATCAAACGCCAGCAGGAGCTGGACAGGAAGCTTCGCGAGGCGGCCACTCCCGGCAGCGCGGAAATGGACGCGCCGGAACTTTTCCAGGGCGAGCTGAAGGACGTTGGGCCGCAGTCCATTCTCAAGGTGAAGCAGAAGCGCACGCTGTTCGAGGTGGCGTTTGACAGCCAGTTTTTCTACACCTCGAACCAGAACCTCGCCGAGGACGCCAGCGGCACTTCGCTCTTCGTCAACACCGCGCAGATTTCCTACGCCCCGATGCCCTTTCAGACCAGCAGCGGCGCATTCGCCCCGCGCGCCGGCGTCCGCCAACAGTGGTTCAACTACGGACTCGGCGACAAGCCGGCCACGAAAGGCGACAATGACTTCGACCTGCAGGCCGTCTTCGGCGAGGTGAAGTGGGCCTTCCGTCAGGACTGGACCGCCGAGGCCGGCGTCGAGTGGTCACGCCTCATCAACCACACGCCGAACTACACCACCTACCGGCAGTTCTACACCGAGTGGGTGCCGCGCGTCGGCGTCACGCGCACCGTGCCCTTCGGCGAGACCAAGTCGCTGACGTTCTCGTGGCAGATGAATTATCACGTCACCGACTCGCCGGACGCGCTCGCCTCCGCCCCGCCCGCGCCGCGCAACACAAACGACCGGATGGACCAGTCCTTCCTCGTCGCCTACTCGCATATCCTGGGACCGAAGCTCTCGGTGCAGCCCTACTACCGGCTCCTGCTCACGCGCTACGGCAGCCAGTCCGAGCGGTTTGATTATCTTCACAGCTTCGGTTTCTCCGCCTACCTCACGCTGCGCGAAAACATCAGCCTGCGCGGCTTTCTCTCCTACGAAATCAGGGACTCCGACTCCCCAATCGTGCCCGATTACAGCAAGTTTGACATCGGCGGTGGCCTGAACCTGAACGTGCGGTTCTAATTCGCGCAATCGGAGCGCGGCCTTCAGGCCGCAGAAGCGTGCGTCTCCTCAAGAACGCCGGGAATACAGGTCTTCATCGGCTTTCAGGAGCAGGAATGCCGCGCTCCAGCTCCTTTGCGGTCGTCGCGTCCTTGGCGTGAGGCATCAACGCGTCTGCGCCGCCTGCCATTCGTTCAAACTCCGCTCTCCCGCTGCCGAGTCCATGCCCAGCCGCTCCAGCGCCTCGCCGATGAGGTAGAGCGATCCCGCGATGACCACGCGCGGCTCCTCCCGCAGAGTGTGGAGCGCCTCCGCCAGCGACTCGTGCGCCGTCACGGTGGCTGCTGGGTTTGCACGGCGACAGGAATCGGCGAGCGCTTCGGGCACCAGCGAGCGCGTGCTTGCAACGCGCACGGCCGCGATGCGCCTCGCCAACGGTGCCAGTTCCCGGCACATGAGTTCGCAGTGCTTGTCCGCCAGCATCCCGACGAGGAGCGCGAAGGGCTTGTCCTCAAACTCGCTCTTCAATGCCGTGACCAGTGCGCGAATGCCGTCAACATTGTGCGCGCCATCGAGCAGAAACTCCCGCTCGCCCTTGCGGACGACTTGCAGCCGCCCCGCCCATTGCACCGTCGCCAACCCGCGCCGCAGCGCGGCTTCGCGCACCGGCAACTTTTCCCGCAACGCTCGCACCACCGCGACCGCGAGCGCCGCGTTCCGCCGCTGGTGCGCCCCGCGCAACGGCAGTGCGGTCCCAGACCCGGCGTTGAAATCCTCGCCAACGAGTGTGAGGGGCGCTCCATTCCCTTCAGCCACTTCGCGAATCACCGCCAACGCCTCCGCCGCGTCCGCCGCCGTCAGCACCGGCACGCCCGGCTTGATGATGCCCGCCTTCTCTGTTGCGATTTTTGCCAGCGTGTCACCGAGCCATTGCTGGTGATCGAACGCGATGTTCGTGATGACGCCCGCCAACGGCGTGACGATGTTCGTCGCATCCAGCCGCCCGCCCAGTCCCGTTTCCCAAATCACCACGTCGCACTTCTGCTCATCGAAATACTTCAGCGCCATGACCGTGACGAACTCAAAGAACGTCGGGTTCGCTGTCTCACTTGAAGCGCCGCCCTCCAACCCGGCGCTTCTGACTTCCTCCACCAGCCGCACCACATCCGCCTCGATGACCAGCTCCCGGTTTACTTGAATCCTTTCGCGGAACGAAACGAGATGCGGCGACGTGAACAATCCCACGCGATAACCCGCCGCGCGGTAAATGCTCTCCAGCATCGCGCACGTCGAGCCTTTCCCATTGGTGCCTGCGACGTGGATGAAGCGGAGTTTCTCGTGTGGATTCCCCAGCGCCGCCGCCATCCGCTGCGTCGTCTCCAAACCGAACCGCGCGCCGAAGACGGCGAGTCCGTGCAAGTAATCCAGCGCTTCCGCGTAAGTCATCGCGTGCAGAACGTGCCTTGCTCAAACCCGCTCCAGCAACACCAGAAACTCCTTGTTCCCTGCCGGTCCCAGCAATGGCGACTCCGTCACGCCACGCCACGCGATGCCCGGCAATTCTGCCTGCACGAACGCCTGCAACTCCGCCAGCACGCGCGCGTGTATGGCCGGGTCCGTGATGACGCCCTCACCTTTGTCCGCTTCTTCCCTGCCCGCCTCGAACTGCGGCTTGACCAGTGCCACCATCCGACCGCCAAACGCCAGCAGCGCGACTGCCGCCGGCAGAATCTTCCGCAGCGAAATGAACGAACAGTCCGCAACGACAAATGGCACCGTGATGACTTCTGACTTCTGACTCCTGACTTCTGACTCCGCAGCACGCAGGTTCGCGCCCGTCCGCTCGCGCGCGTTCGTCTTTTCCAGCCCGATCCCCCCCGGGGCGTTGCCCAATTTCCAGGGGAGCATCCCCTGGCCCACACCCACCGCGAAAACTTTTTCCCCCCCCCCCTTTCGCGAGGCCCA
>CAYZJP010000044.1:0-36761 GCA_964478755.1 uncultured Klebsiella sp.
TCGCCGACTGGGCGCAGTGCATCGTGGACACGCGCAACGCGATGGCCGACGTGAAGGTGGACGCGAAGAAGGTGTGGAAGGCGTGAGTCTTTTACGTTTCACGCGTAATTTCTCATGTCTGCCTACGACACTCTCCGCGCCGAGCTGAAGAAATCCCCGCGCATCTGGCTCGTCACGGGAGCCGCCGGCTTCATCGGGTCGAACCTCGTCGAGCACCTGCTCAAGCTCGACCAGCGCGTCGTGGGCCTCGACAACTTCGCCACCGGCCACCGCAAAAACCTCAACCAGCTCAAGGACCTCGTCACTGCCAGCCAGTGGGAACGCTTGCGCTTCATGGAGGCCGACCTCCGCGTCGGCCACCTGTGCCATGAGGCGTGTGCGGGCGTGGATTACGTGCTGCATCAGGGCGCGCTCGGCTCTGTGCCGCGCTCCGTGGCCGATCCCGTGACGAGCAACGAGGCCAACGTCCTCGGCTTCCTGAACATCATGCTCGCCGCCCGCGACGCGAAGGTGAAGCAACTCGTTTACGCCTCCAGCAGCAGTGTCTATGGCGACCACCCGGACTTGCCCAAGGTCGAAGACAAAGTCGGCAACGTCCTCTCGCCTTACGCCGCGACCAAGAAGTTCAACGAGATTTACGCCGATGTCTTCGCGCGCACCTACGGCTTCAAGGCCATCGGCTTGCGCTACTTCAACGTCTTCGGCCCGCGCCAAGACCCCGACGGCGCGTATGCGGCGGTCATCCCCAAGTGGGTCGCCTCGCTGCTGAAGAAGGAACCTGTCTTCATCAACGGCGACGGCGAGACCAGCCGCGATTTCTGCTACGTGGAAAACGTCGTGCAGGCGAACCTGCTCGCCGCCACCACACAAAACGACGACGCGCTGAACCAGGCCTACAACATCGCCGTGGGCGACCGCACCACGCTCAACGACCTCTACCGCGCCATCCACGACGGCCTGCGGAAGCGGAATCCGTCGCTGCCCGAGCAGAAGCCCACCTACCGCGACTTCCGCGTCGGCGACGTGCGCCACTCGCTCGCGAACGTGGACAAGGCCCGGCGTCTCCTCGGCTACGCGCCCACGCACACCATGCCGCAGGGCCTCGAACTCGCGCTGGACTGGTATGTGGCGAATGTGGGGTGAGCGACAACAACTCATCCGATGCCAAGCCCGATGACGCATCCGCTGTGCTGCAAGTTGTCGGCCCTTGTCAGAGAGGACGCGCACGCGAACGCCTCTCTCATTAGCACCCGGCTTCAGCCGGGTGTGGTGCGAGGCAAGAGCGGAAACCGTTTCAACGGTTTCCGCCTGCTTGACGGACGCTGCACCGGGAAGCCGTTAAAACGGCTTCCCTCACGTCAACACCGTAACACCGGGCTGAAGCCCGGTGCTAATGAGAAGCGCGTCAGGCTTGAATCTCCTTCACCTTCGTTCAGCCTTTCCTCGACATGACCGCCCCTCAGCCCCACATCAACGAACTCGCCGACTACGAGCGCGTCATCCGGCCCAAGCGCGGCCTCGTGGCCGTGGACTTCGATGAGCTGTGGCGCTACCGCGAGCTGTTTTGGTTCCTCGCCTGGCGCGACATCCTCGTGCGCTACAAGCAGGCCGCGCTCGGCGTCGCGTGGGCCGTGCTCAAGCCGTTCCTCACGATGGTGGTGTTCACCGTCGTCTTCGGGAAGCTCGCGGGCTTCTCGGAGAAGAAGGGGATGACCTTCGAGACCTACGCGGTGCTCACGCTCGCGGGCTTGCTGCCGTGGCAGTTCTTCGCCAACGCGATGGCCGAGAGCAGCAACTCGCTCGTCGGTTCGTCGAACATGATTTCCAAGATTTACTTCCCACGCCTCATCATCCCGGCCAGTGCGGTCATCAGTGGCGCGGTGGATTTCGCCATCGGGCTGGTCATCCTGTTCGGCGTGATGCTGTGGGCGGGTGTGAGCTGGCATTTGAACCTGCTGCTGCTGCCGGTGTTCTTCCTCGTGGCGTTCGCGGCGGCGTTTGCCATCGGCCTGTGGCTCTCGGCGTTGAACGTGAAGTATCGCGACGTGAAATACATCGTGCCGTTCATCGTGCAGATGGGTCTGTATGTCAGCCCGGTTCCCTACGAGTCCGCGATGGTGCGCGAGAAGTTCGGCGACACGGTGTTCTTCCTGTTCAGCCTGAACCCGATGGTCGGGGTGATAGACGGCTTCCGCTGGGGCGTGCTGGGAGCCGCGTTCGAGCCGTATTGGCCGGGCTTCTGGGTGAGCATCGCGGTCATTGCCGCCCTGCTCATCAGCGGCGCGCTCTACTTCCGCCGTGCGGAGAAGACGTTTGCGGATGTTATTTGAGCCACAGATGCACACAGATAAGCACAGATGGGAAAATGGTCGCTGCCGCCTGTGCGTAATGCTTGCTCACGCGGACAGTGCGCTCACCGAGTCGGTCCGCGTTCGCTTCATCTGTGTCCATCTGTGTGCATCTGTGGCTTCCCATTTCTGACTCAGCATGGCCAAGCCCATCATCAGCGTTCGCGGTATTTCCAAGCAGTATCGCCTCGGCGCGGCCAAGTCGCAGGACACGCTGCGCGACCAGCTCACGCACTGGGCCAGGGGCCTGGTGCGGGGCCAGAGCGAAAGCGTGGGCGAGTCATTCTGGGCGCTGCGCGACGTGTGTTTCGACGTGAAGCCCGGCGAAGTCATCGGCATCATCGGGCGCAATGGCGCGGGCAAGTCCACGCTGCTCAAGGTTCTCAGCCAGATCACCGAACCGACCGAGGGCGAGATTTACCTGCGTGGGCGGCTCGCCTCATTGCTGGAGGTCGGCACCGGCTTTCATCAGGAACTCACCGGCCGGGAAAACATTTTCCTCAACGGAGTCATCCTCGGCATGACGCAGGCCGAGGTGCGCGCGAAGTTCGATGAGATCGTCGAGTTCGCCGAGGTCGGCAAGTTCCTCGACACGCCGGTGAAGCGCTACTCCTCCGGCATGTATGTGCGCCTGGCCTTCGCCGTTGCCGCGCATCTGGAGCCGGAAATTCTCGTGGTGGACGAGGTGCTTGCCGTGGGTGACGCCGCGTTCCAGAATAAGTGTCTCGGCAAGATGCAGGACGTGGCGAAGAACCGCGGGCGCACCGTGCTCTTCGTGAGCCACAACATGGCCGCCGTGCAGGCGCTCTGCGGGCGCATCATCCACATGGGCGGCGGCCGCGTGCTGGGCGACGGCGACCCGGACACGCAGATCAACGCCTATCTCGGCGAGATCAAGAAGCCGCGCACCGACACCGCCGTGCCGCTGGGCAAGGTCGTCGAGTGCCGGCAACTGGAGTTCAACCCGAACCCCATCGTCAGCGGGCAGCCGCTGGAGTTCACGCTCGAACTCGGCGCGAAGCAGCGCACGCAGCTCATTGACTGCGCGATCCTGATTTACAGCGTCTATGGCCAGCGCGTGGCGATTCTTGATTTGCGCAAGTCCACCGGGCAGTTCCTCATCGCGCCAGACCGGCCGTTCCGATGCACGGGCCGCATCAAGAATTTTCCGCTCGTTGAAGGCGACTACCGCATCGGCCTCTTCATGCACTGCTCGGAGTATTACAGCGACTACCACGACCTCGCCTCGCTGACCGTGAGCGCCGCGACGAAGGAAGGCGAACTGGCGCCGTATGCCGCGCACTTCCGCGGACTGGTGGAGCTGGAGTGCGAAGTGAAGTTCTAGCGCCTGCCGCGCGGATTGGACACCGGCTCGCTCTTCGTTGCATCATCCGCCTCTTGAACGCTGACGCACATCGTGGCCACTGAACTGCCCAACTCGTCTTTCGTCCAACGCCTCCTGACCCGGCTGGCGGACGCGGTGTATTTGCACCCGCGCGCGTTCTTCTATCCGCAGGTGGCGTTGTTCTTTGTGTGCCTGCTTTACACGGTCCGGCACCTCGAGTTCAACACGAGCCGCAACGACCTCGTCGGCTCGGACAAGAAGTATCACCAGAATTTTCTCGCGCTGAACAAGGAGTTCCCCGGTCAGAGCGACCTCGTGGTGGTGGTCGAGAGCGACCGGATGGACAAGAACCGGCAGTTCGTCGAGCGGCTCGGCGCACGTTTGGAGACGGAGACGAATCTGTTCACGGACGTTTTCTACAAGGGCGACCTCAAGCTGATGGGAACCAAGGCGCTGCTCTTTGTGCCGCAGCCGGACCTTGTGGAATTGCAGAAGAAGCTCGAGGACTACCAGCCGTTCATCCAACAATTCGCGCGGGCGACGAATCTAGTCTCGCTCTTCTCCATCCTGAACAAGCAGATAGCGCACTCCAAGCAGGAGACGAACGCGGAGAATGACGCGCTCATCGGTGGTCTCCCGGCGCTGGAGCGCATCGTGAACGAGGCGCGGGAGAGTCTTCAACGGCCCGGCAAACCGCCGTCGCCCGGCGTGAGCGCGCTCTTCGGTGGCGGGCCGGAGGCGGAGCGCGAGATGTATGTCACCTTCGGCAACGGACGGATGTATCTCGTGACCGCGCACGCGAAGCGCGAGGACTTGAACGGCGACGCGGTGGAGCGGTTGCGCGTGCTTGTGGAGCAGACGAAGCGCGAGGTGCCCGGCGTGAGCGTGGGCATCACGGGCGAGCCAGTGCTGGAGTTCGACGAGATGGCGCAGTCGCAGGTGGACACGACGGTGGCGACCATCGTGTCGCTCGTGCTGGTGCTGTTCATTTTCATCTACGGCTACGCGGAGTCGGGGCGTCCGCTCAAGGCGAATGCGGTGCTGATTGTCGGGCTGGTCTATACGATGGGCTACACGACGCTGACAGTCGGGCACTTGAACATCCTGACGATCACGTTTGCGCCGATGCTGATCGGGCTGGCGATTGACTTCGGCGCGCATCTGGTCGCGCGGTTCGAGGAGGAATTGCGGCTGGGCAAGTCCGACCGCGAGGCCATCACGCTGGCGATGGTGAACACCGGGCAAGGCATCTTCACCGGCGCGGCGACGACGGCGGCGGCGTTTTTCGCGATGGGCATCACGAATTTCAAGGGCATCCAGGAGATGGGCATCATCGCGGGCGGTGGCTTGCTAATTTGCCTCGTGCCGATGATGACGTTGCTGCCAGTGCTGCTGCTGCGCGGGACGCAGAACGTGATTGACCACGTCGCGCCGCCGGTGGACCGCCGCGAACGCATCGAGCGCATCTGGCTGAACCGGCCTGTCGCCGTGTTCATTGTGACGGCGGCGCTGTGCGCGTTGAGCGTCGCACGGTTCAGCAAGGTTCACTTCGATTACAACCTGCTGCACATGCAGTCGGCGGGGCTGCCGGCGGTGGTCTTCGAGCAAAAGCTCATCAACTCGGCGTCAAACTCGGTGCTGTTTGGCGCGGTGGTGGCGACGAATCTGGCGCAGGCAGCACAACTGGAACAACAACTCACCAACCTCTCGACGGTCGCAAACGTGCACTCGATGAGCGAGTTCCTCGCCGAGGACGCGACGCCGAAGCTGGGGTTGATTCAGCAGATAAAAACGAACGCCGCAGCCGTCCATTTCGCCCCGCGCGACATGCAGACGGTGAACCCGACCAACTTGAGCCAGGCGCTGTATTTCTTCCAAGCCTACCTAGGTTTGGCGGAGGAGGAGGTGAAGAAGGAGCGGGACGAGAAGCTTGCGAAGCAGTTGCGATCGCTCTGGGACGCCATCCAGGCATGGCGCACGGCGCTGTTGAATGCGCCCCCGGCGCAGGCAGCGACGCAGACGGCATTCTACCAGCAGGCATTGCTGGATGACCTGCAGGACACGTTTACCGCGTTCGCGGGCCAGCAGGCCAGCGCGCTGCGCGCGGAGGATCTGCCCGACCCATTGCGCAACCGCTTCATCGGCGTGACCGGGAAGTATCTGCTGCAAGCCTTTCCGAAGGCCGACGTGTGGCAGCGCGAGCCGCAGGAGGCGTTCGTCAGGGAACTCCGCAGCGTGGACCCGAACGTGACGGGCACCCCTGTCCAGCTCTTCGAATACACCACGTTGCTCAAGGACAGCTACGTGGAGGCCGCGTGGTATGCGACCGGTGCCATCGCCCTCATGGTGCTGCTGCACTTCAGGTCGCTCGTGTGCGTGGTGCTGGCGCTGCTGCCGGTGGCCATCGGGACGGTGTGGATGGTGGGCTTCATGGGCTGGACGGGGATTCCCTTCAACCCCGCGAACATCATGACGCTGCCGCTGGTCGTCGGCATCGGCGTGACGAATGGCATCCACATACTCAACCGCTTCGCCGAGGAAAAGAATCCCTCCATTCTCGCGCGCAGCACCGGTCTCGCGGTGCTGGTGTCGGGCCTGACGACCATCGCGGGCTTCGGCAGTCTCATCCTCGCGAAGCACCAGGGCATCGAGAGCCTCGGCTACGTCATGGCCGTGGGCACCGCGACGTGCATGATTGCCGCGCTGACGTTTCTCCCCGCCGTGCTAAACGTGCTCCTGAAACTCGGCTGGAGAAAAGAAAAGGCCCAGTGACGAAAATGCACCTTCGCCACTGGGCTGTGAGGAACCGAGGTCAAATGGAACCTCAACCAACTGACGCAGTAGCCTAATAACTTGTGAATAAATGTCAAATACGCAGATTCCCTGACGGCCGGACTGCTCGCTAACGATATTTGAAGCTCCAACTGAACGCGCCCGATGGGCCGTTGTCGGCGGGCAAACTTGACCCAAGCCGCTGCTCTCCTAACATCCCGCCCGCGTGGTTCACCGCACCGTCAATCTTTTGCGACTCGTCCGACTGGCGTTCCTCGTTGGCCTGCTGGGGAGCACGGGTGTCCGATTTGTTGCCGCCGCTGAATGGACCGCTGGCCCGTTCGCGCACGAGTTCTCGCTGACGTTGTCCTCCGGCACACGCGAGGAGTGGCTCGGCCCGATCTATTATCGTGAAGTGGCCGATGGCCAGACGACTTGGGCCATCCCGCCGTTGTTCTCACGCACGGTCAAACCCGATGTCGAGATGGAGGAATACGACGTTCTCTACCCGCTGCTCACCTACGACCGCTTCGGCGCGGAATACAAATGGCAGCTTTTTCAGCTCCTGAGCCTTTCCGGCGGGCAGTCGCAGGACGAGAAGCAGTCGGACAAGTTCACCCTCTTTCCCTTCTACTTCCAGCGCCGGTCTGCCGACCCTTCGCAAAACTACACCGCGCTGCTCCCGTTCTGGGGCACGCTCAAGGACCGCCTCCTGCGCGACGAAATCAAGGTCCGTCTCTTCCCGCTCTACTCGCGCACGGTGAAGAAGGATGTCGTCACGGAGAACTACCTCTTCCCTTTCTTCCACCTTCGCCACGGCACGCAGCTTGACGGCTGGCAGTTCTGGCCGCTCATGGGCCGCGAGCACCGCGACTCGTTCACCGGCACGAACTACCTCGGCCTCGAACAACTCACCCCCGGCCACGACAAGCTCTTCATCGCCTGGCCGTTCTTCTTGGACAGCCACACTGGTGTTGGCTCGACCAATCCCGTCCACCAGCAGGCCTTTCTCCCGCTCTACAGCCTCTACCGCTCGCCGCTTCGCGATTCATCCACGTATCTCTGGCCGTTCTTCACGTTCACCGACGACCATGAGAAGAAATATCACGAGTGGGGTGCGCCCTGGCCTCTGGTTGGCTTCGCGCGCGGCGAGGGCAAGCACATGAACCGCGTCTGGCCCTTCTACAGCCATGCCACCAACGCCGTCCTCACCAGCGACTTCGTCCTCTGGCCGTTCTACAAATACAACCGCGCCCTGGCGGCCCCGCTCGACCGCGAACGCACGCGGTTCCTGTTCTTCCTCTACAGCGACCTGTCGGAGAAAAATACCGTGACTGGCGAGGCGAAGACCCGCGCCGACCTCTGGCCCATCTTCACGGCGAAGAAGGAACTCGACGGCCGCGAACGCTTCCAGCTTCTCGCCCCTTTCGAGCCGCTCGTGCCGAACAACAAGTCCATCGAACGCAACTGGTCCCCGCTCTGGTCCGTCTTCCGTTACGAGAAAAACCCGCGCACCGGCGCGGAAAGCCATTCGCTGCTCTGGAACCTGTTCCGCTCCGACACCAGCCCGACGAACTCCCACGCCGCGTTCTTCTTCGGCATCGTCAAGTGCGACAGCGACGCCAGCGGCGCGAAGTGGCGGTGGTTTGACTGGAAGCGTCCGAAGGAACCGCCCGCTCCACCGGCACCGGCGAAATGAAACTTCTCTTCGTGTCGAACCTGTTCCCCGACTCGACCGCCCCCGGTCACGGACAGGTCAACGCCACGGTGCTGCACCAGCTCGCGCGTCACTGCGAGATCCGCGTCATCTCGCCGCGCCCGCTGCTGCCCTTCAAGAGCTGGCGCGGACGCACGCCGCGCGACGAGGACAAGATTTTCCAGCCGCTCTACGTCCGCACCTTCTACGTGCCGAAGTTCGGCGGCCCGTGGAACCACCGCCTCATGGCCCGCGCGCTCCGCGAGCCGGTGCGCCGTGTGCGCGCGGAGTTCCCTTTCGACGTCGTCCTCGGCGCGTGGGTCTATCCCGACGCCTGCGCGCTGGACCTGCTTGATTCCGAACTGCTGGCCCCCGTGGTCGCCATTGCGCAAGGCACCGATGTCCACAGCTACCTGCACATGCCGCTGCGCCGGCACGCCATCGTCCAGGCGCTCTCCCGCGCCGCCGCCACCATCACGCGCAGCCGCGACCTCTCGACCCGTCTTCACGAGGCCGGCGTGCCGTTCATGAAGCTGCGGCCGATCTACAACGGCGTGGACACCACCACCTTCCGCGCCGGCGACGCCATTGCCGCGCGCAAGGAACTCGGCCTGTCCACCGACTCGCAGATGATTCTTTACGTCGGCAACTTCCTGCCGGTGAAGAATCCGCTGCTGCTCGTCAGCGCGCACGCCCGCCTCTGCCGCAACGCCGCCGAGCCGTGCGAACTCGTGATGGTCGGCTCCGGCCCGCTGGAGAAAAAGATCCGCCGCCTGACGGACAAGCTCGGCTTCGGCGCGAACGTCCGCTTCGTGGGCCGCAAGTCCCCGGCGGAAGTCGCCCGCCACATGCAGGCCGCCGACCTCCTCTGTGTGCCGAGCAAACAGGAGGGCGTGCCCAACGTCATCCTTGAGGCCTTCGCCTGCGGCCTGCGCGTCGTGGCCACGCGCGTCGGCGGCATCCCCGAAGTGCTCGACAAGGATTTCCTCGGCCGCCTCGTCCCCAGCGCCGATGCCGGCGCGCTCGCCCAGGCCCTCGGCCAGACCCTCATGGAAGCCCCCGACCGCGACGCCATTCTCCGCCACGCCGCGCAGTTCTCATGGGAGAAGACAACTGGGCGCTACCTGTCCGTGCTGGAAGAAGTCTGCGAAGGAAAGCGGTAGGGCCGCGCTGCGTGCGGCCTCAATACCCCACTTCTGGATGAACAAGGCCGGCCCCGCCCGGATCACGGGCGAAAGTTTGACCTCCCGAAGGCCGGAAACCGGAGGCGAAGGGGAGTTTTCGACATTTCCGACGTAACTGACTCTAAAATAGTTGGTTGCCGCTGAACCGCCTCTGCTCGGCCAGTTTCCCGAAACGATTCCCTAAGCTCCCGGAATGATTCCCGGAGCTTAGGGAACGGCTCCCGGAGCTTAGGGAATGGCTCCGGGAGGTTAGGGACTGAGTCCGGGAGGTTAGGGAATCATTCCGGGAGGTCCGGCAATGAGTGCCGGAGGTTCGGGACTGAGTCCGGGAAGTCCGTGGATGCTTCCAGGAAGCCACGGAATTAGTTCCGCGTCGTAGTTACTTCCCAATCTCCAGCGCGAAGAGCTGCTTCTTGTCGCGCTGGTAGAGCTTGCCGTCGGCGAGGGCCGGGTGGCTCCAGGTGTTGCCGCAGACCTGGATGCGGCCCAGCTCCTCGAACTTCTCCGGGCTGGCCTTGAGGAGGAGCATTGTGCCGTTCATGTCCTGCACGAGGAGCTTGTCGCCAGCCGCGATGACGGCGGCGTAGTCGTTGAAGCCGGACTGGCTCCACTTCAACTCGCCGGTCTGGAAGTCCACGCAGATGAAGGCGGTCTTCGCGCCGGTGCCCAGGCCGTAGAGGTGGCCGTTGACGAGGACGGGCGTGGCGAGGGTGATCTTGATTTTGTCGTTCTTCCACGCGGGCTGGATCTTGAAGCCGCCGGTGTCCTTGCTGATGGAAAACTTGGTCAGGCCGACGGTCGAGGAGGAGATGGTCACGGAGTCGTCCGCGACGACGGGCGTGAGGACGTGGCGCTTGGCGCCGCTCTTGACGGGAGTTTGCCAGAGGATCTTGCCGCTCGCCACGTCCACGCCCATCAAAGAGTCCGCCGTGAGGTGGACGACCTGCCGCACGCCCGCGAGGGTGGCGACCATGAGCGAGGAATAGGCGGTGTTCTCACGGCCGGCGGTCCAGAGCACCTTGCCGGTTTTCTTGTCGAAGGCGACGAGCGTGCCCTTGGTCGGGCTGCCGACGGGGACGAAGACGCGGTCGCCGTCAATGACCGGGGAGCCGTTGTTGCCGTGGCGGCGGGAGGCGGTTTCCTTGGCTTCGGGCGCGGTGCTTGAATTGCCGAGGAAGGGCGCGTCCCAGTCTTTGTCGAAGCTGGTCTGCCAAAGGACTTTCCCGTCCGCGAGCGCGAGGCAGCGGAACTCGCCGCGGCAGGTCTGGGTGTAAACGCGGTCGCCGTCCACGAGCGGCGTGCAGCGCGGGCCGGTGCCGTAGGCGTTCTCGAAGGCCTCGGATTGGCCGACGGCCATGTGCCAGAACTCCTTGCCCGTCTGGAGGTCAACGGCGTGCGCGACTTCCTGGTCCTTCTGCTCGTCGAGGTAAACCAGCTTGCCGCCCGCGACGATGGGCGAGGCCTGGCCGTTGCCGATGGGAATGCTCCAGAGCGTCTTCGGCTCCTTGGGCAGCGTGGTGATGGTGGCGTTGACGTGGCCGTCGCGGTTGGGGCCGCGCCATTGCGCCCAGTCGGCGGCAGTGGCGGAGAAGGTGAGGGCGAGGGCGGCGAGGCAAAGCGGTGTTTTCATGTGTGTGTCGGCGCGGATATTGACGGTGGCGGATGCGCTGGCAATCAAGTTCGCCCGTGTGAATCTCCTTGAACGTCCGGGCCGGCTGCGTGTCCATTTGGGCGAAGCGACCAATTTGAATTATGCCCGCCTACATCTACGAAACCATCCCCAAGAACCCCAAGCAGAAGCCGCGTCGCTTCGAGGTGCAGCAGAGCATGAAGGACGCGGCGCTGACGAAAGATCCCAAGACCGGCGAGCCGGTGCGCCGTGTCATCACCGGCGGGTCGGGCAACATCATGCGCGGCCTGAGCATCCTCTCGATGAACCGGCCGCGGCGCAGCAAGTAGCCGTCACTTCCGCATCGGCACCCAGCCCTGGCCCGGGATGAACTCGCGGCTGCCCTTGTCGGTCTGGCAGCCGGAGGCGGCGAGGAGGACGGCGAACAGGGCGAGCAGCAGGAGCGGTTTCATGCCGGGAGCATAAACGGGGTTGTCAGCATCGCAAGTGTGTTGCACATTGGCGGCGAGGTTCCGATGCCGGGCAAGTTCAAATCTCTGAAAGGCCAGTTCCTCCTCGATGGCGGAAAGCTCGCGGGTTCCTACTTCCATCGCAGTGTCGTTCTCATCTGCCAGCACGATCCCGAGGGCGCGTTCGGTCTCATCGTCAATCGCCCGACCGACAAGAAGGTCGGCGAGGCGCTTGTGGCCGACCTGCCCGACACGCTCAAGGACCAGCCGCTCTTCCTCGGCGGCCCAGTGCAGCCGCAGGCGTTGAGCTACCTGCACGCCGACGCCTTCCTGCCCGACGCGAACGTGCTGCCGAACCTCAACCTCGACCACTCGCTCGATGAACTCGTCGAACTGGGCGGCTCCTTCTCCGTCACTCAGAAACTGAAAGTTTTTGCCGGTTACGCCGGTTGGTCGCCCGGCCAGCTCGACGATGAGATGAAGCGAGGCGCGTGGCTCACGCATCCGGCCTCGGTGGAAATTGTTTTCGGCGAGAACGACAAGCAGCTCTGGCCCAAACTCGTCCGCCAGAAAGGCTGGCAATACCGGCTCCTCTCCGAGCAGCCGGAGGATTTGAACTGGAACTGAAGCGGGCGTTCACCTAACGGCTCGCACGAGGGGAGAGAGTTGATCGGTTTTGGTTTGCGGAACGCGGCGCATTTTGCACCATCCCGCCATGCACGTGCAGCCGATCTTCCCCGGCGTGTTCTATATCTCCGCTGGCGGACACTCGCTGCTGGCGGGCTGTCCGCCGGAGATCGTCAAGGTGCTGGTGCAGCGCGGGCTGAAGTCGCCCAACTTCATCCTCCTGCCCGACCTGCCGGTGAGCCACGGCGAATCGCAGGTGGCGGTCGAGTTCCCGCTCTACCATCATCTTTTTTTCGGCGGCAAGCTGGCCAGCGGGGAACCGCTCGGCCTGATCGGCAGCCGGCGGCGCATCGAGGCCGCGTGCGAATTGCTCGAACTCACGCTCTTCGGCCCCGACGCAAAACAGATGGCCGCATGGGAGATGCCCGTCCAGCAGGCCGCAGAACTTGCCCGCGAAACACGCTCCTTCCACCTCAAGGACAAGCACGGCAAGGTCATTCCGCTCGACACGCTCATCACCACGCGCGTGCTGGAGGACGAGCCGGTGGACCTCGACTGGTGCATCGTGCGCCGCGTCGCGACCAATCGTTTCGAGATCGCCGCCGGTGGCCACACAAAGACCATTGATCTCACGCCGGAGCACGAGCAGTCGCCGCCATACCCGGTGAGCACGGACCTCACACCCACCACGCTCGTCAAGCTTGGCGTCGAGGTGCTCGGCGGCTCGACGGGTTTCAGCGCCACGCAGGCGTCGTCCGGCCTCGCGCTCTGCCACAACGGCAACTATATGCTGGTGGACGCCATCCCGTATCTCAACGCCCACCTCCGCGCCCGTGGCATCGCGCGCAACCAGGTCCACTCGCTCTTCCTGAGCCACATCCACGACGACCACTGCAACCTGCTCTCGCTGCTCCAATACAACCGGCGCATCCATGTGCTCACCACGCTGGTCATCTACCGCATGATGCTGCGCAAGCTCTCCCTGCTTATGGATCACTCCGAGGAGAGCCTCCAGGAATACTTCATCTTCATCCCGTTGGTGCCCGGCGAGGAGACCAACTTCTTCGGCCTCCGCATCAACCCCTTCTACTCCAGCCACAGCATTCCGACCATTGGCGCGTATTTCGAGACCTCCCACTCCGGCGCGGACTGCCGCATCATCTTCACCAGCGACACCCAGGCGCTCGCGGACTTGAAGCGCCTCCAGCGCACCGGCGTCATCAGCCAGGAGCGCTACCTGCAAATCGCCGAGCTTTACCGCCAGCCCGCGCAACTTCTGCTGGCCGACGGCGGCGAGGGCCAGATTCACGGTGATCCCAACGACGCCGTCAACTCGCCCGCCGAGCGCATCGTCTTCCTGCATCTGGACAGCCTGTCCGAGAAGTTCCAGGCGCACTTCTGCACCGCCGCCAGCGGCAAGCGCTTCAACCTTCTGCGCGGCGAGACCGACTACAATCTCACGCGCACGATTGAGTTCCTGCTCGAATACTTTCCCAGCATGCCGCCGGTCTGGATTTCCAGCCTCCTGGCCAACCAGCGCGTCCTCACCTTCAACGCCGGCGACATCATCATCCGCGAGGGCACGCGCTCCGAGGGCTACGTTTACATGATCCTCACCGGCTACGCGCAGGTGATCCACCACGACGGCGAGCGCAAGCAGCTCCTCGCGCAGATGGAGGCGGGCGAGCTGATCGGCGAGATGTCCGTCATCATGGGCCACGGCCAGCGCAACGCCTCCGTCGTCGCTCTCAGCCCCGTGTCCGTCACGGCCTTCGCGGAAGGAGCCTTTCGTGAATTCATCCGCCACCAGGGCTATGAGTCGAAACTCAAGGCGCTCTGGCAGAGCCGCGAACTGCTCCAGTCTTTCCCCTATCTACGCGCGCTCCAGCAGCCGGTCCTGCGTGAACTCGCCACGCACGTCACGGTCGAGACCGTCTCCACCGCCGCCGGTCCGCGTGAACTCACCGCCTTCGGTGCCGCTGGCAGCCTGCTGATGCCGCTCGGCGAGGGCCTAGAAATCCGCCGCGCCGGCCAGTTGGAAATCATCGAGCCAAATGCCGCCCCGCTCCTGTGCTCGTCCGACGTGATCCTGGTGACTGAGGCTGAGTTCCAGTGTCTCCTCCTCCGCGCCGAGAACGCCGCGCAACTCCGCTGCCGCATTCCCGCCTTCCGCTACTTTTGGGAGGAAACCCTCGGCCTCCCGCTGCCCGCCGCCGGTCCCTAGCCCGCCGTCGCTCCACCGAACTCGAACGCGAGCAACTCAGCCAGCCGCTGCGTCCGCACGCCGTAGAACGACGCGAGGTCGCGGACGCGCGAGGCGAACTCCTCGCGGCTGCCGCGCTGGCGGCGCTTCACGGCGGCGATCATCAGGTTCTTCGCGGTGTGCTCGGTGGAGATGAACTCGAAGACCTTCGTGTCGTAGCCGGCCCATTCCAGCAGCGCGGCGCGCAGGGCATCGGTGGCAAACTCCGCCTCACGTTCCAGCAGGATGCCGTGGCGCAACGCGGGCGCGAGCACGCGCGGCGGGACGATTTGCGGTCGCAGCTCCTTGTGACAGCAGGGCGAGACGACCAGCAGCCGCGCGTTGGTGCCGATGCCGCGCGCCAGCGCGTCGTCCGTCGCGGTGTCGCAGGCGTGCAACGCGATGAGCACGTCGGCGTTGTCCAGCGGCGCGCTGGCGATGGTGCCGGCCTGAAAGTGCAGGCGGGTAAAACCGCACGCCCGGACAGCGCGATTGGTTTCCTCCACCAGATCGGCGCGCGTCTCAACGCCGACCACGTGGCTGTTGGCGAAGTTCATCTGCTCCAGCAACTGGCTGACAGCAAAAGTCAGATAACCCTTGCCGCAGCCCATGTCCACGACGGTGAGCGGGCGGTAGATGAGCTGGGTGAAGGCCCGTTCGGTGGGGATTTCGAGCACGCGCCGGGCGCGGCGCTTCAGACGGATGGTGTCGGTCACGCGCTCGATGCTGGTCGTCGCCGCCACGGGCACCGGCGCGCCCTGCGCGAAGGCCGCGGCCAGCAGCGGGCGCAGCACCTCGACGAACTGGTTGATCTGCCGGAACTTTGGCCCCATCGCCTCGCGCACGCGGCCGTCGGGATGCGTGACTCCGAGTTCGCGCAGCCACGGCTCGGTCTGTAAAATTCCGCGCGCCTTGGTGTGATCGTGCGCGAGCGAGGGCGGTGCGTCGTGTGCGGCCTGGCCGTGGCTCAGGCGGGCGGAGCCGTCGTCGCGGAAATTCAGTTCGACCGACGCCTGCGTGGTGAAGAGGTTCGCCGTGAGGAACGCGTTGCCCAGCAGCCGCGTGATCTCTGCGACCGCCGGCTCCGGCTCGAAGTTCTTGATGATGTCGCGCGTGGCGTAGCGAAAGGTGAAGGCCAGGCGCAGGCCGGCCTTGAGCTGCACGGGGCGGACGAAGACGTTCTTCAGGCCCGGCTCGGCGTTGCGCGGCGCGCTGAGGGTGAGCTTCACGAACGTGCCGTCGGCGAGCGCGTCGCGGAGCTGGGCAAAGAACTTGTCGGGCGATGTCGTTGTCACGTTCGTTGAGCGCGCCGGCAAAAGGCGTGGCGGCGCGGACAGCATATTGCTACACCTAGCCGCGATGAAATTGAAGCACGGACTCCACCTCGCCTACTGCACGAACATCCACCGGGGCGAGTCCTGGCCGCAGACCTTCGGGTCGCTCCAGAAATACGTGCTGGCCGTGCGCGACCGCCTCGGAACGAAGTCGCCCTACGCCATCGGCCTGCGGCTGGGCGCGGACGCGGCGCGGGAGCTGAGCGATCCGGCGACGCTCGCGGGCTTCCGCCGCTGGCTGGACGCGGAGCAGTGCTACGTTTTCACGATCAATGGATTTCCCTACGGGCGCTTCCACGGCACGCGTGTGAAGGAGCAGGTCTATGCGCCGGACTGGACGACGCCGGAGCGCGTGGCCTACACGGACCTGCTCTTCGACCTGCTCGGCGAGATCGTGCCGTCGGGCGTCGAGGGCAGCGTCAGCACCGTGCCGGTGTCGTTCAAGGAGTTCATCAAAAGCGCGGCCCAGGTGCGCGTGGCGCGGGAGAATCTCTGGAAGTGCGTCGAGCACATCGAGCGCGTGGCGCGGCGCACGGGCAAGACGTTGCACCTCGGACTGGAGCCGGAGCCGTTATGCCACCTCGAAACCAGCGCGGAGGCAGTGACGTTCATCGAGCAGATGCGCGCGGACCGGCCCGGCGACCTGCGTCTCGACGAGCATCTGGGCGTGAACTACGACTGCTGCCATCTCGCGTTGCAATACGAGTCGCCGCGCGAGGCGTTGGGCCGGCTCAAGCAGCACAAGATCAAGGTGAGCAAGCTGCACTTGAGCAACGCGCTCAAGGTGAAGCCAACCGCCGAAGCGCGGCAGGCGCTGCGTTCGTTCGCGGACGATGTGTATTTCCACCAGGTGCTCGCGCGCTCCGCTGACGGCGGCATCACCCGGCACAAGGATTTGGACGCCGCGCTCGCGTTGCACAACCGCCTGCCGCCCGCCGCGAGTGACGAGTGGCGAATCCACTTCCACATCCCGCTGCATTGCCCTCCGACGCCGCTGTTCGGCACGACTGCCGACCACGTGCAGGGCGTGATGGACGTGCTGAAGGAAACGCCGTCGCTCTGCTCGCATCTGGAGATGGAAACCTACACTTGGGAAGTGATGCCGTCGGAAATGAAGAAGCGCAACGTCGTGGACCAGCTCGTGGACGAATACCTCTGGACCATCGCCGAGCTGGCAAACCGTGGGCTGGCGTAGGCTAGAGCAGCGCGAAGATGAGCAAGCTTTCGAGGAGGACCAACGCTCCCAGCCCAAGCCAGACGAGCATCTCCCGCGCGCGGTTGTCGGATTGCCGGACCGCGCCGAGCCAGAACTGCACCTTCACCGCGCCGAGTTCGATCACGTCGCCATTGTGGAGAACAAGCTCGTCAAACTCGGCGCCATTGATGCAGGCGCGGCCTTCGCCGAGACGACGCAACCGAAAGCCGGCGGGAACTTGCAGGTCGAGCTGAAGGTGGTTCTCCCAAACGCCGGCCTCGACGAGTTGCAAGTCGTCTCCGCTTGCGCGGCCAATGGTGCAGGGAAACCGGCTGGCAGCGTGTGCCGTCCCCGCGCGGCTGCCGTTGAGGACGCGGAGCTGGACCATCAGTTGAAGTAGCGACGCGGAACTTCCACCCGGTCGTTGGGGAAGAGCGGAAGATCGAGCCGCGGATCCTTCAACGCCTTGATGCAATCCACTGTATCCACCCGGCCGTCGGCATTACGGGTAATGGTAACTTTGGTCTTGTCGCCAAACTCACTGAAACCGCCAGCGGCGGCGATGGCTTTGAGGAGTGTGAGTCCAGGTCGATAAGGGTAGCTGCCAGGAGCCTTGACGAAGCTGCCGACATATACAAAGCGATCCTCCTGCTTCACCGTCACGGTCATCTTCGTGTAGAAGTTCGGCACGTAGCGCGTGCGGATTTCCGTCTCTAGCTTGCTGCGGGTCTTGCCGGCGGCCACGAACATCTGGTCCAAGTGCAGGGTGATCTTGCCGTCCTCGGAGATGGTCAGGTTAGCTTCAATAGTTCCTTGAGGGAGATCAGCGAGCAGCACTTGAATCTTTTCGCCGACGCGTAGGATGTCAGTGGAGTCCGCCATTGGGCCGCCGCGCGGAATGACTGGCGGCCGACCGGAACCATCGCTCGTCGTGTCACAGGCAAGTCCCAGGCAGCAGGCCAGCGCGAGCACGAGCGATTTCCAGACGTTGTTCATGGGCAATACGGTGTCGGGTCGAAATGGCCGGGGCAATCAGTATTTCGGCTTGATGGGCGCGACGACATCGGTGGGCGCGTGCGGTTTGCGGCGGTCGGTCTTGCCCGGCGGTTTGCCGTTGGCGGCAGGCTCGTCGGCGTTGTTGTTACTGTGGTAATGGTAGCCACTGTAGTAGTAGTAGGACGCGTCGCTCGCGAGGTTGATGTTGTTGAGCACGACGCCGACGAGCCGCCCACCGACCTTCTCCACCATCTGCCGCGAGCGGATGGCGAGGGATTGCGGATACTTGCGATACTGGATGACGAGCAGCGCGAGATCCGCGCCGCTCGCGAGCACGGTGGCATCACTCACACCCATGATCGGCGGGGCGTCGAAGAAGACGAAGTCGTAGCGGCTCTTGGCCTCTTTGATGAAATCCTTCATCTGCGGGGAATTCAAAATGCCTAGCGCGCTGCTGGGCAGACGGCCACTGGGGAGGAAGTGCAGGTTCGGCAACGAGGTGGTCTGGATGACCTCCTCGAGCTTGTTCTGGCCGAGCAGATGATTAGTGAGGCCGAGCGAGTTGGCGAGGCCGAGGCGCTTGTGCAGGCTGGGACGGCGGAGGTCGGAGTCCACGAGCAGCACCTTGTTGCCGTTCTGGGCGAAGATGGTGGCGAGGTTCAGGACGGTGGTGGACTTGCCCTCGCCCGCGCCGCCGCTGACGACGGTGATGGCGTTGAGCTTCTCGTCCTTGCGCGTGAAGAGGATGTTGGTGCGCAGGACGCGGTAGGCCTCGGCGTGCGGGCTGTCCATTCCCTCGTCCAGCAGTGCGCCGACGTTTTGTGGAATGACGGCGAGCACTGGCGCTTGCAAGGCGCGCTCCACGTCGTCGATGGTCTTCACGCTGGTGTCGAGATACTCGATGAAGAAGGCTAGGCCGATGCCGAGCACGAGCCCGACGAACGCGCCGAGGGCGAGATTGAGCGACATCTTAGGGTAGGCGGCTTTGAGCGCGGCCTCAGCCTCGTCCCAGACGACAACGGCGGTGCTGCGTTTGATGTCCCGCTCAATCTCCTCGATTTTGATCTTGTTCTCGACCGTGTCGCGCAGGCGTTTCTGGCGCTCCAGTTCTTCCAAGGCGATTTGGTAGGCGCGTTTGCCTTCGGCAATTTGCTGGTTCTTCGTCTTCTCCGCGTCCAGCTTTTGCGTCTGTTCGTCCACGGTGGCCTTCACCGCTTTGAGTTCTGCTTCCAGGCCGAGCATCATGGCACTGGTCCGAGCGTCCACTTGGGAAGATAGCTTCTCGATGGTGGCCTGCATACGTATGTATTCTGGGTTCAGCGGGCCAAGATCCTTGCTTTTGCTCACGAACTGTTGCTCAGCCTCGTTGAGATTATTTATGCCACGCTCCAGCAAATCGTCCTTCACGAAGACGCCCATGGTGTGCCTGAGTTTCTCCAAAGGCTGTTTCTTCAATTCTTCATACTTGGTCTGCTTCTGGATGTAGAGCGTGCGCAGTTCCAACACCGACCGGTCCAGGTCGCGCATGGTTTCGGTGCTCAACGTCATGATGGCACCTTGGCCCTCGAAGGTGACAACAATCCCCTTCTCTTTAAGGATCAGGTTGGCGTTGCTATTGGCGACTTGGACTTCGGCGTTGTGCTCGGCAAGTTTCACACGAAGAGTTTTGATTCCTTCATCCGCCAGCCGCAGGCGCTGCTCATTGCGGTTGGTCGCGTAAACCTCGGCGATCTTGTTGGCGATCTCGGCAGCCTCCCCCTTGTCCTTGCTGTAAACATTCAGCTCGATGATGCTCGTGCTGCGGACTTGGCGCGGGTCAATAAGCTTGCTGAGGATCTGGAAGGCCCTGAACTTGGAGTCGCCCAGCCGGTATTTCTCGTTCCAGCGCTGGACGAGCTTGAGGTCGTCAATGACCTTGTAGAGCACTTTCTTGGACTGGATGATTTCGAACTGGGTCAACACGAAGAACGGGTCGTAGCCGTTTTGTGTCTGCTGCTGAATGAGGCCGGTGATGTCGGCCGTGTCCTTCTGCACGTCCATCCGGACGGTGCTCATGTAGGTCGGCGGGATGTAGTTCGTGAGAAACGCGGTGGTGCCCGCGACGAGGGCGAAGACCACGAAGATGATGAGCTTGCGCATCCGGATGATGCGCCAGTAGTCGAGGAAGTGCAGGCGGCTTTCCGCCGGGGTGGCTGTCGGGTCAGTGTAATGAGGCGCCGCGTCCATGAGTCAAAAAAGAAAAGAGGCCAGAGCTTCTTGGCTCCAGCCTCCCTCTCAGGTCACAAAGTCGTCAATCAGTAAGATGCCCTACCAAGTTCCCTTGAAGCCGAGGTAGATGCGGTTGCGATAATAGCTGCGACCGGGGAGATCGGCGTCCTGCCGGTCGTAGTTGTAGCCGCCTTCCAGCGAGACGAACTGGCTGAACTTCCACTCCATGTTCACGCCGACGGTGAAGATGTTGTCCGACACATCGCGAACGCCAGCGGTCTGGCGGTATTCGGAGAGCTGGTATTGCGCAAGCAGGCTGCCCTTCAAGTCGGGGTTGAACTCGTGGTTCAAGGAGCTGTAAACGGTCGTCGCCTGCGCGTCCACGGAGGTCGTCACGTCAGTCGTGATGCGGTTGATGCGGAAACCCAGTTGCGCGGAGCTGTTGGGCAGATAATCCCACGTTCCATTCGCGTCCACATACGGGCTGGTCTGCGAGCTCTGATAGGCGGGCACTGCCTTCGCCGCGTTGGGATACTCGACGTATTCCACGCCGACCCGTGCGTTGACTCTCAGGTCCGGGGTGAACTTGTGGCCCACCCCGGTGAAGAAATAATGTGAGCGGCTGTCGCGCGTCGAGGGGAGATTGCCCGCCGCGTCGAGCGCGTCTTTGCTGGTCGAATCAGTGAAGCCCAAGGAATAGCCCATCAGCAGCTCCGTCGAAGTCTCGTCGAAAATGCGATAACGTCCCGCCAAGGTGAGGAGGTGCTCCACCCGGTCCAAGAGCGCCGACCGCGAACCAGGCAGACCGCTGCTGCTGTTGTCCTGCTCGTAGTCGTAAAAGGTGTTGGCGTAGCTGGCCTCGCCCGACCAGCGCTCGATGATGTCATCCCAGGCATATTTCACCTGGATGTTGTTGCGGTAGTTGTTGCCCGGGGTGCGCAGGAAAGTGGAAACCGCACCCGGATCCAAGACGCCGGGTTCTTGGGCGATGGCGAATGAGTCCGCGATGTTTAACCGCTGCTTCTCGGTGAACGCGTGGGTCCAGTCCGCACCGAAGTCAAAGCTGTGGTCCGCAGAAGCCGACGTGCGATCCTCGTAGTAGCGCATCCCGTAGCGGGCGCTGAGGTCGAGCGTGTTCTGGTCACGGCTGAACTTGTAAGCTCCCGATGGGCTTAACTCCACGCCCCAACTGGAGCGCTTCTTGGCGCTCGGAGACGTGGTGTAGTTGTCGTCGTAGAAGCCTCGCAGGCTGGCCGCGACGTTCCAAGGTTTGGCATCCTGCGCCATCGCGGGCTGCAGCGCCACCGCGCCCAACGCCGCCATTCCGGTCGTTGCTATAATCCGTTTCATAAGGCCTTTGATGTCCACGTTCCCACTGAAATTTCGCCGTTTTGGTAAGGGATTGCCCTTCGAAGGTCAACGCAATTCTTCCCTCGTTTCTTCCCTCGTTTTGCTCGTCTCCACCGACGCCGACGCCTCGCGCACGCGTTCCAGAATGACTTCCGCCAGCAGCGGCTCGCTGCCGATGCTGGGCGCATACCAAAGACGCTTGCCGTGCTTCTCCGTCGGGTTGCGCCACGTTGGCTGGCCGCTGCGGAAACGCGTCTGCACGACAGTCGTCGGTTCGCCCAGCATCACCGGGATGTCCTCGTAGGAGTGCAGTCCATCGCTGATGAAGAACGGCACCATGACCAGATTGCGCGCCTGCGCCATCTGCCAGCAATCGCCGATGCGCGGCTCCTCCTCCATGAAGACCGGGTGAACCTCCGCATACTCGCCACGCGCGCGGATGAGTTCGACCTGCCGCTCGATGGCCTTGCGGGAATTCTCGTTGTTCCCCGTGCCGTGCCCCGCGATGAACAGCGCCGTGTCCGCCGGTCGCGGCGCAACGGGGAAGGGATGCTGCGCCACCACGCCGCGCGCGCGGGCGAGCAGCACGTTCGTCATGCTCGGATGCGTCCCGACCGGGCCGCAGTAGTGCAATGTCTGCCCGCCTCGCAATTGGACGCGCGGGAAATCCAACTCGTCGTTCAGGCTGAAACCCAGCTCGCGTGGAATCACCTGCTCCGTGAAATACCCCTCGCTGATGAACAGCGGGACGATGAACACCCGCGGTGCGAACACTCCGCGCAGCACGCCACAGACTGACGGCTCTTCCTTCCAGAAACACTCCACCACCTGCGCGAACACTCCGCGCCGTCGCAACTCGTCCGCGTGCTGGTGTGTCGGCGCGGCGGAGTCGGCGTTCAGCGTCGAACCGTGCCCGACCAGCACCAGCGCGGCGTCCTGAAAAGAGTCATCGGCCACGCGCCATGAGTAGCGCGAAAATCGGCGAAGCCCAAGCCTGTTCGGCGGTCATGCAGATTTTCAGGCTCAATTTTGCAGCCTGTTCTTTCCAGTTGCCCTCACACCGCGCACTTCCCAAACTCGCCTCATGAACACCGTGCTCTCACGTCTCCTCGTCACCGCGTTGCTTGTCCTCGCCACCGCCACCACGCGCGCCGGCCTGGCCGACAAGACCCTCGACATTTACTGGGCGGACTCCGAGGGCGGCGGCTCCACGCTCATCGTCACGCCGGAGGGCGAGTCGGTGCTGATTGACACCGGCAACCCCGGCGGACGCGATGCGAGGCGCATCCACCAGATCGCCACCGGGATCGCGGGATTGAAGCGCATTGATCACGTTGTCATCACGCACTTCCACATTGACCATTTCGGCGGGCTGGCGGAACTCGCGGAACTGATGCCGGTCGGCACACTCCACGACAAGGGATTTCCCGTCGCGAACCCGGACAACAATCCTACCGACACGCGCTGGCCGCTTCTTAGCAAACCCTACCGCGACGCGAAGGTGGAGAAGCGCGTCACCGTGAAGGCCGGCGACCCGATTCCGCTCAGGCAACCGACCGTGCCCGGCAACCCCAAGCTCGACCTCCGCGTCCTTTGCGCGAATCAAAAAACCATTTCCCCGCGCCCCGACCAGCGTCGCCCAAACCCGCTCGCCGAAAAGGCCGAGCCGCAGCCCGAGGACCCATCCGACAACGCCAACTCGGTCGTGCTCCTGCTGCAATACGGCAGCTTCCGCTTCTTCGACGGCGGCGACGCCACGCTCCGCACCGAGCAGTCGCTCGTCGTGCCTTACAACCTTGTCGGCAAAGTGGACGTGTATCAGGTCAACCATCACGGCCTCGACATCAGCAGCAACCCGCTCCTCGTCCAGTCCATCGAGCCGACCATCGCCGTGATGAACAACGGCCCGCGCAAGGGCACCATGCCCAAAGTCGTCGCCACGCTGCGCGGCGCCAGGAGCATCGCCGCCATCTATCAACTCCACGAGAACGTCCGTCCCGAGCCGGACACGAACACGGCGAAAGACCTCATCGCCAACTCCGGCGACAAGGGAGAGCAGTGCGAGGCCCACTACATCAAGCTCAACGTCAACCACACCGGCGAGAGCTACAGCGTCTCCGTCCCGAGCACCGGCCACCTGCGCGCGTTTCAGACGAAAAAGAAGTAGGCTGCGGGCAGGCCCGCACCGGTTGTTCCCGGCACTCGCCTGGACGGGCTTCGCAAACGGGCAGTCGAATCCCGCCGGCTCACGGTCGGTTCATTCCATCGCCAGGTCGGACCCTGCAACCGCTCAGTAGCTTCACGCACCCGCCGGGTCGGATGCTGCAACCCGGCGGCAGGAGCGCGCAAAGCGCCGGTCGGCCTGCGCAATCACCCGGTCGGACCCTGCAACGCCCCGGTCGGAGTCTGCAATCACCCGGTCGGAGTCTGCAAACGCCCGGTCGGACGCTGCAATCGCGCGGTCGGTCAATGCAATTGTGACGTTGACAAGGAGTTACGCAATAGCGGTCAAAAAGCCACGGTTCCACCATCTTCCCCCTTCCTGGCGATGCGGCACAACAGTGCTAGACAAATCCCCCGCCCGGCGGCGTCCTCTTGGAAACATGGCGTCCCCGGACCTCGCCCGCCTCTACGACGAGCACGCGTCGGCGCTCTACGCCTTCGCGCTCAACGTCACCCGCCACGAGGCCGACACCCGCGATGTGCTGCAGGAAGTCTTCCGCAAACTCGCCGCGCGGCCCGAACTGCTCTCCGACATCCGCGACGAACGCGGCTTCCTCCTCCGCCTCGCGCATCACGCAGCGATTGACCAGCTCCGCCGACGCGGCACGCGCGAGCGCAACCACGAGCAGTTCGCCGCCGAAGCTATCGCGCTCTTTGCGCCGACCGCCGATCCGGACGAAGCCGCCTTCCGCCGCGAACTCGCCGACGCGCTGGGCGAGCTGCCCGTCGAGCAGCGCACCGTCGTCCACTTGAAACTCTGGGAAGGCCTGACCTTCGAGGCCATCGCCACCGCGCTGGAGATTCCGTTGAACACCGCCGCCAGCCGCCACCGCTACGGCCTAGACAAACTCCGCGCCCGCCTGCGTCCCCTCTACGACGAAATCAGATGAAAGGTTTCAGGTTTCAGGTTTCAGGTTTCAGCGCGCGTTGCCGCGCTCGGCAGTGACCGACCAGAAAACCAGAAAACCTGAAACCTTGAACCTGAAACCTTGAACCACCTATGCCTCCCGACCCCTTCGAGCAACGCCTCACCCGCCAGTCCCTCCGCCCCGTCCCTGCCGCGTGGCGCGATGAAATCCTCGCCCGTGCCGGCGATTTGCAATCGCCGTCCGCAGCCTCCTCCAGCATCACGGTCGGCGACTACAAGTCGCCGGCACGCGCCTCCGCCTCTCAACTCTCAACCCTCAACTCTCAACTTCGGGAATGGCTTGAACGCTTCTTCGGTCCAAACCCGCTCGCATGGGCCGGCCTTGCTGCGGCGTGGGTGGTGCTCCTCGCCGTGAACTACAGCGGTGGCGAACCGAATGCCTATGCTTCGACCGCGAGCCGCGCCAGCCAGCCGAGCGAAGCCGCCGTGGCGGAGATTGTTCGCGAGCGTCGTCGGGAAATGGCGGAGTTGCTCGACCTCGACGAGCCGAGAGCCGCACTCCCCAACCGCAGCGAACTGCACCCGAAGCGCAGCCAGCGGCGGGAGGAATTCGCGGTCGTGTGACCGCCAAAGTAGGTCAGGCGTCCCGCCTGACTTCCATCTTTCCACGACGACCGATCCATACACACGCAGCCACACGAGAACGATGGTGAAAGTCAGATGACAGGCAGGATGCCTGTCCTACTTGGATGAACGCGCCGCTGGCGCGGCACTGGAAATCATGCCCATGAAAACCCGCTACTGGAAAACCCGCCCGCTCCGCCTCGACGCCGCCGGCCGCCGCCGCATCCACTGGCCCGGAGTGGCATCCAACTTCGCGCTCGCGCTCGCCTTCGTCGGCCTGCTGTTGGGCGGGCTGGTGCTGATCTCGCTGGACTGGAACTTCACCGAACTGTTCGCCCTCGCGGACGCGCTGCTGCCCATCGTCGTGACATGGGGCGGGGCGCTGTTCGCGCTGGGCTTTGGCTACCGGCTCACCGCGCCGGCGGACTGCCTGCCGGACGCGCAGGGCGCGCCGCCCGAGACACGTGGGGCGCGCACGACGCGCTGGTTCCACTGGGCGAGCCTCCGTGCGGTGCTCTTCGGCGGGCTGGCGGCGGGGACGGTGCTGCTGACGGCGTTCACGCTCTCGGGCTGGCAGGGCCGGCGCGCGTGGGAGGTGTATCGCGCCGGGGCGGAGAAGCGCGGCGTGGAGTTCGACCTGGAGAAGCTCATGCCGCCGCCCGTGCCCGACGCGGAGAACTTCGCCGCCACGCCACTGCTGCGGCCGTTTCAGAGTGGCAACCCGGAATACAGCCAATACGCGGGGCGATTGATGACGCCAGCACCAATAGTAGCCTATGACCGAACGGTGAAATCTGATTGGCAAAATATCCCTCTCGTTCCCGGTATCTTCGTCGGCAAACGCGAAGACCTGACCCTCTGGCAGAAACACTTTCGCATTTCAACCAACTTTCCCAAATGGCCCGATTCACGCTCGCCTGCCGAAGATGTGCTCAAAGCTCTAAGTCTCTGGGATGTGGAAATCAACGAGCTGCGCGCCGCAGCATTGCGGCCCAGTGCGCGCTTCAACACTCGCATCACGGAAGACGGCATTTCGTCACTCATGCCGCACGTTTACGCGATGGGAACAGTGCAGCATACCGTGCAAGTCCGGGCTGTCGCGGAATTGGCCAATAACAGACCTGACGAAGCGTTCGCTGATGTGAATCTCGGATTTAGGCTCGCAGATACACTGAAAGGCGAACCGTTACTCATCTCGCATCTAAAACGCATTGCGATGCACGCGCTGACATTGAAGGCAATCTGGGAAGGGCTGCTCGACCACCGCTGGTCGGACGCGCAATTGGCACACTGGCAGGCGG
Organism: uncultured Klebsiella sp.; assembly: GCA_964478755.1. Lineage (GTDB taxonomy): Bacteria > Verrucomicrobiota > Verrucomicrobiia > Limisphaerales > SXTU01 > SXTU01. Next base: position 26,393 of record CAYZJP010000044.1, read on the forward strand.
TCCTAGTGAAGCACGACTTCGCCGCCGAGCTGCGGCACGCGATGGCGGGCGAGCGGGCCTTCGGCAACCGCGCCATTGAGTTCGTCCGTCGTCGGCCGGAGATGCTGCCCATGCTGGGCGACCCCGAAGGCAAACCCATGAGCACGCCCCAGCCGGCCATGAAAGGCGTGCCCGCCGGCTGGCTTTACCACGAGCAAATCAGTTACAACCGCGCGTTCGACGACTACATCGTGGCCGCGCTGCCTGCCGGGCCGGGGCCGCTCAATGCCGCGCTCATGCAGACGCGCAGCGATGCCATGCTCAAAGACATCGAACGCAACAAGCGCCCGGCCAAAGCCGTTTTGCAGCACCGCGTTCTCTCGCACCTCCTGCTGCCCGCGCTGCACAAGACCATGATGCGTGCGTGTCAGGCGCAGACCTTCACCCAACTCGCCGCCGCTGCGTGCGCGCTAGAGCGGCACCGGCTGGCGCGGGGCAGGTATCCCGAGTCGCTCGCCGCGCTCGCGCCGGAGTTCGGCCCGCCGCCGCCGGACCCGATGACCGGCCAGCCCTTCCGCTACGAGCGCACGGCGGACGGGCGGTTTCGCTTGTGGTCCGTGGGCTGGAACGGCAAGGACGACGGCGGCGAGGTGGCCTTGACCGGCAACCCTGCCAGCAAGAGCCGGAACATCAACTTCGAGCAGGGCGACTGGGTCTGGCCGGTGCCACAACAATGACGTGCCGGCGACTTGCAGTCGCCGCGTGGCGGGTGGAAGGCGCGGCTTGAAGCTGTTGTCTCTCACGGACGGCGACTACAAGTCACCGGCACGGGCTTTTCCGCGCTTGAATCACGGGCGGCGGACGCGCTTCAATCCCCGCGACATGAAAGCCGTTCAGCTTCTCGCCCACGGCTCGCCGGGACAGTTCAAGTTCGGCGAAGTCGCCGACCCCACGCCCGCCGCCGATGAAGTCATCGTGCGCATCCGTGCCTGCGGCGTGAACCACCTTGATCTGTGGTTCGAGCAAGGCGACCTGCCCACGCCCGTCGCGCTGCCGCGCATCGGCGGCAGCGAGGTGTCGGGCGAAATCCTCGCGCTCGGCGCGGACGTGGACCAGTGGCGCATCGGCGACCGCGTGGCGGTGCAGTCCAATCTTTTTTGCGGCACGTGCGAGTTCTGCCTGCGCGGCGAGGACTCAATTTGTCTCAACGGCAAACTGCTGGGCATCCAATGCGACGGGGGATTTGCGGAGAAGGTGCGCGTGCCGGCGCGTTGCGTGGTGGCGCTGCCGGAGTCGGTGAGTTTCGAGACTTCCGCCGCGCTCACGCTCGCGGGCAGCACGGCCATGCATATGCTCACCGACCGCGCCGAAGTGCGGGCGGGAGATTGGGTGCTGGTGATCGGCGCGTCCAGCGGCGTCGGGTCAGCGGCGATCCAAATCGCAAAAAATCTTGGCGGGCGCGTCATCGCGACGGCTTCCACGCCGGCCAAGCGCGAGCTGGCCGGCCAGCTCGGCGCGGAGTTTGCCGTGGATTCCTCGAAGGCCGACTGGCCCTCTGAAGTGCGGAAGATCACGGACAAGCGCGGCGTGGACCTGGTCGTCGAGCACATCGGCGGCGTGGTGCTGCAATCTGTTTTTCACTGCCTTGCTCGTGGCGGCACGGTGGTGACGTGCGGCGCGACGGGCGGGCGCGAGGTGCCGATGCAGCTCTGGCCGTTCTTCGTGAAGCAGCACCGGCTCATCGGCAGCTACGGGCGCAATCGCGGCGACTTGAACGCGACGCTGGAGTGGGCGGCCGACGGACGGTTGAAGCCGGTGATCCACCAAATCATCCCGCTGCCCGGCGTGAGCAACGCGTTTGAGCTGCTCCGCAGCCGACAGGTGCTCGGCAAGCTGGTGGTGAAGCCGTAGCCGGAACTATTTTGGCCACAGATGAAACACGGATGAAACACAGGCAAGGTCGTCCGTTCGAGCATCTGCGTTCAATCTGCGCTTCATCTGCGGCCCAATTCCGAGCATCCCTGAACAGGGGCTGAGGCTTTCCCGCGTGACTTTCCGACAGCCGGCCAACAATGTTCGCGCTGTCTTATGAGCAAGAAGTCTCCCGCTCCCGTGTCTCGCAGTGGACGCTTCGCCAGCGGTCCCGGCGAGGATGTCGCGCGCTTCACCGAGTCCATCTCTTTCGACTGGCGGCTGTGGTGGCACGACATCCACGGCTCGCTCGCGCACGCCGCGATGCTCCAGCGCATCGGCGTGCTCACGCGCGCGGAGCTGAAGGCGATCCAAGTCGGCTTGCGGAAAATCGCCGCCGAGATCAAGGCCGGGAAGTTCAAGTGGAAGGCGGAACTCGAAGACGTTCACATGAACCTCGAGGCGGAGCTGACGAAGCGCGTCCCCGCCGGCGCGAAGCTCCACACCGGCCGCTCGCGCAACGACCAGGTCGCGCTCGACGTGCGGATGTGGCTGCGCGACGAGATCATCGAGTTCGCCCGCGAGGTGCGGGATTTGCAGCGCGCGCTCGTCGAGTTGGGCGCGGCGAATGCGGGCGTCGTCATCCCCGGCTACACGCACTTGCAGCGGGCGCAGCCGGTCTATTTCGCGCATCACCTGCTGGCCTACGTGGAGATGCTCGACCGCGATTACGGCCGGCTGCTGGACTGCTTCAACCGCGTGAACGTCTGCCCGCTGGGCAGCGGCGCGCTGGCCGGCTCGACACTGCCGCTGGACCGCGAGTTTGTGGCGAAGGAACTCGGCTTCGTGGATGCGCAGGGCACGCCGCAAGTCACGCAGAACTCGATGGACGCGGTGAGCGACCGGGACTTCGCGATTGAGTTTTGCTCGCTGTCCGCCTTGGTGGCGATGCATCTGTCGCGGCTGTCCGAGGATGTGATTCTCTGGGCCAGCGCGGAATTTAATTTCATCAAGATTAACGACGCCTACACAACCGGCTCGTCGTTGATGCCACAGAAGAAAAACCCCGACATCGCCGAGCTGACGCGCGGCAAAACTGGCCGTGTCTATGGCAATCTCATCGCGCTGCTCACGCTGTTGAAGGGCCTGCCGATGACTTACAACCGCGACTTGCAGGAGGACAAAGAGCGGCTCTTCGACACCGTGGACACGGTGCGCGCGAGCGCCCGGCTCACCGCTGCGATGCTCCAGCACACGAGCGTGAACACGGCCGTGTGCGCGGCGGCGGCGGGTGACTCTGCGCTGCTGGCGACGGACCTCGCGGACTATCTGGTGCGCAACGGAATGCCGTTTCGTCACGCGCACCACGCAGTCGGTGCGGCGGTGGCGCTTGCGGAAAAGCTCGGCAAGCCGCTCGGCGAGTTATCGGAGGCGGAACTCAAGTCAGTGAATGACGCGTTCTGCGCAAACGCGAAGAAGTGCTTCGACCTCCGCGAGGCGATGGCGCGGCGCGAGCTTACCGGCGCGCCCGGCACGAAGGAGGTCGCGAAGCAAATCGCGCGGTGGAAACATTTGCTGAAGTGACGCGGGCGGGGCGGTTTTCACAGCTTCCCCGACGATGGTTGAGGCAGGTCTCCGGCACAGTCACGCGGCCGCGCGGAGTCGTTGTCAGTTGGCAGCCGATGAAAGCGCTTGAAATCCTCCGCTGCTTCCGGTTGCCTAAGCCTAGGTGAAACGGAAGCTCCTCAAGATTTATCCCCTGCCGGTCATGTTGCTGGTCTGCGGCTTCCTCGGATGGGTCCATCACCGGGACGCGCAACAGCCGACGTCGCCCTCGCCCTTCCAGCGGTTCGAGTGGTATCTGCACGACTGGCGCGTGCGCCGGGCCTACGAAACCCCGACGCCGACGGCGGCAACGAATCTTGCGGTGGTGGTAATCAATGACTCCAGCATGAAATGGCTTCGGGAAAAGTTTCCCGCAGTCGGCGGGCGCTGGCCGTTCCACCACTTCCACTACGGCCCGATGCTCGATGAACTCAAGGCGCAGGGTGCCCGGGCCGTCGCTTTCGACATCATGTTCCTGGAGCCCGACGACCAGATCAGCTACCGGGTGCGGCACCTGACGGGCACCACAAACGCAGTTCCCACCACGGATTTTTTCGCCAACCGGATGCGTGCCAGTGGGAACGTGATCCTGGCGACGGCGGCGGAGCGAGGCGGCGGACCATTGATCCCGCCTTTGCAGCAACTGCGCACCAACGCGTATACGCTGGGCATCGTGGAGGGGCCGATGGATCGCGATGGCGTGTTGCGGCGCATCGTTGCCTTCAGGGAGGATCCAGCGTTGGGCCGGGTCTGGTGCCTCGGCTTCGTGCTCGCCGCGCAGGCTTTGGGCGCGGACTTGAGCAAGGCGATCGTGGAGCCGGACCGCATCCGGCTGCCATGTGCCGACGGTCCAGTGCGGGAAATCCCGTTGGGACCAGGCAACACCTTTCATCTCGATTGGGCGGTGCGGCCGAGCCAAACGATTGCCGCCCAGCGCGTCCGTCAGATTGACTTTGCGAAGGCGTTCACCGACGCGTGGAACCGCGGGCTTGGAGGCCAAACCAACGACTGGGGCATCCGCGACAGTCTGGTGGTTGTGGGGGCCAGCGGGACGGGCTTGAACAGCGTGGATCAGGCTCCTTCGGCACTGGCGAAGCGCGACTCCGTCTTTCTGGCGCACGTCAACGCGGCGAACTCGTTGCTCACCGGACGCTTCGTGCAGCGGCTTTCAGCCATACAGGAACTGGGCATCGTCTTCGCGCTGGTCATCATCGCGACAGTGGCCGGCTGGCGGATGCACACGCTTTGGGCCTCGCTCACGGTGGTGCTCGTGGCCGGATCGTATGTGGCGTTGGCGGTTTGGGCATACGTGGCGCACCGCTACTTGCTGCCCATCGCGCTGCCCGTGATGGGCGCGCTGCTGACAACGCATTTCGTGATGACGATCTGCCGGGGCGTGGAACACGCGGAGCGGCGGCACCTTGAGCGGCTGTTGAAGAAGGTGGTCTCTCCCAAGATCATTGACGCACTGCTGCAACTGGACTCGCCCACGCCGCAGACGCGCCGGCTGGAAATCACCGTGCTCTTCGCCGACCTGCGCGGCTTCACGCGCTTTTCCGAGGAATCGCAGACCCGCGCCGAGGCTGCCGCCCGCGCGCTGGGACTGCCAACGGAGCAGACACGCGCGTTCGCGGACGACGCCGCGCGCGAGGCGATGAACAGCGTGAACCGCTACCTCGCTGCGGTGGTGGACGAGATCAAGGCCAACGACGGCACGCTCGACAAATACATGGGTGACTGCGTCATGGCCTTTTGGGGCGCGCCCGTGGAGGACGCGAACCACGCGGCCCAGGCGCTCAAGTGCGCCATCGCCGCCGAGCAGGGCATGGAGCGGATCAACCGTGAGTTCGGCGCGGAGAATCAACGGCGCGAAGAGGAGAACCAGCGGCGTCAGACGCAGAATCAGCCGCCGCTGCCTCTCTTGCCGGTCCTGCGGTTGGGCATCGGGTTGAACTCCGGCCTGGCAACCGTCGGTTTCATGGGTTCGGAAAATCATCTCTCCAGCTACACCGCCTTTGGCCACATCGTGAACGTCGCGAGCCGCGTCGAGGGACTGGCTGGCGGCGGGCAGATCATCGCCACCGAGCAGACGGTGCTCGCCGCCGGGCGCAATCATCCTGACCTCTTGACGCGGTGCACGGAGCGGTCGCCCATGCTGCTCAAGGGCATCACGACGCCGGTGAAAACCTTCGAGGTTCACTGGAAGCAAACCACCGGGGAACCTGCCCCCGTCGCGAAGGCATGACTTACCTGCACAGTTTTTGGACGCGCCCAAAGCAGGACGCCAACGGCGCGGACAAGGACATTGTGCTCAAGGATTTTGAAGCGTTGACCTGGCTGGTCAGTGCGCTGCAAGCCCGGAGGCACGGCCAGATCAAGATGCTCACGGACTCGCGCGGGCTGCGTTTCCTCCAGCGCACCGGCCTCGACTGGGTCTATAATGGCGGCGTCTCCACCGCGCTCGACGACGCGCCGGCGGACATTCATCCGAAGGTTTTCTGGACGGCGGGCCGGATGTTCGCGTTCGGCCTGATGGACGGCCCCTTCGCCAGCGTGGACACGGACGCGATCCTCTGGCAGCCGCTGAAGCCAACCGCGCCGGTGATGGCACTGCATTACGAAAACCGCCGCTGGGTATCCTACGCGAGCAATCGCGCGGATTTCGGGCGCTTCGGCTTTTGCGGACGTGAGTGGAACTGGCGCTTGCAGCCGGTGAATCTGGGCATCGTTTCTTTCCCGTCGCCGAAAGTGACCCGCAGTTTCTCGAGCGAGGCGCTGCGCTTCATGTCCGAGTATTCCGCTTGGCTGCGCGATCATCCTGAGGAAGTGGATTTGCCGCGCACACGCCGCGCGCCGCTCTTCCTCGACCAACGACTCCTGCCCATGTGCATGGCGAAACTCGGGCTGCGCGTGAAAACCATCGGCCGGCTCAACGAGTGGAAGAACGGCCTCGCGCGCAACCCGCTCTGCTCGCACCTCTGGCTGGGCAAGCATAACTTCCTCTACAGCGCGGCGGCCCGGACGGCCTACGTGAACCATCTCATCGCCCACACGCTGAAGGAATTCCCGGAAGCGAAGCAGACACTTCAGCACTGGAAACTGGCCGGGCCGCAAGCCGTCAACCCACGTCTGGAAGTGGATTGGCGGAGGCATCCGCCCTATCGCGGAAATACTTTGGGATTCTTCTTGATCGGGTCGAGTCAAGGTGCAACAACCATTGCCGACGCCCATGTTGAAGCCGAGCGCATAGCCTCAGCGGGGTGTTTGGTATTGCCGGGTGAATCGTTGCGGGGTGGGCGGTGCGCGCTGTTGAGGCTCATGCCCCAAGCTGGTTCAGTTGGCTGTTAGAAACACAACAAACTCAGGAAGGAGCGAATCATGGCAACAAAAAGCAGAAGACGCGGTTCGGCCTTGGCCTCTGCAATAGCGGGAGTCAACGCCTACACTGCTCTGGCATTGGACAACATCATGGATCAGAACGATCAACCAACAACCATAGACGTAAACCGTGGTGACCCGCCCGCTCTCGTTACACTCCACAACGGGGATCCATTGGAAGATTCCGACCTGATTATCACGGAAGCGGCCAAGAGCTTTGACATTGCCGCCACGGACGGAGCCAGCTCGGTGGTAATCATCGGGGTGACCAACCACGACGTCACGGTGGACAACCCGGAGATCGTCACTCAGATGGACAGTTACTACAATGACAACGGTGGGTTGAACTACGACGTGGACACAGTGGATCCCGTTGTGACGTTCACCATCCAAGGATAAACATCAGAAAGGATCACAACTCATGAACGGATTAACTTTTGCGGTATTGGTTGGTATTGTGGCAATTATCCATCATGGCAACAAGCCGCAAATCATTCCACCCGGCTCGAAAAAAGTAAAACTAAAGCGAGGTGACCGCGTCCAGCTCGGCGATAAACTAGATGCCGCTTGCAGTCTGGATTACGACGGAAAAACGGCAGCATTGATCTCCAAGCAAAAAGGCGATGGCCCCAAGCTCGGGGTCATAACTCACTCTCCCCCTGTTCAAAGAGTGAAACAGCTCGAGGAGGAAATCGTCTTCATCGCATCCTCCGGCAAAGGAAAACTCCGGGCCGCGAGGGTGATTCGGGCTGCTCTGCCGTAGCGGGACAATAGGACACGCTACTTCCCCTTCGTAAGCTGTAGCTCATCAATCGGTGAGTTGCGGTCGTCCACTTGGCGTAGAAGGCAGCGATCTGGCGTTACAGACACCGCCGTGAACGAGTGCCGGTCGGAGATGAGGCGCACGGTGAAGGGTGCCCACGTCGTCTTGTCGCGCTGCCACAGCTCCGGTTTATTGTTGAGGTTCGTGTTGTAGAGCTTCGCGCCACCGCCGCCGGTGACGAGGTAGAGGATGCCGTCGGGCGCGGTGTTTTTTACGCCGTCAAACTTCTCATCGAGGGTGAATTTGCCCGGCACCGTGCCCTTGATGCCAAACTTACCCGGCTCGTCCGGCGTGAACTTCAGCGGCTTGCTGCGCTGATAATTGTGGACGTGCCCGGCGAAGACCACGTCAACCCCGTGCTTCTCGAAGATCGGTGAGAGCAGCCGCATCTTCTGCTCCGTGTAGTGGTTGCTCGACGAATGGAAGCCGGGCTGGTGGAAGAAGACGAACTTCCAGGCGGCCTTCGATTCCGCGAGGTCGCGCTCCAGCCACGCGGTCAGCGCAGGATCGGCGGGATGCACCTGGCGGTTGCCGTCGAGGCAGACAAAGTGCGCGGGCCCATTGTCGAAGGAGTAGATGCCCAGCGAGGGATACGTGTCTCCGGCGGCGGCCTTGAACGCGGCGACCCGTTCCGGCGCGCCGCCGACTGGTGTGGCGAGCGTCGGCGCTTTCGGCCCGTTCAGCGGCGGGTGGAAGAAGTAGAACGCCCCGAAGCCATCCGGGTAGCGCGCGAGATTCGTCGCGCCGACATCGTGGTTTCCGAGCACGGCGTAGATCGGCGTGGACTGCATGAGTGGCGCACCGGTCTTGGCACCGGGCAGCTTCACGTCGTTGTAAACCGGCCAGAAGTTCGTCAGGTATTCGCTGACAAGGCCGCGCGGATAAACGATGTCGCCGACGATGATCGCGAATTCGGGCTTCGCGAGCCACATCTGGTGCGCGATGACTTTCGAGTCGGCCTTGCCGTCGGCCGTGTCGCCCACCACGACGAAGGTGATCGTCTGATCCGCTGTCTTGCGGGTGAGAAAGGTGCCTTCGCGCACCAGCTTGGTGCCTTGGTTCACGCGGTAGCGGATTGTCGCATTGAACGGCAAGTCCGCGAGCGTGGCGGCGTATTTGAAGTATTGCTGCTTCGCTGAAAGATTCAGCGCCACGCGCACGGGCTTGGCCACCTTGTCGAATTCCTGGCCCGCGCCGAACTCCACGGTGAACTCGCCCGGCTTCGGGTCCGTGAGCCACGCGATGACCTTCACATCCTTGCCTTCGAGCGAGGTGCCGTTGCCCGGCTGCACGTAGGGCGCGACGAGGACGGTCTGCGCGAAGCCCGCGACGACGGACGCGAGCAGGGCGATGAGAGGAATGAGCCGCATGGTGCCGAGGCAGACCGGCGCGGAGGCCGCGCGGTTACAGCCTACTTCCCAAACAACAGCGGCAGCGCGGCGGCCAGCAAAATCGCTCCGCCGAGGATGACGCGATACCAGCCGAAGTTCGTGAACGTGTGCGACTGCACGTAGCGCAGCAGCCACTTCACCGCGAAAAAGGACACCACCGCAGACACAACCGTGCCGAGCAGCACCATGTCCCAATGCTCTGAAACCCCCGGCACCGGATGGCGCAACGCCTTGAAAATCTTCAGTCCGCTCGCCGCCAGCATCGTGGGAATGCCGATGAGAAACGAAAACTCCGTCGCCGCCGGTCGTGCCAGGCCGAGCGCCAGCGCGATCATGATCGTCGTTCCCGAGCGCGATGCACCTGGAAACACTGCGGCCACGAGCTGGCCTGCGCCCATGGCGAGCGCGATGCTCCAGGTGATTTGGTCGCTGAGCGGCTTGTCGCGCAGCCAGCGCTCCAGCAGCACAAAGATGACGCCGCCCACAAGCAGGGCGCAGCCGACGGGAAACACTTGCTCCGGCAGCTTGAAGTGAAACCTCTCCAACACCAGCCCTCCCGCGCCGGTCAACCCGAACGCGATCGCGACCTTCATCAGCAAATCCTGTGTCGCCGGCTCGCGCCATTGGAATGCGAACTGTTTCAGCCGTGCCGAGAAGAGCGGCAGCACCGCCAGCACCGCGCCGCCCTGGATGACGATGTTGAAAAGGTCGGACTGGCTTTTCCCCAGCAGTTTCTCAGCGATGAGCAGATGCCCGGTGGACGACACCGGGATGAACTCGGTGATGCCTTCAACAATTCCCAACAGAATAACCATGAGCCAGTCCTGCACGCGCCGTGTTAGACGCGAAAAGAGGGCGGGTGACAAGCGGCAAGTCAACGTCCGCGCGTCTTCAGCCGCCGCCGAATGCGCTGGAAAAAACCGCTGACAAGCGCCGTGGAATTGCGTTCACTCACCGGGCTCTTGCGGAGCACTATTCCCGGAGCGCGGCTGTGTGCGCAGCATCGGCCGCGCAGGTGAATCGCGGATGAGCCTCCGAATCAAATAGATTTTTCAGATGCCAAAAAGAAACGACATCCACAGCGTCCTCATCATCGGCGCCGGCCCGATTATCATCGGCCAGGCGTGCGAGTTCGATTACTCCGGCACCCAGGCCTGCAAAGCCCTCAAGGAAGAAGGCTACCGCGTCGTCCTCGTGAACTCCAACCCGGCCACCATCATGACCGATCCGGAGTTCGCCGACCGCACCTACATCGAACCCATCACGCCCGAGGCTGTTGAAA
>CAYZJP010000045.1:0-35332 GCA_964478755.1 uncultured Klebsiella sp.
GTGTGCATGCCGTTCTATGACGCTCGGGCCTGAGGGGAGTTTCGCAGAGGTCTCCGCTTCTCTTTCAATCCGCTTGGCGACCTCAATACTTCTGGAACGGCGATGCGCACGAATTACTCCGTGATGAACGTGTCCTGATGCTCGTAGCACGGGGCGCAGCAGCAGAGCAGGCGCAGCACTTCGGTGCCCGTGTTCCAGAGCTTGTGCTTCCGGCCCGGCGGGATGGCCACGGCATCGCCCGCGCGCACCTCGCGCAACTCGGCCTCGATGCGCATCCGGCCGGTGCCGTGCGTGATGTAGTAAATCTCCTCCGCCTTGGCGTGGTAGTGCTCCATCGTGCTGCCGCCCACCGGCACGCGCGCCTCGGCGAGCGACTGGTTGCGGAGGGCGGAGTTGCGATACGCCAGCAGTTCGCGGATTTCGGAGCCGTCCTTCGTGGTGAAGGCCGGCACGGAGTCGAGATTGGTCACGTCCATAACCGTGGCGAGGATGCGATGCGCGGTGCGGCAAGGCAATGCAGATTGGCCACGAAAGGGCGCAGAGAGCACAGAGAAGGGCCAACTTTCAACGTTCAACGTCCAACGCTCAACATTGAACGAACACCGCTCTGGACGTTGGAAGTTGAAAGTTGAGCGTTGGACGTTTCTTCCTTTCCCTCTGCGTTCTTTGCGCCCTTTCGCGGCAATTTGCCTTACTCATTCGGCGTCGGGCACTGGTCGTTCACGCGTGGTGTCCACTTGAACTGCCCGAGCGCCACACCGACGATCACCAGCAGCATCGCGATGCCGAACGTCGGCGTCACCGGCTCGCCGAGGAGCAACCACGCCCAGACCATCGTGCTTGCGGGGATGAGGTTGCTGAAGAGAAAGACCTGGCTCACCGGCCAGTGGCGCAGCGCGTTGTTGTAGAGCGCAAAGGCGATGACGCCGCCGAAAATCGTGCAATATGTCTGCACGCCGACCAGTCCCCAGCCGAATGTGAGTCCGCCGTGCGCAACCTCCCACACCGCCGCCGGCGTGAGCCACGCCGCCGCGCGCCACATCGTGGCCGAGGTGATTTCCGCGCCGCTCATTGTCTTCGCAAGCTCGCGGCATTGGCGGCCATAGACCGTCCACAGAAAACTTGCGCCCAGAGCGAGCAAGTCGCCGCGCCAGTCGCCACCGCCGGCTTGAAGCTTCGGCCAGAACAAAAGCACCAGCCCGCTCAAGGCCAGCGCCGCCGCGCCGTAGCGGCGGAGGGAATCAAGACTCGCGCGCGGGCCTTCCTCGGCCAGCAGCGCCCACACCGGCGAGGTGCCGAGGTAGAGCGCGACGTGCGACGCCGAGGTGAACTTGAGCGACACGGTGAACGCCACGACATACACCGCGAGGCTCGAACTCGCACGCCGCCACAGCGCGCGGCGCAACTCCGGCGTGAGCGCGCGCGTCGGACCGAACCAATCCGTCCGGCGCAACAGCACGAAGAAAATGGCCCCGACACACCACATCCGGCTGCACGCGATCCACACCGGCGGCCACGCCTGCACGAGATACTTCACACCGGTGTTGTTCGCGCCCCAGAACAGGATGGCGCAGAACAGGCCGGCGGCGATGGTGGTGTGGTTGCGGGAGGTGAACACAACTATTTAACGCAAAGTCGCAAGGCCGTGGAGAAGCGAAGGAAGTTTCATGATTTTGTTTCTCCGCGTCTTGGCGGCTTTGCGCCTTGGCGTTTGAAAGCTACGCTGAAAGCGCCTTCACCGTTGCTTCCAAGCTCGCACAGTCGGCGACGTTGAGCACCTGCGCGGTCTTGTCGATCCGCTTCATGAAACCGGTCAGCGCGGTGCCGGGACCAAGCTCGATGAAGCGCGTGAAGCCTTGCGCGAGCAGCGCACGCACGGATTCTTCCCAGCGCACCGAGCCGGTCACTTGCGCAACGACGGTGTCCACGATGGACGCGGGCGTGCCGTGCGGCTGCGCGGTGACATTCGCGATGACGGGAACTGTCGGCGCGGAGAGCGCGATGCTCGCGAGGGCCACGCGGAGTTTCGGCTGCGCACCGGCCATGAGGCGCGAGTGATACGCGCCAGCCACGGTGAGTGGCAACGCGCGCTTGGCCCCGCGCGCTTTCGCGAGTTCGCAGGCCTTCGTGATCTTGTCCGCCTCGCCGGAGATGACAAGCTGGCCGGGGCAGTTGAGGTTGGCGAGTTCCACGTCGGCCTCGGCGCAGACTTCACGCGTCGGCGTTTCGTCGAGGCCGATGATGGCGGCCATGCCGCCGCGCGTGGCTTCGCAGGCTTCCTGCATGAAGCGCCCGCGCAACCGCACCACGCGCAGGCCGTCCTCGAAGCTCATCGCGCCCGCCGCCGTGAGCGCGGTGAATTCGCCGAGCGAGAGGCCGGCGGTCGCGTCGAATTTCAAGCCCGGCACACGCGCGCGCAGCAGCTCCAGCGCGACCCAGCTCACGAGGAAAATCCCCGGCTGCGCGTTCTCGGTCTTGGTCAGCTCGGCCTCGGGTCCGTTGAAACACACGCTCGCGAGGTCGTAGCCGAGCGCGGCGTTGGCGCGGTCGAAGAGCGCCTGGGCGGCGGGAAACGCCGTGGCAAAATCCCTGCCCATGCCGACGGTTTGCGCGCCCTGACCGGCGAACAACAAAGCGGTCTTGCTCATAAAGTCCGGCGAGTGAACACGACGGACGATTGTTTGGGAAGACGGGAAGGACGACGACCGGGCGGTGCGCACGGCCTCGCAGCCCGTGGCTTTGACCGGGCATTTACATTCGCTGCGTCACGGCGCATGATGCCCACGCCTGCGGAGAAACTCACAAGCCGCAGGCGTGTCAACTGCGGTGACGAACATGGTGCCACGGCTTCAACAAGGCCAGGTCTGGAAACTCGGCAATGAATTCATCCGCATCGTCCGGCTTGAACGGCTCGCGGTGGAATACAAGGCCGGCAAGAATCTCAAGCCCGGCGAGGGCAGGCATCTGCAAGCGACCAAGAAAGAGTTCTGCCGGCTGCTGAAGACGGCCACGTTCGTTTCTTCGCCACAGACGGTGAGGACTTCCCTCGGGCCGCCGCCGCCAGCCTGACAGTTCGCGCCTGGCGCTTTCGGATTTTCCACAGCAGCCCGGCGAGACAAGAACCCCAGTCGCCCGGCGATGCCTTCCAAAATCCCCGACCACTACGCCACGCTCGGTCTCGAACGGCGCTGCACTGAAGCGCAAGTCCGCGCCGCGTATCGTATCCTCGCCAAGCGTCATCATCCGGATGTCAACCATCGTTCGTCAGAGGCTGTGACGCAGACGCAAGCCATCAACGCCGCGTATGAAATTTTGGGCGACCCCGAGCGACGGCGCGAATACGACCACGAACTGGCCGCAAGCGACTCCCGCCCGGCCGCCGCCGGCGCGAAGCCGCACCGCAACATTCCCACGGAAGTTCACCTGCGCCTCGACGAATTCCTGCGCGGCGCGACGCTCGAGGTCCGCGTGGACGACCCCGGCAATCCCGAAGGCGCGGAAACTTACTCGCTCGTCGTGCCGCCGGAGACCGCGCCAGGAACGCGCTTTCGGCTGCCGCGCGCCGGCAGCGGCGCGGACGGATTTGTCCTCGTGCGCGTGAAGGCGCGGTCGGATTTCCGTTTCAAAGCGCGCGGCTCGGATTTGCGCTGCGATTTGAGGATCAGCTTCCAACGCGCCCTGCAAGGCGGCACGGAATCCGTGCGCGGGTTGACGGGGAATTTTCTGCGCGTCCAGATTCCAAAGAAGGTTTCGCGCGGAGAGATTTTGAGAGTTGCCGGTGAAGGCCTGCCCAAGCCGCGCGGCGGCCGCGGCGACCTGCTCGTGCGCGTCATGTATCGCCCCGAAGTCCGCATCTTGCGCAAACCGTAGGCCACCGTTGTCTGGCAGCAACACGCATGGCTTGGCCCCGGGCACTGAGGAAGCGGTCCCTGTGGTGTTGGATCGCCGTTTGTGGACAGCTTCGGTCTGGGCCTTGATGGCACAACCAGAGCCAATGCAGAATCCAAGGCGTAAACACTCGGCTACCTTGGTGGCGATCTGGACATGCACCTGCGGAGCTGACCCGATTTACACCTGCATCGACAGCCTGTATGCGGCCAAGGTTTCTGCCATTCTGCCCACCGATGAAATGCCGCCTCCAGGGAAACCTGATTTCTAACCGCGTCGCCTCAAGATCACGGGTAAAACCTCGTTGTTTCTACAGTGTGCTACAGGGTCGTCCGCGAAGAACCCCGCCCCCATGGGGGGAGCGCTGTGGAACCTGCCCAGGTAGCTGCGGGCGGTTGGCACGGCGCGGGATGACTACTTCTCCAGCAGATACTCCGGCACCTTGATGTCCTTGCTCTTCAGCGCCGGCTCGTTGCCGCGCCAGAGAAAACCAGCCTGCTCGAACTCGCCGCGATTCGCCTTCAGCAGATCCAGCAACCGCCGCGCGAGCTGGCGGTTCGGCGAACGCTCGTGCACGGCGAACGGCTGGATCGCCTTCGCGCCCTCGTGCTTGATGGGGAAAAACTCGACGTGCTCCGACTGCGGCGCGGCGTTGACGCGATAGACGACCGCCGCGTCCAACCCGCCCGCGCGCATTTGGTTGATGAGAAAATCCGCCGTGGGCACCTCGACGACGACGTTCTTGCGGATGCTGTCGAGCAGGCCGGTCTGCTTGAGCATCCCGCGCGTCATGTAGCCGAGCGTGCTTTGCTCGGCGTTGCACAGGCCGACCTTGAGGCCCGGCTGCGCGAGGTCGGCGAGCGTCCGCACATTCTTTGGATTGCCCTTGCGCACCGCGATGCCGATGTCTGTCTCCGTGAGCATCACCGCCTCGGGGAACTGCTCGGCCACCGGCGGCACGAAACACAAATCGCACGCGTAATAGGCGTCCGGGAAACGCGCGGACGTGGCGGAGTTCATCGTCTTCATGGTCGCGCATAGCACGCCGCAGCCGTTGAAAACCGTCGTGACGTTGACACCCTCGCGGTCGGCAAACTGTTTCAAAAGTTTCTCAATCGCCAGCCGGTTCACGCCGCCGCTGTAGAGGATCAGCTCCGGCTTCTCCGCCCACTTGTCACCGCCCGCGAGCTGGAAACCGAGTGACTGAAACACCGCGCCGCCCTTCTCCGGCGCGGCGAGATAGCGCGCGAACTTGAGCGCGCCGGCGGACTGCGAACAGAACGCGAGCACGGCGGCGCTGGCGTTTTCGACCCGGTCTTTCAGCTCGGGCACGTCCACGGCGACGATCCCCTTGAACTGCGGCACCGTCGCATCCCAGAGAATCGCGGCGTCCACCGTGCCGAGCGAAAGGTCAGCAGCGACCTCGGTGACGGCGGGCTTCATCACGGCGGCCCGTTTGGCGAGCTGGTCCCACACCACCACCGGCCTCCCGCCTGCGATGAGGCTGTTTTCCGCCAGCGCCGCCTTCGACACGCGCGAGATGCTGGCCGCGTCGGGATTGGTCAGCGCGAGTTTCACGTCGTCGCGCAGCAGATCGGCGAGCGTGTGAATGTTCTTCGGGTTGCCCGCGCGCACGGCGATGACAGGATGCTGGCGGACGAGCGGGAGAACTTCGCGCGCCAGCTCGAACTTCCGCGCGTCCGCGATTGAGCCGTCGTCGGCGGCGATGAAGAGGTCGCCCTGTTTGGCGACGCGGAGGTTGCTCAACAGCCCGCCCGTGGGGCCGTATTGCAACCGCACCTCGACGCCGAACTCCGCGCGATATTTTGCCGCGATGGCCTCGACCGGCTGCTTCAAGCCGGCGGCGCAATAAACCGTGAGCGCGCTGCTGGCGGCAGTCGTGGAAGGCGCGGTGCCACGCTTCTGGAACACCGCAAGCGCCATGAGGAGGACGGCGAGGACGAGGAGAAGTGCGGCGAGTTTTTTCATCGAGCAAAGGCAGCCTACATCCGCCGGGTGAAAAGGAACAGCCCAATGACCGCGCACGCGACGGCTCCGAACCACAGCCCTTTGGGTGTGCCGCCCTTCGGCCCGGCAACCGCCGGAGCGGGAGCGCTGGCGATGGTCACGGTTTGGGCTTCGTTGGTAGCGTTGGGCTTCTTCGCGGTAACATGCGCGGAGGCGGGCGAAGCTGTTGCGTCATCTGCCTTGGTGGCCGCTGCCTGGAGTTCTTCCGTCCAGTTCACGTTGAGCAGCAAGTCCCAGCCGGGATTCTGACGCTTCACCTGGCACGAGCACGCGCCAAGCAGGAACAGGCAAGCCTCCTCAATTTCTGCATCACCAAAATCTGTGGCAGGCCACGCGCCGAGGACGCGCCCGCGCCCGAAGACGGCGGCGAGCCACGGGCCGGTGGCGAGTTCGGCGGCGGGCTTGGGACCGGCGAGCATTTTGAGCAGGAGGGTTTCATCGCTCGTGCCGGCGGCTTGCAGCCGCCGTCCGTTGCTATCGTTCGCACTGGACGGCGACTGCAAGTCGCCGGCACGAGGGACGCGCAACAACGAAAATTTCACACGCAGTGCGGGGCCGGGGCCGAGCTTGCTGTCGGGGTCGTTTGGGTCAATGCGCTGGAGAATGGCGACCTGCTCCAGGTAGCGAAGCCGCTTCTCGATGCGCGCGGCGATGGTGTCGTCCTCCGCCTTGTTCCCAGATTCGGCGAGCACCCACACGACGGATTCGCCAGAGAGAATCCGCCACGTGATTTCCCTGCGCGCGGGCGACTCGGTCAACGCGGCGAGGCTCGCGGGAGTGAGCGCGCCGGTCCAGACGACGGGCGACTTCGCCTCTTCGGGATGCGGAAAAAGCAGGCGCGCTTCAGTAGCTGCACCGGGTTTCGCCTCCAAGTTCACCGGCAGCGCGGTGCCGAGGTTGCGGAAGAAGTCGGCGAGCGCGCCGTCCTGCAACGCGGCGGCGGGGAATTCAAGCCGGTAGTTGTCCGCCGTCCAGTTGTCCAAGCCGTAGCGGAAGACCGGGACCGTGCAGCACGCGGCGGACGCGGCGCAGCAAAGCCACGCGAACAGGCCCGCAAAACACGCGATTGAACGCGAATGAAAATCGCGCGGCTTCACTTCGCCTTTCCAAAACACCTCACCACGCCATCGAGGCTCGACACATACAGACGGCCTTGGGCCACGGCCATGCCGTCCCAGACGGGCGGGCTGGCGAGGTTGAGGCCGCCGCCTTGCTTGCCGTCCTCGACGGACACGGACCAGAGCATCGCGCCGCGCTTGCCTTCGAGCGCGTCGTCCTGTTCCTGCAACTGCTGAAGGATGCTCTTGTCCTTCGCGGCGAGGCGCTCGAACGCATATTCCTCGTCCACCAAATCCTCCGCGCCGCTCACGAAGAGCGTCTTGCCCGCCATCGTCATCGCGCGCGTGATGATGGGCACGTAACGCTGCCAGTCGTTCTGCACGAACGTGCCTTTCTGCGCGGGCGCGGGCTGGCCGGGCTGCGCGGGATTCGCGGGAGAAGGTGTCGTGGCGGCGGCTTTGGCGGCGGCCTTCTTGCCTTTGCCCGCAACCTGCGCGGTAGCGGCCGGCGTTCCCGGTGCGCGACGGAACCACAGCGCGGCTCCACTGCGGCCTTTGCCGGTTTCGATTCCCGGCCCGGAGATGCCGTGATTGTTGCCGGCCTCATCGCGAGCGTCGCCTTTGTCGAAGGACGAGAAGAGCGCGATGCTCTTGTCCGTCTTCGCCGTTGGGTCGGCGAGGCGGGCTTGCACTTCCGTGCCGGAAAGCGCGCGCGTGTAAACCGCGAACTGGTCCATCATGCCGGTGTAGTTGCCCGCGAGCGCCTCGCCCGCGATGCCGTTGCTGCCGTCGCCGCCCAGGCGGAGCGGCTGTCTGGGCTGGCTCGCGATGAACTCAGATTTCGACTGCGCGACGATCTGGCCATCCACGTATAGCTTCATGGTCTTGTCCTCTCCGAGCACGCCGACGAGGTGGTGCCAGCCCTCAAGCAAAGGCGCGGGCGCGGTGGCGCGGGCGCGCGTGGAGCCGCTGTTGATGACGAAGCCCGGTTTGCCCTCCTCGATAATCAAACCGGCTCCGTTTGCCGGTCCGCCGTGGCTGATGACGACGCCGTCCTTGCCATCGGGCAAGACCCAGATTTCCAGTGTGAAAGCCTTGCCCGCGATGTTGTTCTTCTCCGTCTGCGCGTAGCTGACCATGAGCGGCTGCGCGGTGGCGGCGGCAGGCGCGTTCTTGCCGTTTTGTTTCGCGGCCTGCTTGCCTGCCTTTGTCGCGAGACTCGTGTCCACGACCACATTCGGCGCTTCCTTGGGCTGGCGCATGAGCTGGTGCTCCATCGTGGTGGTCCACTTGAAATACTGCGCCTCGCGTCCGTAGGAATAAACATTCTTGTCGTCGTGGACGAGGATGCGGCCGGACGGCGTGTATTTGCCGGCCTGGTAATAACCATTGTGTCCACCGGCAAAACTTTTCCCATAGACCCAATAGCTGCGATGAAACCACGAGTCGTCCAGGAAGCCCATCGGCGCGAAGAGATGCGCGCCCTCACCGTGCTGCGCCGCGCCCTGCTCGATGGCGTTGTTGCTCACCGGCCCGATCTCCACGCGCTTGCCGTCGGCGGCGATTTTCTGCGTGCGGAGATAAGTCCACTTGCCGTCGCTGCTGAGAACGTCGTTCAAGCCCACGGGCATTTGCAGCGTCTTGTGGCGGTCGTTGAAGTCGCCGCCCGTCTCCGGGTCAATCCGGTTGTAAGTCTGCTCGGCCACCAGCGCGCCGCTCTTCGCATCGAGCTTCACGTAGCGCAGGCCGTTGTCGAGGAACACGCTGCGGCCCGCGACGAGCGTCACGGCGCCGTTCTCCACGAGCACGCTGCCGTGGACGGGCCAGACGCTCTCGACCTGTTCCAGCGCGCAATGCTTCCGGTCGCCGGGCGCGGCGTGATACTGCCAGACCAGCGCGCCGTCGCTCGCGCGGAGGCAGTAAACGACGCCGTCCTGGCCGCCGAAATAAACGCGGCCCTTCGAGTAGGTCGGCGGAGAATCCACACGTCCGCCCGCGATGAAATGCCAGACCGGCTGGCCCGTCGCGTGGTCAATCGCATGGATCGTGTGCACGTCCACCTGCGAGACGAAGACCTTGCCCGCCGCGATGGTCAGCGCGGAGAGCGGGCCGCCGAGCTTGAGTTCCCACGCCTTCGCGAGGTCGGGCGAGAGCGGTTGGTCGCTGAAGCCGGAGCGTTTGTTGTCGTGGCGGTAAGTCGGCCAGTCCTTCGCGTCGGTCTCGCCTTCGAGCGGCGCGTTGAAGGCCGGACCCTTCACGAGCCGCGTCGCCTCGGCGCGAATCGGATGCGGCGTGCCGCTGCCGCCGGCCATCGCATTGAGGCCGTCGAGCTTCGCCTCGGGGTAGCAGGCGCAGTTGTGCGGGCCGGCGTAGGTGAGACCGTTGCAGGGCATCACGCCGTAGAGGCACGCGCCGCGCACCCAATGGTTCAAGGCCCAGTGCTCCTTGTTGATGTCCACGTATTCGATGCCCGTGCGCGACGGGATGAGGAAATTCTCCGTGGC
The DNA here is from genome assembly GCA_964478755.1 of uncultured Klebsiella sp. Classification (GTDB taxonomy): domain Bacteria; phylum Verrucomicrobiota; class Verrucomicrobiia; order Limisphaerales; family SXTU01; genus SXTU01. Next base: position 9,479 of record CAYZJP010000045.1, read on the forward strand.
CTTCGCGATGTAGCAGCGGTGGTGGAACCAGTAGGTGCCGTCCGGCACGTCCGGCGAAAACTGCTTCTTCACCTCGCCCGTGCGGAGATCGCGGCCCTTGAACTCGCCCTTGAGGTTGCCGCTCAACGTGCCCGCGTTCCACACGAGGCCGCCGGCGACGATCAAATCCTCCGGCGAGCGGTAGCCGGACTTCTCGTGCGTGTCCTGCCAGAGCGTCCTGCCGGACTCCGCGTCCACGCCGCGCTGCGCGCCGTCGCCGCCCGCGTAAAGGATCGTGCTGCCCGAGAGGACGACGCGCGGCGCGTAGTTGAACTCGAAGAGCGTGCGCTTGCTGGCCTTGTCGCTCGCCCAGCGCTGCGTGCCGCTGCCGGGATCAAGGCACACGAGCGAGTCCCCGTTGTGATAGACCAGCCGCTGACCGTCGCAGGCGAGCGTGATGGGCGCGATCTTCTGGTCGGGCTTCCGCCAGAGCAGCCTGCCGGTCTTCGCGTCGAACGCCGCGAGGTCGCGCGGCTTCTGATCCCAGTTGTATTCGTTCACCACGCGGCCCTGGTCGCTCTGCTGCTTCACGGCGAACTCCTCGAGCACCCACGGGCGCTGGTTGATGAGCGCGTAGATGACCCCGTTCGCCTCGATGAATTCCTCCGCGCCGCGCGAGCCTTCGCAGGTGAACAACGTCTTCCCCGTCGCGCCGTCCAGACAACTGATCGGCGCCTCGATGCCCAGCGTGACGAACACGCGGTCGCCGTCCGCCACGAGCCGGCGCGTGAGCTGCGTGGGGCCGGACTTCAGCGGCCAGAGATGCGTGTTCCACAACGCGATGGGCTGCTTCCAAAGCACCGTGCCGTTGAACGCGTCGCGCGCGATGAGATGCCACTTGGCCGGCAGCAGGATCGAGATGCGTGAGCCTTCGTCCATGATGTAGAAGAGCCGGCCGCCGGAGGAAACCTGCGCGCTGAGGCTGCTCATGCGGTCGTGGTGGCGCGACCAGCGCGGCGAGCCGACCCACTGGAGCCGCTCGGGCGGCGCGACGACCTTGTCCTTCGAGGTCGCGTTGCCCTTCGCGTCGTAGAAGTAATGCGTCCACTCGTCGAGGTTGGCGTCGCGGGGCTTCACGGTTTTCTGCCACTGGCCGTTGGCCTTGGTGAGCAGCACGCCGTTGGGCACCAGCACGCGCAGCGCCTCGACGCGCGGCACGCTGCCGAGGTTCTCGGCGACGAGCAGGTTCACGAGATTGTCAATGAACGGCAACTGCGCTCCCGTGAACGGCTCGACACTGACCGGCCCGTATTTGCCCGACTGGAAAATCGCCTCGCGCGCGGCGGCGATCTTCGCGGCGTCAGCGTCCAGCGCGACGACCTGGTAGCTGTTGTTCGCCCGCAGCGCGCTGGTCAACGCGGCATCGCCGAGGCCGAGCTGGACGACGAGGCCGCCCTTCACGCCGGACGCTTGCAGAATCATCTGCGCGTCATCGGCCGGCGCGGCGGTGAGGGCGGTGGCGAGCAGTTGCAACGCGAGCGCGACAGCCAGCCCGTGCCGGCGGTTTGCAACCGCCGTCCGTGGCGACCAGCAGGACGCAGCGGTTTCGAGCAATCCACCCGCAACGCGGCGATTGCAAATCGCCGGCACGAGGTGCGGCGCGAAGTGGGACGACAGGGGCAGACGCAATGAGTTCATGGCAGAAAGTGCGGGCAGTATGCCGGAGGCTGGGGTCGTTGCAATGCCGCAACAGACGCAGAGGAGGCGACGGGAGTTACCGCCAGCAGGAACGCGGAGGAATTGGGGACATTGACAGGCTTGCCGGGGAGACGTATCCAACCAACGTCGACCTTGGTAGAAAACGCGACTGTCGCGACCCAGCAACCCCTTCCCAACCCCAGAGCCTGTAAATGAAACTCCTCACGACTTTGTTGCTGTGCTGCCTGTTCCTCACGCCGGGGCGTTCGGCAGACCTGACACCAGAGACCCGCTATGACCTCGCCAAAAGGGAACTCTACGCGGCCACCAAGGACAAAGAGCGGATGGATGCCTTAGAGAAGCTGTGGAAGCTAAGCGACGAACTCGGTCTGAAAGATGACCACCGCAAATATGGCAAAGCGATTGTTGCGCTCGCGGAGAAGAGCACCGGAGAGAAACTAGTGATGGACCTAGACACCGCCAGGCAGAAGCTGTCTGAAGCGGATACGGATTTCAAACGGTATTTGGCTCTGTGTCGTCTGTCGCATTTGTGCTTCCTCAAGCACCAGACAGTGGACGGGAAGCGATACGCGGAGGAGATGGTGGCCTTGGGCATCCAGTTCGAGGGTGAGCGGCGTGCCTTGGTCATGCCTAGCATTGCCAAAGTGTGCTTGTCGATCGATCACATGGACGAGGCGGCGCGTTATGCGGCAGAGTGTCTGGTGCTGGCCGAAAAATTTAAGGAGAAGGGGGGATATGGTGCCTGTATCCATCGTGGGAATTGGGTGCTCGGGCGCATTGCAGTGCGAGCAGGGCGCACGGAAGATGCCAAGAAGCATTTGCTCGCATCCGCCGAGGTTGAGGGGAGTCACTGGGCGGAATTCTTCCCTCCAAATATGAGCCTTGCGAAAGACCTTTTAGAGAAGGACGAACGCGAAGCGGTGGTCCAGTATTTCGAGCGATGCCGCAAGGTTTGGAAATTGAAACCTGATGAGGAGCGTAAACTCGACGACTGGAGTGCCGCCGTGAAAGCGGGCCGGATGCCTGACTTTGGAGTCAGCCTAGTTTACTAACCCCGCCCGTTGTCCAGCCTCCGGCGCTCCCCCCAGCCCACTGCGGCTGATCCCCGCGCCTTATTTCAGCCAGCCCGCCACGCGCTCGTTCGCCCAGATGGCCTCGACCGCCTGCCGCTCGCGCACGACGGCAGATTGCTTGCCGTGGACGAGCACCTCGGTCGGGAGCGAGCGGGAGTTGTAGTTCGAGCCCATCACGGAGCCGTAGGCGCCAGCGCTCAGGAGCGCGAGGCAGTCGCCCTCGCCGACCTTCGGCAGCGGGCGGTCTTTGCAGAAGTAGTCGCCGCTCTCGCAGATGGGGCCGACCACGTCGGAGCTGACGGGTGCGCCCGTCTTCTTGGTGAGCGGGACGATTTGGTGGTAGCTGTCGTAGAAGGCGGGGCGGATGAGGTCGTTCATCGCGGCGTCCACGATGACGAAGTTTTTCTTGCCGGTCTTCTTCACATACTCGACGCGCGTGACGAGGATGCCCGCGTTGCCGACGATGAAGCGGCCCGGCTCGATGAGGATGCGCAGGCCGAGCGGCTGGAGCAATGGCACGAGGCGCGCGGCGTAGCTGGCAGGCGTGAGAATTTCTTTCGCGCTCGGAGTCTGCCACCACTTGGCGTCGCCGCTGGCGAGTGAGTCTTGGTAAATGATGCCGAGGCCGCCGCCGATGCTGAAGAACTCGAAGTGATATTTCGCGTGGAGCTGGGCGACGAGCGGGAGGAGCTTTTTCACGGCTGCCTCGAAGGGCTTCACGCTGGTGAGCTGCGAGCCGATGTGCGTCTGGAGGCCGCGCAGGCGGAGGTTTTTGAGTTTCGCGGCGCGGGCATAGACGCCGGCAACTTCCTCGAAGGCGATGCCGAATTTGTTTTCGTAGGTGCCGGTGGTGATCTTGGCGTGCGTGCCGGCATCGACGTTTGGGTTCACGCGGACGGCGACGGGGGCGATCTTCTTGAGGCGCGCCGCCACCTTGTTGATGCGTTGCAACTCCGGCTCGGACTCACAGTTGAAACAGTAGATGCCGGCCTTGAGCGCAAACGCGATCTCGGCCTCGGTCTTGCCCACGCCGGCGAAGACGCACTTCGCTGGGTCGCCGCCGGCGGCGATGACGCGGCGCAGTTCGCCCTCGCTCACGGTGTCGAAGCCGCCGCCGGCATTGGCGAGCACGCGCATGACGGCCTGGTTTGAGTTGGCCTTCATCGCGTAGCAGATGAGGTGGTCGAGCGACGCGAGCGCGGCGTGGAGCTTGCCGAAGTGGTCTTCGAGCGTGGCCTGCGAATACACGTAGAGCGGCGTGCCGTGCTTTTTCACGAGCGACGCGATGGTGACGCCCTCACAACTCAGCTCTTTCCCGACATAGCGAAACGAATGCATGGCGGCGCGTTATGCCCGGTGGCGAGGAAAGGGAAAAGGGGAAAGTGCGCGGAGGCAGGCGCTCGCGCCGGCTCACTTCACGAGCCTGCTGGCCTTGGAGCGTCCGCCTTTCCAGATGTCGTATTGCGGGTCGGCGTATTGGGCGAAGAAAGCCTCGAGACGCTTCGCGAGTTTGTCTCGCCTCGCAGCACGGCGGAAAAGTTGCGCGCGTGGGCGAACAGACGAGGTCGCAGCTCAGGGCACGGTGAAGCGGATGCCCTCAGCCGCCAGCTTATCGACGTGCGGCGCGGGGAGAAGACTACTTCTTCGCTCCTTCCTTCGCGCGGGCGATGGCGAAATCCACGAGCGGCTGCGAGTGAAAGAAACCCTCGAAGAAATTGTGGCCCTGGCCTTCGAGGATGATGAGCTTTACGAGGTCGCCCGCGCCTTCCGCCTGGTAACGGCGGACAAGCTCGGCGGAGTTCGCGTTGAGCGGAACCACTTTGTCCACATCACCGTGGATGAGCGCGACGGGCACCTTGGCCTTCGCGAGGACGGCGATGCGCTCGATGGGATTGAACTCGGCGGCGCGGGCGGTGAGCTGCTCGGGCGTCAGCTCGTAGGCGGGCGCGGCCTTCGCGATGCCGGGGTAGGTGCGGAAGTCATAGACCGGATAGATGCCGATGAGTCCCGCGACGCGCGTGGGATTAGCGACGGCCCAACTGCTCGTCCAGAGTCCGCCGCGGCTGCGCCCGAACAGGCACGGCTTCGCGCCGAAGCCGCGCTTCTCCGTCAGCTCGCGATAGAGCGCGTCGAAGACTGCGTGGCTCTTCGGACTGCCGTAGGCCTCGCCCACATCCACGCCAGCGACGGCGATGCCGGCGGCGGTGAACTGCTCGTGAATCCAGCGCTCGGCTTGGTCGGGATACGGTGGAAGCGTGGGCGCGTAGAAAATCCACGGCTGCGGCGAGGCGCGTTTCTCCGGCGGCGGCAGGAAGACGAACGCGGGCCGGCCCGCGACGGTGAAGTTCTCCGTGTGTGGCAGCGCGAGCTTTCCGGGCGCGGCGGCCTTGGCCTTCGCGGGCGGACCGGCCTTTGCGTCCGTTGGGAGCCGCGCGACGAGGTAACGCGTCGCGTTCTCGACCACGCCCAAGTCCTCGGCCTTCTTGAAGCAGCCGGAGCTTTCATGCCCGGGCCGGTAGTAGAACACACCGCCTTTGCCGACGCGCCAGAGCGAGCCGCTGCGGAACCACTCGCCCTTGTCCCAGCGCTCCTCGAAGATCACCGCATCCGGCGCGGGCACGTGGAACGGCTCGGCATACATCTCCGTCTGCGGGATGTCCCACGCGGCGGGCAGGCCCTTCGCGATGGGATGATCGGGCAACAGCGTCTTCACATGGCTGGGCGCGCCGTCGTTGCGCCACGCGGGGAAAATGCAGCCCGGCGGAGTCAGCCGCCACACGCCATCCACTTTCTCAAGGCTCGGCGTGAGCTTGGTCTCGGGCTTCACCGTCGCGCGCTTGAGCTGGGCGGAGAAATCAAACTTGGCCGTCTGCAATTCACCGGGCGGAACTTGCTTCGCCGCGTCGGCCTTCGCTCGCTCGTGCATCAGCCGCATGAAGGGCTGGGAAAAATGCGCCGAGTGCAGGCCGATGAACGCGAGCTTGCCGTCGAGCACGCGCTGCACGAGCGCCTCGACACGCGGCGTCTCGACGAGCGCGTGCTTCTGGTGGCCCCACCAGATGACGATCTGCGCGGCGTCCAGCTCGGCGTCCGAGAGGCCTTGGTTGGGCGAGCCGAGGTTGACAGACGTGACCTTGAAGCCGGGCTGCTTCGCGAGGTGCGCGGCAATGGTGTCGCCGAGAAACGCGCCATCGTAGCCGCGTTTCTGCTCGGCCTGCTGCTCGTCCCACACGAGCACGCGGATGGGCGGGGCGTCGGCGGCGGAGGCTTGGCCGCACAGAACGCAAAGGGACGCAAAGAAGGAAAGCAGACGTTGCATGATGCGCGATGCTGCAAAGGCGGCGGCAGGCTGGCGAGTGGAAAACTCAGCCTGCTACCCTTGCAGGCCGACGGCTTGCCTGAGCTCCTTCAAGCCGACGACATCCAGCCGCCAGCGCAGGCCGTTCACAATTTCGCTGGCGAGACTCGGCCCCTCATAGACGAGGCCGGAGTAAACCTGCACGAGCGAGGCACCGGCCGTGATTTTCTCCCACGCATCTGCCGCGCTTGAGATGCCGCCGACGCCGATGATGGGCAACGTGCCTTTGGTCTGCTGATGAAGATGACGAATGACCTCGGTGCTGCGCGCCCGGAGCGGACGCCCGCTCAGGCCGCCGGTCTCGGCGTAAATCTGTTTCAGCCGCGCATCGCTGGTCGCAGGGCGCGCGATGGTCGTGTTCGTCGCGACGATGCCGGCGAGCTGGCGCGGGCCGGCGAGTTCGAGAATTTCGTCGAGCGCCTCAAACGTGAGGTCGGGCGCGACTTTCACGAGGATCGGTTTGGGCTTGGCCGACTTCGCTGATTTCGCGTTGACCTGCTGGAGCGCGGTGAGGATTTCGTCGAGCGCGGCCTTGTCCTGGAGCTGGCGCAGATTCGGCGTGTTCGGCGAACTGACGTTGACGACGAAGAAGTCGGCGTGCGGCCAGAGGACACGGAAGGAGTTCGCGTAGTCGTCCGCCGCTTCGTTCAGCAGCGTGATTTTGGACTTGCCGAGGTTGATTCCGACAGGATGCGCGGGCCAGCGGCTGTGCATACGCCACGCGGCAAGGCGCTCAGCCATCGCACGCGCGCCGCCGTTGTTGAAGCCCATGCGGTTCACGAGTGCTTCGTCAGCCACGGCGCGGAACATACGCGGCTGCGGATTGCCCGGCTGCGCGTGCCAGGTGACGCCACCCAGTTCGCTGAAGCCGAAGCCGAGCGCGGGCCAGACGGGGACGGCGACGGCTTGCTTGTCCATGCCAGCGGCGAGGCCGACGGGATTCGGGAAGCGCAGGCCGAAGAGTTCCACCGGCAGCTCGGGCGCGCCGCAGAGCGACTTCAGCCCCGCGCAAAGCCACGGCTGGCGCGCGACCACGGCGAGCGAGGCGAGGGTGCGGTTGTGAATCGCTTCCGAGTCCTGCGTGAACAACGCGGGCCGGATGAGCGAACGGTAGAACCAACTCATGCGGCGCGCAGGCTAGCGGAGCTCACAGAGACGGAAAAGAAAAAGGGCCGGCATCGCTGCCGGCCCTGTGGATCAGATGGAGTTCAGCCCGCGTCAGGCGGAGATCGTCGGGACGACGAAGGGCTTGCGATAGTCGCGGGTGAGGAGCTTGGACGCCTCGGCGTTGCCGATGAAGGTCTCGCTCTTGGGATTCATGGTCAGCACCGGCCCGATGGTGGCCTTGTCCTTCGTGATGTCCACCTTGTTGGCCTTGAGATGCTCGACCATGCGTTCAAAGGTTGCGCTCGCGTCGCGGTCGCCCTTGATCTGTTCCTTGATGGCATCGGGGCTGGCCTGCTGGCCGAGGCGGTAGGAAACGTTGCCGGTATGGCACAGTGCGCTGGAGAGATGTCCCTCAAGGATCTCGGCGTGCAAGTCCTCGGGCTTCCGGCTGCGCACGGCGTCAATGAAGTTCGCGAAGTGGTCCACCGCACCGTTCCACTTCTTGATTTCTTTCCCGTCCTTGTCATACGCGACGCCGCCGTTGTAATTCGGCACCACCACGTGGCCGCCTTCGCAATGGATGACCACGCCCACGCTGGAGCCCATGAAGTTGTCCATGGACTCCTTCTTCTGCTTGGTCTTCTTGCCGTTCTCGACGACCTCCTCGACCATCGCAGGCTTGGCGGGCAGGCCGCGCACCTCGAAGATCAGCGGGGCCTTTTTGAAGTCGTGATAGACGATCTGCGTGTTCGGCGTCTGGCCGTCGTCCACGTAGCCGAAGCGGCCACCGACGCTCCAGACGCGCGGGCTGAGCTCCATCTCGCCGGTGAACCAGCGGGCGATGTCCATCTGGTGGATGCCCTGGTTGCCGAGGTCGCCGTTGCCGTAGTTCCACTGCCAGTGCCAGTCGTAGTGGAGCTTGGCGCGGAGCAGTTCGTCCTTGGGAGCCGGGCCGCACCAGAGGTCGAAGTCAATGCCCTCGGGGATGGGCTGCGGGCCGGCAATCTTGCCGATGGTGTCGCGGCGCTTGTAGCAGGTGCCGCGGGCGATGAGGATCTTGCCGAGCTGGCCGGACTGCACGAACTTCACCGCCTCGCCAATGCCGGCACGGGAGGAGCGGCTCTGCGTGCCGGTCTGGACGATCTTCTTGTATTTGCGTGCGGCGTTCACGAGCTGGCGGCCCTCCCAGACGTTGTGGGAAACGGGCTTTTCCACATACACGTCCTTGCCGGCCTGGATGGCCCAGATGGCCGCGAGCGAATGCCAGTGGTTGGGCGTGGCGATGGTGACTACGTCAATGTCCTTGTTCTCAAACGCCTTCCTCATGTCGGTGTAGGCGGTGACCTTCACGTCCTTTTTGGCGAGCTGGTCCACGCCGCTGTTGAGAACCTTCTGGTCCACGTCGCACAGGGCGGTGATGCGGACGCCGCGGTCTTTCAGCGCGAGCATGCCGCCGATGTGCGACTGCCCGCGGCTATGAAAGCCGACGGTCATGACATTGAGCGTGTCGCCCGGGCTTTTCTGCGCCCAGGAGGTCGGTGCGATGTAGAACACGCCGGCGGCGGTGCCGGCGGCCTTGAGGAATCCACGACGGTCGAAGTATTTCATGTTTGTTTGCGCGTTGCGGTTGCAGGTTGATGGCTGGCGGTGCTGGTCAAGTGGAAGATGGACGCGACCATCCGGGTCCGGCTTCAAGCTTGGAGCCTATACAGACAAAGCGCCGGCCCAGTGCCAAGGACAAACTTTCTCCCATGAGCAACCGGGGCGCATCTTGACACTGCCCCCGACCCCGCTGGCATTGCGGAGCGCCGATCTCTGAATCGGCGCGTTTCTGCGTGGCATTCAACACCTGCCGGTTCGGAGACCGGCGCTCCGGGGGCAGTGTCAAGATGCGCCCGAGCAACCGAGACGGCTCACTCCGCACCCCACCGCGCCAGCCGCTGCCGCAGCTTCTTCACATGGGAATACTTCGGCGTGAGGGGCGGAAAGTCGTTCAGCAGTTGCGCCACCGTCGGCACCGCGCCCCACGCCGTCACGGTGAACATCTCGAAGGCGTGCTGTGACTTGAAGCCCAGCTCGCGATTCTGCCGCAGGAAGCGCGCGCGCAGCACGGCCTTCCACTCCTCCCGGTCCTTCGGCGCGGCCATTTTGTGCCGGCCAATCCACGGCAGCCACTCGACGATCTGCGACTGATGGCACCACGTCATGTCGCAGACCGCCTCGAACGCCGCCTCCACGTCCACCGCGAGATCGTGCGCGTTCTCGCCGAACTGGTAGGTGTCATACGTGTTGAGGATGACCGGCACCTTCACCGGCTTGGACTGCGTCTCATCCGCCGGATACTCGGGCGTGAAGGCGTGCGGGACGTTGATCATGTAAGCCACCTCGCGCACCGCCGTCGCGACGGCGACGTGGTCCACGTGAATGCCCGCGCGCGGATCGCCCGCGACCGGCGGACAGAAAAGATAATCCGGCTCGAAGTCGCGAATCGCCTTCCACAGTGCCGCGAGCAAGTCCGTCGTCACGCGCAAGCACGCCTCGCGCGGGATCTGTCCGTTCGGCAAACGCAGCGGCTCAAACTGAAATCCTCCAATGGCCGCGCTCGCCACCTGTTCGCGCAATCGCAGCGCGCCCGTCTCCGCACGCGTGCGGAAGTGGTGCCCCGCCTTGCCGTCCGTGCAGACGATGACCTTGGCTGTGAAGTCCGCGCCGAGTTTGCGCCGCCACAGCTCGAACGTCCCCGCTGCGGTGAACTCGTAGTCGTCGTGATGCGCGTGCAAAAACAGAACCTTCATAATTGCCAGCCGGACGATTGCCCGGGAAACTCCGCGCAGCATTGACCACTACCGCCGCAAAGTGAAGAACGACCGCACGCTCCCGCCGCTCCGCGTCCTCGGCCTCATGTCCGGCACGAGCCTCGACGGCGTGGACTGCGCCCTCTGCCTGGTGGATGCGGACGGTGTGAAGCTGCTGGAGTTGTGGAACGCGGACTTCCCCAAAGCCCTGCAACGCCGCCTCCACGCCGCCGCGTGCGATGAGTCCACGAGCTGGGAACTCGCCCAGCTCCACCACGACCTCGGCCGCTTCTACGCGACCGCCGTGCAGCGCAACCCCGCCGCGCATCGCGCGCAACTCATCGGCCTCCACGGCCAAACCGTCTTCCACCATCCGCACCTTATTCGGCCCGCCACGCTCCAACTCGGCGAACCCGCCTATCTCGCCGAGTCGCTTCGCGTTCCCGTCGTCAGCAACTTCCGCGTTGCTGACCTCGCTGCCGGTGGACAAGGCGCGCCGCTGGCCACGCACTTTCATCAAGCCATCTTCGCCCGGCGCGGCGAGCACGTCTGCGTGAACAACCTCGGCGGCATCAGCAACGTCACGTCGCTCGACTGGCGGCGCGGCCGCTCGCTCCGCGTGCTCGCCTTCGACACCGGCCCGGCGAATGTGCTGCTCGACCTTGCGTCACGGCACTTGACGCTCGACCACAGTGTCAGTGACCGCGACGGCAAGCTGGCCGCCTTGGGCTTGGTGCATTACGATCTTCTGGAACGCTGGCTCAAGCATCCCTACTTCCTGAAGGCCCCGCCTAAAAGCACGGGCCGCGAGTTGTTCGGTGAAAAGTTTTTGCGACCAACCCTCTCCAAGATGGAACCGCTCGGCCTCGACCCAGCGGATTTCTTCGCCACGCTCACCGAGTTCACCGCGCGATCGCTTGCTTTGAACTACCGGCTCCACCTGCCCGCGCCTCCCGACCGCGTGGTGCTGTGCGGTGGTGGCACGTTCAACCCGACGCTGTGCGGCGCGATTCGCGAGCAGCTCAAAGCGCTCACCCCGCGTGTCACTGTCCACCGCAGCGACGACCTCGGCTGGCCCGCACAAGCCATCGAAGCCGCCGCCTTCGCGCTCCTCGCGTGGCGGCGGTGGCACGGCCTGCCCGGCAATCTCCCCGCCACCACCGGCGCGAATCGCCCGGTGCTCTGCGGCCAAATCACAGCGTAGGAACGCCGCGCGCCACATCGCCGACGCGCCTCGTCCCCGGCAAATCCGCGCGTCACGATCCGCTCCGAGCATTCAACGGGCTTCCCGCCTGAATTACCCCTTCCAACGCGCAGTCTTCTAAACGTGTTTCACGATGTCATTTCATCGCGCTTGTTCGCCGCCCGCTGTCTCGCGGGCGCGATGGTGCTGGCCGCGGTTTCGCTGGGCGCTGCGACCAAGCCTGCGCCACCCGGCCCGCTGACGTTCGAGAAGGACATCCGGCCCATCCTCAAGGCGAATTGCTTCACCTGCCACGGCGAGGAAGGAAAGCTCAAGAGCGGCCTCGATGTGCGGTTGCGGCATCTCATCGTGAAAGGCGGCGAGAAAGGGCCGGCCATCGTTCCCGGCAAGCCGGAGCAGAGCAGGCTCTTCATGTTCGTCCGCGACGGCGAGATGCCGAAGGTGGAGACAAAACTTACCAAGGCACAAGTCGAACTCATCCGCCAGTGGATCGCGGGCGGCGCGAAGGTCGCGCGGGCAGAACCAGCCACGCCCGGCGCGGCGGATGAGTTCACGCCGGAGGAACGGGCACACTGGGCTTTTCAACCGGTGAAGCGGCCGGCTGTTCCCTCATTCGGCGGTCGCCAATCGGCAACCACCAATCCCGTTGACGCTTTTTTGCTCCAGAAACTGGCCGCCGCCAAACTCACCTTCTCCCCGCCCGCCGACCGCGCCACGCTCATCCGGCGCGCGAGCTTTGATCTGCTCGGCTTGCCGCCGTCGCCGGAAGAAGTGGACGCGTTCGTGAATGACAAATCTCCCGATGCTTACGAGAAACTGCTGGACCGTCTGCTTGCCTCGCCGCACTACGGCGAGCGCTGGGGGAGGCACTGGCTCGACGTTGCGGGCTACGCGGACTCCGACGGCTACAACGACGCGGACACGGAGCGCAAGTGGGCTTGGAAGTATCGCGACTATGTCATCCGCTCCATCAACGCGGACAAGCCATTCAACGAATTCATCGTCGAGCAGCTCGCGGGCGACGAACTGGTGAAGCAGCCGCACAAAAATCTTTCTCCCGCCGATGTGGACAAGCTCACGGCCACAGGCTTCCTGCGCATGGCTCCCGACGGCACGGCGGCAGGCGGCGAGCCGAAAGTCGTGCGCAACGCGGTCGTCGCGGACACCATCAAGGTCGTGTCCAGCTCGCTGCTCGGGGTCACGGTCGGCTGCGCGCAGTGCCACAACCACAAGCACGACCCGATCCCGCAGGCGGATTACTACCGGCTGCGGGCGGTGTTCGAGCCGGGCTTTGACCTGCGTGCGTGGCGCACGCCGAACGCGCGGCTCATCTCGCTGTTGTCCGACGAGGACCGGGCGAAAGCCGCCGAGGTCGAGAAAGATGCGAAGGTCATCGAAGACGCGCGGCTCAAGAAGCAGGAGGAGTTCATCAACGAAGTGCTCGAGAAGGAGCTGTTGAAGCGCCCCGAGGATTTGCGGGCGCCGTTGCGCGAGGCTTACAAAACAGCCGTCGCCAAACGCACGCCCGCGCAGACGAAGTTGCTCAAGGAACATCCGACCGTGATGCAACTCAGTGCTGGCTCGCTGTATCTCTACGAGCAGAAGAAGGCCGACGAGCTGAAGAAGCAGTCAGATGAAGCTGCGAAAATCCGCGAGAAGAAGCCGGTGGAGGAGTTCATTCCCGTCTTCAATGAACTCGTCGCAAAGGAAGGCCCAGCGCCGACGTTCCTCTTCCATCGCGGCGACCCCGACCAGCCCAAGCAGCCGCTCAAGCCTGGTGACTTGTCAATCCTCGCGGCGCTGCGGCCCGTGGACTTGCCCGAGAACGACGGTTCGCTGCCGACGACCGGCCGCCGCCTCGCCTACGCCCGCGCGCTGACGGACGGCACGCACCCGCTCACGTCGCGCGTGCTCGTGAACCGCGTTTGGATGCACCACTTCGGCCGCGGTATCGTGGCGTCGCCCGCGGACTTCGGCACGTTGGGCGAGCGGCCCACGCACCCCGAGCTGCTCGACTGGCTCGCGAGCGAGTTCGTCGCGCAAGGGTGGAGCTTGAAGAAGTTTCACAAGCTCATCATGACCAGCACGGCGTATCGGCAGGCTTCGACGTATGAGAGTGTGAGCGTGCGAGGGTCCGAGAGTGGGAAACCAAAAGCCAGTCCACTCTCAAACACTCGCACGCTCACACCCTCATACGTTATTGATCCCGACAACAGGCTTCTCTCCCGCTTCCCGCTCCGCCGCCTCGACGCCGAGCAGCTTCGCGACGCGCAACTCGCCGTGAGCGGCAAACTCAATCCAAAACCCGGCGGCGCGCCCGTGCCCATCATGACCGACGAGACCGGACAGGTCGTCGTGGGTGTGAACACGGACGACACGGCGGGCCGGCCCAGCGGAAAATTTGTCTCGCTCAACGGCGAGGAGTTCCGCCGCAGCCTTTATGTGCAGGTGCGCCGCAGCAAGCCACTCGGTCTGATGGAGACCTTCGACGCCCCGCGCATGGAGCCGAACTGCGAATTGCGCAACGCCTCGACCGTCGCACCGCAGTCGCTCGCGCTGATGAACGGCGAGTTCACGCTGTCACAGGCCAAATACTTCGCCGAGCGCGTGGTGAAGGAAGCCGGTGACTCGACCGATGAATCGAAAGTTTCCCGCGCGTGGCAGCTCGCTTTCAGCCGGCGTCCGAACGCAACGGAGATGACCGATGCGCTCGTCTTCCTTGGCAAACAGCGCGCGCATTTCACCACCAACGCTCCGAAAGCAGCGCCCACCGCCAAGGGCAAAGAGCCGCCGCCCGCAAGCGCCGAGGAGCACGCGCTCACGGGCCTGTGTCAGGCGTTGCTGACAGCGAACCGGTTCCTCTACGTTGAGTAGTTGATCATGAAGTCCACCGCCTGCAACTCCCGCCGCCACTTCCTGGCGCAGTCGAGCTTTGGCCTCGGCTCAGTGGCGCTGGCGTGGCTGCTCAAGCAGGACAACCTGCTGGCCAACGCCCCGCGGCCTGACCTCGACCCAAAGAACTTCGACCTGCTGCCCAAGCGCCCGCACTTCGAGCCGCGTGCGAAGGCGATGATTTCCATGTTCATGCAGGGCGGGCCGAGCCACATGGATTTGTTCGACCCCAAGCCTGCGCTCGACAAGCTCGACGGCCAGAAGTTCCCCGGCGAAATCAAGTTCGACAACGCGGCGCAGGCCAGCCCCAAGGTGCTCGCGAGTCCGTGGAAATTTCAGAAGCACGGGCAATGCGGCATGGACGTGAGCGAATTATTGCCGCACTTCGCGGGCATCGTGGACGACGTGTGCCTGCTGCGCGGGATGCACACGGGCGTGAACAACCACGGCCAGTCCATCTACGCGTTGCAGAACGGCCGCGTGCTCGGCGGCCGGCCCACGCTCGGGAGCTGGCTCACCTACGCGCTCGGCGCGGAGACGAGCAACCTGCCGGCGTTTGTCGCGCTCACCGATCCGCGCGGCCTGCCCGTGCTGGGCGTGGCAAACTGGGAGAACGGCTGGCTGCCCTCGCTCTTCCAGGGCACGCCCGTCCGCTCGAAGGAGCCGCGCATCCCGAATCTCGACGCTCCGCCGCACCTGCGCGGCCCGGCGCAGGAGAATTATCTTTCGTTCCTCGACAAGCTGAACCGCGAGCATCTCCGCGAGCATCCGGGCGAGACGGATTTGCAGGCGCGCATCGCCAGCTATGAGCTGGCCGCAAAGATGCAGACCGCTGCGAAGGAGGCGATGGACATCACGAACGAAAGCGCGGCGACGAAGCAACTCTACGGCATTGACGTGCCGGCCACGGCGGAGTTCGGCACACGCTGTCTGATTGCGCGGCGGCTCGTGGAGCGCGGCGTGCGCTTCGTGCAGCTCTACACGGGCAACCAGACTTGGGATCACCACGGCAGCATCCGCAGCGCGCTGCCGGCAGCGTGCAGATACATTGATAAAGGCTCGGCGGGCCTGGTCACCGACTTGAAAGCGCGTGGGCTGCTCGACTCGACGGTCGTCCACTGGGGCGGCGAGATGGGCCGGTTGCCGGTGATTCAGAACGACGTGGGCCGCGACAAGGTGGGCCGTGACCACAACACCTACGGCTTCTCGATGTGGGTCGCGGGTGGTGGCTTCAAGAACGGGATTACTTACGGCGAGACGGATGAATTCGGCCACCACGCGGTGAAAGACATCGTGAATCACTACGACTACCACGCCGCGCTGCTGCACCTGTTCGGCCTCGACTACAAGAAGGTTGTCTTCAAGCGCAACGGCACGGAGATGTCCCTTGTGGACGGGCAAGACGCGCGGTTGGTCAGCGAGATTTTGCGCGGTTGAGCGGGCGCGGCTGGGGAGTTTTCCGTAGGCGACAGGTCGAGGAGGGCGCATCTTGACACTGCCCCCGGAGCGCCGGTCTCCGAACCGGCAGGTGTTGAATGCCACGCAGAAACGCGCCGATTCAGAGATCGGCGCTCCGCAATGCCAGCGGGGTCGGGGGCAGTGTCAAGATGCGCCCGGTCGAGGAAGGCGCTTGTCTTTGTCCGAGCGAGGGGAGCATCGTTGCCGCAGATTTTGATGAGATGGCTTTTCACATCCTGCGTTGCCGCAGCATTGGCATTCTCGCGATGTGGCCTTGAAGCGGCGGAACCTTCATTGAACGAGCAAATCGCCGCTGAGGTAGAGCGATTGCGAAAGGAGTTGGAACCCGGCTTCCGAGGTCAACCCGAAGGCGAACTTGAGAAGGCAGTGCAAGTGCGGGCGCGGGGCGTCGTCGCGCGGCGTCTGTTCGCTGAAGGTATAAATGCCGGAGACACAAACAAGCTGAACGAGTCGGTGAAGCTGGACGAGTCAGTGGGCAATCTGGCCTTCCTCCAAAGTCCCGCCATCAACGGCCTGCCCCCGATTTACGCCGCAGTGGAGAAGGGAAAGCCGCAGGTGGTGGGCTGGCTGATTGACCACAAGGCACCGGTGGAATATCAACGGGGAGCGCCGGAAGCCGAGCCAGACTATCCGGCATATCGGAGGACCTTGATGGAGCAGCCCATTCACCTGGCCGCGCGTCACGCGAATGTGAAAGTGATCAAGTTGCTGCTCGGCGCAGGGGCCGCTGCGGAGCCAGCCAGTCGGGGATTCGGGACCGGAGGCAGCTTTGGTGGCACGCCGCTGCTCTTGGTGCTTGAGCCGTTTCGTCGTTACTATCTGGTCCCTACGAACCAAGCGGATCGCATCGTAGCGGTCGGGCTGTTGGTGAAGGGTGGTGCGGATCCGCTGCTTCGGCATCCGATCAATTCCACGTTCAGTCCACTCTACCCGGTGCTTCAGTCCGACCTGCCGGAACTTTTGGATACGCTGCTGACCAATACCACGCTCGCTACGGCCCGCAGTTCGGAGGGATTCACGCCGCTGCATATTGCCGCCTCCATGGGACGGACCAACGCAGTGGCCGCACTAATATCAAAGGGAGCCGCCTTGCATGCAACAAACGCCCAGGGGATAACTCCATTGCAGGCGGCCGCGTTCCGGCTGGCGGCCCCGAAGGATTACACCCGCCTGAGTGTCCGAACGAATTTGATAGGCGTCAGCCCATCGCAGATGAGCGCCGTCGTCGAGCAATTGTTGAAGGGGGGGGCCGGTGGGATCCCTTCTCAACCATCGTGTTGGGCCGCACGAATGAACTGGCGGAGCTGCTCAAGGAGCGTCCCGCTGCCGTCCAGGATCGCTTTCTGAACCAAGGCACGCCGTTGCACTATGCGGCGCTTCATTCGCGGCTCCCCGACCTCGCCCTTTTGCTCCACCATCACGCCCCGCTGGACGCGGCTGACAGCGTGGGGCACACGCCTTTGCACACGGCGCTGTTTCACGGCCGGCAAGATTCGGTCGCGTTGCTGCTTGAGGCTGGCGCCCCATTGGGTGCGCAGGATCGGGACGGCAATACCCCGCTGCATTTGGCGGCAACTCGTTGGGGAGGCGCAGCGGTGCCGGCCATCCTCGTCCGCCAGCCCGATCTCAGCATCACAAACCAGCTTGGCTTCACCGCGCTGGATCTTGCGGCCAAACAGGGTCTGACCGCGATGGTAACCGCGCTCGTGAAGGCGGGCGCGCCGGTTCGCTTGGCGGTCGCGGGACAGACAAGTTTACTCCATTCGGCTGCGGAAAAAGGAAACCTTGATTTGCTCAAGCTCGCGCTTGAACAAAAGTTGCCGGTGGACGCGCACGACCCACAGGGGCGCACGCCTTTCCGCTGCGCGATTGAGCAGGGGCAAGTCGAGACTGCCCGCCTGCTATTGGAAGCCGGCGCGGAAATCAATGCCCGCGACACGAACGGCGTAACCGCGCTGCACTGGCGGGTGCGCCATGGCAATGACCCCATCCCTGATCCGATGCCCGAGCCAGGATTTTCACGTCTGGGAGCCGCCACGCGTCCTCGCGAAGCCGTGCTAGCGGCAGCACTGCCCCCCGCGTTCCGTCCGACCAGCCAAGCTGCGACGCTCAACCCGCTGCTCTTCCTACTGGAAAGCAAAGCCGATGCAGGAGCGAAGAACTTTGCGGGCCAAACCCCGCTGCATGACTTGCCCCAGACCGGGAACAACCTGGGTGATCGCGTGGGGGAATATACGCGATACATTTCTCGCACGGTCGAGTTGCTCCTGCGCTACGGGGCCAAGCTGGAAACCGCCGACACCAACGGCGCGACACCCCTCCATTTGGCAGTCCAGCGGGGCAATCTGTCGCACCTTTACGCGCTGCTGGCCGCCGGGGCCAACGTGGAGGCCCGTGATCGGCAGGGACTGACGCCGTTGTTGCTGACGGCGAAACCGAACTTAGCCGAGATTGCTTCCTACTTGCTCTCCGCTGGTGCGGACCTGCTCGCCCGCGATGCCGACGGAAACACGCTGCTCCACCTGCTCTGCGCCAACCTTCCGGGCACCCAAGCCCTTCCGACCAACTTGGTGAGCCATGGGAAGTTTTCCGAACTGGCCCGGCTCACCAACCGCTTCGGCTCGCCCCCGCTCCATGTGGCGCTGTTGAACCCCGTGGCCGCCAGCCCTCCTCCGTTCAATATGGCACCCGTCGTCGCCATGCCATGGGGGCTGCAGACGAATCATCCACCTTCCCCGATTGTCCTGCTCGAGGGGCTCCTCAGTGCTGCTCCCCCGCTGGATTTCACCGATACCAACCACCAGACTTACTCCCACCTGCTGGCCCGCCGTGTCAGCGACGGCGGCTTCAAGGCCATGCAGCCGGTCATGGAGCGCATCGTCCCGCAGCAGCGGAAACTGCTCGACCGCGCGGACCACGAGGGAAACACCGCTTTGCATTTGGCCGCGGCGCGCAATCATCTCCCGCTTGCCGAGTTGTTGTTGGCCCGAGGGGCTGACCCGAACCGCACCAATCTTGCCGGACAGACGCCGCTTTTGCTGGGCTATCTGACCTTTCTTGGACACCAATTCGCACCCGGTGCGCCGTTTGACCCGTTGGGCCAACTGCTCCTGAAACATGGCGCGCGGCTCGATCTGGCCGACACTAACGGGCGCACTCCCTTGCGCGTCGCCGTCGCGGACTTCCGCGGCGTGCCGGCTTCCCTGCGCCCGCCGGGCGCGGCGCGCGATCTGTTCAAGGCGCTTGACGAGAGCGATGCGACTTCGGTGAAGTCGTGGTTACAGGCAGATCCCAGTTTGCTCCGCGCACAGCGGCACCAGCATGAAGGCTTTCCCACGTTTCTGCACGAAACGGCCCAGCGGCAGCCCAAGGATTTCGGTCCAGTGATTCGCGCGGCAGCAGGCCAGGCGGAGCCTTTCCATGCGCTGGCTTTTGGGTGGGCGGACATACTCCGCACGGTGCTGCGCACAAACGCCGGATTCGCGAAAGAGGAAATCCAGAGTCGCCCGGCCATCCACTGGGCGGCGGGCAGTGGCGACGTGGAAACCGTGCGAGCCATCCTGGATGCCGATGCCGATTTGCAGGCTACCGACTTGGCCGGCCAGACCGCGCTTCCGGCTGCGCGGGCCAAACCAGCGCGCGAAGTCACGGAACTTCTCATCGCACGCGGTCTCCGACCGACCATCTTCGACTGCCTCGCGGACGACGACTTGGAAGGGCTTTTGCAGTTGCTGCAACGTGACCAAGCACTGGCCACTACGCGAAACCGCCAAGGCAACCCTCCGTTGCTGGTGGCGGTGGCGATGGGGAAACTGCCCTTGGCCGAACTGCTCCTCGCGAAAGGAGCAGATGCCAATCAAGGCCGCCAACTTGATCTAGCGCCCGGCGCTCCCCAAATCGTTGTGGTGCGGTTCGCCGGTGGTCCGGCTGATCGCCCCCTGCCCGCTGCCGTCGCTGCAGGCAACCTGCCCATGGCCCAGCTGCTCCTCCGTCACGGTGCGGACGTGCATGAGGCGCTGCCCTCCGGGTTCACGTTGCTGCATCAAGCTGTGGCCGCCGGCAATCTCACACTGGCCGGGCTGCTCTTGGAGCAGGGTGCCGATGCCAACGCGCAGAGCCTTCCCAAAGGGGAAGCCAATCCGGCGGCTCCGTTGACTGGTGATACACCATTGCACATCGCAGCTCGCGCCGGGCGCACGAATATGATGCATCTGCTCCTAAAACAGAGGGCCAACTTGGAAAAGACGAACGCACTGGGCCAGACGCCGCTCGGGACCGTGCTCTATCCGTCTCTCAGTGCTCCGACTCCGGTGGAGATCGGCAACTTGATGAGTGGCGTCGGGTTCTTCGGCCGCGGCCTCCAGCCTGTGACACCCTCTTTCCCCACCGCCCGTCCCACTGCTGATTTTCTTCGCCAACGCGGTGCCACACGTGCTGATCCCCCCGCCAAAGGAAGCTGGCGGGAAGCGCTCGACCCGCAAAAAGTGCATCATCCGTCAGGCCCGCTCCCCGCCAAGGACACACCCTTTTGAGCCTACTCAGGCTAGCGGACAAACCCAGTGCGTCGCCCTTGAACGCAACGGCACGGAGATGTCCCTTGTGGACGGGCAGGACGCGCGGTTGGTGGGCGAGATTTTGAAGGGTTGAAGCCCGTCCGCTTCAGGCTTACTTCGCCAGGGGATTCTCGATGCGCACTGGCTTGGCGGGAGGCTTTACCACTTCGGGCGGGAGGCTCGCCCTGAGTTGCTCCAACTGCGGCTTCAACTCCTTCGGCACACGCCACGAGGCGGCTTCCAGAATCGCGCTGCCCTCGGCCGGGACAATTTGAATGGCCGCACTGGCGATGAGGATGGAGTTGGTCGGCGACGCGGTCATGGCCGCCGAGGCGATGGGCCGCGCCTGTTTGGGCGCTATCTTCAAGGCCGCGCTGACCAGCGGCACGGCCTGGCCGGGCAGGAGCTGAACCAGCTTTCCCACCCCATCCCCCGCCTCATCGGGCCACTTCTCCGCCACGACGGTGGCGAGCCTCAATGCGAGTTGCACGCGGTTCGTCTCGGTGGTCTGGCCGAGCATCTTCTCAATCTCGACCTGCAATTTCCTGCCCTTGCCGAAGCCTTTGCGCGTGGCCTCGAGCGCGGCGGTCTGCTCCGGCGTCAACCTGAACTCCTCGGCGGCTCGCAGGGAAGCCGGGGCGGCAACGAGCAGCCAGGCGAGCGTGGCAACGGCGACCCGCCGGAAGGTCGACTGGCACAAGCCACGAGGCAAACTCATGCCGGAGTTTCCTCCTGCCGCGACGGATCGGCAAGGTTGTTTCGCCTTCACAGCCGCAGCTTCAGCAGGCCGACTTCCAGCGCGAGCGCTTCCTGCACGTTCGTGCGGAGCAGGCGTTGCGTTTGTTCCAGCACGCGCAAGTTTTCGAGCGCCTCGGCGTTCGTGAGACGCACGCTCACGGTCTCAACCGCGCCGGCCAGCTCGGGAAAGGCCACCAACTCCGCGTCCGTGCCGAGCTTCCGCAGCCACACGTCGCGCAGCCACCACTGCAATGTGAGCAGCAGCTCGGCGCGCTGGCGGCGGTATTCAGCCTCGATGGCGGCATCGAGTTCCTCCTCCCATTTCTCCGCCAGCTTCGGGTCCACGTCGTCGTAGCGCTGGAGTGGCGAGCGCGCGGTGAGCGTTTCCTTGATCGTGTCCTTCAACGCAGCGAGGCGCGCAAGCATCTGGCCCAGCACCCGATAGCGGCCCAGCAAGTTTTGCTTTGGCTCGGTGAGCTGCGCGCCGAACTCGCGCAGCCAGGCGATGTGTTCGGGCGCAAATTTCCGGCTGCCGCCCTCATCACCGGCGAAGTTCAGGCGCAGGCAACGTGACAGAACAGTTTCCAAAAGTTGCTGCGGCTCGGCGGTGAGCAGAATGAGAATGCTGCGCGACGGCGGCTCCTCCAGCGTCTTGAGGAACGCGTTCGCCGCCTGCGTGTTCAGGCGGTCAGCGGCGACGATGACGGCGACCTTCCACTGCGCCTCGGTGGGCTTGAGGTTGACGGTGTGGATCAGCTCGCGGATTTGGTCCACGGAGATTTGCCGCGACTTCATTTCGGGCCGCACCCACTGCACGTCGGCGTGGTTGGCGTGGTCAATTTTTTGGCAGGCGAGGCATCCGTCGCACGAGTCACTGGCTGCGCCGAGCCGGGGCTGCTGACAGTTCAAGGTCTTGGCCAGCGTGCGCGCCATGCCTTCCAGCTCGTCAAGGTCGTCGCCGGTGAAGAGATACGCGTGCGCGAGCCGGCCGCGCTCCAGACTGCGCTGGAGCAGCGCGACGGCCTGCTGCTGGGCTGGAAAATCCGCGAACGCCATGCGCGGATTCGACTTCGCTGAGGCGGCTTTGGCGAGGCGAAAGTCGTGCGGGACAAATCCGCTTCCCGGCGGCGCGGCGCTGGCTACACTCCGCCGCATGACTCGCTATTTCGCCACCGCACTGTTCGCACTTTGGCTCTCTTTCGCGCCGGCCTTCGCGCAGGACGCCACGTTCACCCGCACCGAGGACGTCATCTACGGCCGCAAGTTCGGCACGGCGCTGACGATGGATGTTTTCCAGCCCGCGAAATCCAATGGTTGCGCGGTGATCTTCATGGTCAGCGGCGGCTGGTTCTCCGGGAAGGAGGCCATCAACGCCGGTTTCTACAAGCCGTTCCTCGACCGCGGCTACACGGTCTTCGCGGTGGTGCATGGTTCGCAGCCCAAGTTCACCATTCCCGAGGTCACGCAGGACATCCATCGCGCCATCCGCTACATCCGCACCAACGCCGCCAAGTGGGGCGTGAACCCCGAGAAGTTCGGCATCTCCGGCGCGAGTGCGGGCGGCCATCTCTCGCTCACGATGGGCACACAGGGCGGCCCCGGCAAACCCGACGCGAAAGACCCCGTGGACCGTGCCAGCAGCGCCGTGCAGGCCGTGGCTTGCTTTTTTCCGCCGACGGATTTTCTCAACTACGGCCAGCCCGGCGAGGACGCGACGGGCGTGGGGACATTGAAGAATTTCAAGACCGCCTTCGGCCCGCGCGCGGACAACGACGAAAGCCGGAAAGCACTCGGCCGCGAAGTCTCGCCGATCTACTTCATCACTCCCAAGCTCCCGCCCACGCTCATCATCCACGGCGACGCGGACAAGCTCGTGCCTTACCAGCAGGCCGAGTCGTTCGTGGCCAGGGCGAAGGCAGCGGGCACCACCGCACAACTCATCAACCGTCCCGGCAAGGTCCACGGCTGGCCGGACATGGTGAAAGACGTGCAACTCCTCGCGGACTGGTTCGACGAGCACCTGCGCGGCCTCAAGCCAGTGGCGCGCTGACTCAGCGGTCTTCCTGCCGTCCGTCGGCGGCCCTGCGCTCTGCGTCGCGGCGATACGGGTCGCCGTAGCCACGTTTGCGCGACGCGCGCTTGAGCAGGCTGATGACAACGGCCGCCGCGACTGCGGCAGCCACCACGGCGAGAATCGTTTCCAGGTCGCTCATGCTGAATAAGAAGGCTTCGCGCACGCAGCTTTCAGGCCATTGGCAGAATTGAAAACCCAAGCCGAACGAAGCTGAGGGTGGCACGCTCCGTCTGCTATCCATGCTTAACACCACGCTGGACTTCCAACGTCCCGGCAAACAGCAGGGCTTCCTCCAAGTCCCCTGGTCCCACAATCTCGGCGGCTGGGCCAATGTGATGATCCCCTGCACGATCGTCGCGCGCGGCAAGGGGCCGACCGTGCTTATCCTCGCCGGCAATCACGGCGACGAATATCAGGGCCAGATCGCCATCATGAAACTCGCGCGTGAGCTGACACCTGAGATGGTCAACGGACGCATCATCCTCATCCCTTCGCTCAACTTCCCCGCCGCGCGCGCCGCCACCCGCCTCTCGCCCGTGGACGGCATGAACATGAACCGCGCCTTCCCCGGCCAGCCCGAGGGCGCGGTCACGAGCCAGATTGCGCACTACCTCACGACAGTTCTCTTCCCGTTGAGCGACGTGGTGATCGACATCCACTCCGGCGGCCGCAGCATGGAGTTCGTGCCGTGCTCCACCATGCACCTCGTCGCCGACCGCGCGCAGCGCCGCACCATGCTCGACGCCATGCTCGCGTGGAACTCGGACTTCGCCTTCCTCTACGCGGACATCGCCGGCACGGGCCTGCTGCCGGTCGAGGCGGAGAACCAGGGCAAGCTCGTCGTCACCACGGAAATGGGCGGCGGCGAATGCGTCCCCGCCGATGTGCATCGCATCACGCAGGGCGGCCTGCGCAACGTCCTCATCCACCTCGGCGCGCTGAAGGGCCGCGTGCGGACCCGCGCCAAGCTCGGCCTGCCGCCCGTCATCCTCACGCAAGCGCTGCACCGTGAGGACTACCTGCTCGCGCCCGAGTCCGGCATCTTTGAAATCTGCCTCGACCTCGGCGCAAAGGTGAAACGCGGCCAGACCGTCGGTTACATCCACCACCTCGAACGCCCCGACCGCGCCCCCGAGCCGCTCGTCGCGCAATCCGCCGGCTACCTCATCACGCAACGCGCCCCGTGCCTCACCCAGCAAGGCGACTGCGTGGCCGTCATCGCCCAGCAGGTGAGCGCGAAGGAAGTGATGGCGGCTTGAAGGTAAGATGAAAGCCGGGCCGCTTACGTTCCCGGCGCGGGTTTCAACCTTCCGGCATTTCGCTCGCGTTCCAGAAATTCCGCTGGCTCCAACAACGGTAGCCCGTAGAAGTGACTGCCGAGGAATCCGGCAAAATCACTGCGGTCCAAAGTCAACAAGACTTGTGCCGAGGCCAGCGCGGTCAGCAGGACCGGGCGGTCCTTGCTCACGGGAAAGACGACCGCCT
Organism: uncultured Klebsiella sp.; assembly: GCA_964478755.1. Taxonomy (GTDB): domain Bacteria; phylum Verrucomicrobiota; class Verrucomicrobiia; order Limisphaerales; family SXTU01; genus SXTU01. The sequence continues at coordinate 33,935 of CAYZJP010000045.1, forward strand.
GATTGAGGCTCACGACATCGTCCACCAGCGTGAGCTGTGGACGGAAACGCAGCCATTGGTGCGTCGCGGAGGGAGGGAACTTGCGCAGATTACGGACGACTTCCGCGACCAACCACAGGCTGGTCATCAGCGTCCACCCGTTGGCCGGTGCGTAGCTGAACAGCGTGTGCGACGAACCCCGTGCCGAACCGCAGGCGGCCAGCAGCACGCTGGTGTCCAGAAAGAGCTTCATGCCCCCGCAAGGAAGCGCTGGTGCCCGGCCTCGTCCTCGGCAATCCACTGGTCCAACTGCTCGCGCGGAATGTCACGCGGCGGTGGCAGCGCTCCGCTCGCCGCGTGCAATCGAGTGGCCAGAAACAGCAACAATTCCTGCTGCTGTTCTGCGGGCAGTGAGTCGGCGGCGGACTCGATTTCGGCGAGCGTGCTCATGGAAAGGAGATTAGCTGCGCTGGGCTGGCGTGACAAGCCCGGCTTGCGCACCGCGCTTTACCAAGACCGCGCCCCGTGCCTCACCCAGCAAGGCGACTGCGTGGCCGTCATCGCGCAGCAGGTGAGCGAGAAGGAAGTGATGAAGACGTGAACAAGGTAGGGCGCGCAGTCCTCTGCGCGCCGGGCGTGGGAGGCAATGGGCGCGGGAAACATTGCCCGGCGGTGTGGGGGAAGAATTGCCCGCGAATCACACGGATGGATGCGAATGAAAATGAATAGGAGCGCACGCATTTGTAGTCCCGGAGGGACGGGTGAAAATAGCCCACGGTTTCAACCGTGGGTGGGTGAGGCGAAAGGGCAAAGTCCCGGCAGGGACGGCAGAGATGTGCTTTCGTCCCGGCGGGACTGGAATGGTTGGGGACGCTTTACCCAGCCATGAATGGCTGGGCTATTTTCGACCAACTACGACTGGCGTGACGTGGTGACGTATTTGATGCGCAGGTAGGAGTCTCTGTATGAGTGAGCCAGCATGAGCCGCGCAATGCTGGAGGTGATGAGTTTATTCACCTCGATTGAGGTAGGGCAGAAAACCAAGACAAAAGCTAGTAGTCGTTTATTGTGCCTTGCATCACGCCAGCCGCAAGGTTCAGCGCATGCAGGTCAAGCTGAATAGTCCCGTCTGAGCACTCATAATACCAGAAGGCTTGGTCCCCGACAGTTTGTGTTTTGTGCGGCTCGCCCATCGCGGTCTTGAACTGCGCAGGCTTCAAATTATCAATAATTCCTAGCTGTGCTACTTGACCGTAATTACTTGCAAGTTTCGCGCGCCATTCGGCTTTAGTCAGTTTCTTTGACTGGGCAGTCTTATCTCCACACCCGATTAAGCCGATAGTGACGCCGAAAACAAACAAAAACACTAGAGGCTATCCCAAAACCCTTGAACGTGAAAAGCGAAACGCTGTCTGACGA
>CAYZJP010000046.1:0-34228 GCA_964478755.1 uncultured Klebsiella sp.
ATTCAACGCCAGGTTCGTCCACCAGCACAGCAGGATTTTGATGCGTCAGCCCTGCCGGGCAAACCGCTTGACGTTCCAGCCAAACAAGTTCAAAAGAAGAATACGAAGCCATGAAAACCAACCTGCCTTCCCGCGAGCAACGCACGGCCCAGCGACACGCCAGCCTTACTCGCCGCCATTTCCTGCGTGGGCTCGGTGTCGGCCTCGCGCTGCCGGCGCTCGATTCGTTGACGCCGTTCAAGCTGCTTGCCGCCGAGGCGAAGGCCGCGGGGCAACTCGCCACGACGCCCACCGGCGCGCCGTTGCGCACGGCGTTCGTTTATTTCCCGAACGGCGCGCATCAGGGTCACTGGTGGCCGGAGGGCGAGGGGAAGGAGTTTCAGTTGGCGCAGTTGAATCGCACGATGCTGCCGCTGGAGAAACTCAAGGACCAGATCCAAGTGCTCGGCGAACTGGACCACGTGAACGCCACGCCCGGCCCGGACGGCGCGGGCGACCACGCGCGGGCGAACGCCACGTTCCTCACCGGCGAGCGCGCCCGCAAGACGGACAGCGCCTACATCCACGTCGGCGTTTCGATTGACCAGGTGCTCGCAAAGCACGCCGGGCATCTTACGCGGCTGCCGTCGCTAGAACTGTCCTGTGATTCCGTGCGCAAGTCGGGCCGTTGCGACTCGGGCTACTCATGCGCCTACCAATACAACATCTCCTGGTCCTCGCCGACCACGCCGATGCCGCCGGAGCCAAACCCGCGCCTCGTTTTCGAGCGGCTCTTCGGCGCGGGTTCCGTGGGCGAGCGCCAGTCGAACTTTCAGCATCGCCAGCAGACGGAGAGGTCGGTGTTGGATTTTGTTCTCGAAGACGCGCGCTCGTTGCAGAAACAACTCGGTCAGGGCGACAAGGCAAAACTCGATGAGTATTTGACGAGCGTCCGCGAGATCGAGACGCGCATCCAGCGCGCGGAGAGTTTCGGCAAGCTGCCGCAAGGCCCGGTGGACGCGCCCGCGGGCATCCCGGCGGACTTCGGCGCGCACATGGACTTGATGTATGACCTGCTGACGCTGGCGTTCCAGACGGACTCGACGCGCATCGCGACGTTCCTGCTGGCGGGCGACGGCAGCAACCGCGCCTATCCGCAGATTGGCATCCCGCAGGGCCACCACGACCTCACGCACCATCGCGAGAACCCGGAGATGATGGAGAAGGTCGCGCAGATTGACACCTACTACATGGAGCGGTTCGCGAAGTTCCTCGAGAAGCTCGCACAGACGAAGGACACCGACGGCCGCTCGCTGCTCGACAACTCGATGATCGTCTATGGCAGCGGCCACGCGGATGGCAACCGCCATTCGCACGTGAACCTGCCGATCATCCTCGCCGGCCGCGGCGGCGGCGCGCTGACACCGGGACGCTTCGTGAAACACGGCAGCGTGCCAACGACGAATCTGTTCCTCGCCATGGCCGACCGCATTGGCGTGAAGGGACTGGGGAAGTTCGGCGACTCCACCGGGCGAGTGGCGAGCGTCTAGCGATTGAATCGCTCGCTCGGTGCGCAACCGCTTCGTTCAATTCTCCTTCGTCACGAACACGCCTGTCATGCACCATCCGCGTTGGCCGATCAAACTGCTCGGTGTCATTCTGCTTGCCTCCGCGTGCTGTGCGACAGTTGCCCGTGCTGCGGACGAGCCGCCGGTCGAGTGGATCGAGCCGGCCACCGGCCATCGCGTCGTGCGGCTCTCGCGCGAGCCGGGCACGTCGAGTTTTTACTTCCACCAGAACGCTTATTCCGCCGATGGCCAGAAGCTTGTCGTGACCACGCCGGGCGGGATTTCCACGATCCACCTCAAAACACGCGCCATTGAGCGCGTTGTCGAGGGCCGTGTTGTCGCGCTCGTCACGGGGCGCAAGTCCGGCAACATTTACTTTGTGCGTGACGGAGCCATCCACGCCACCGACCTCGACACGAAGGCGACGCGCGAGGTCGCAAAGAATCCGTTCGGCTCGGGTCGCTTCGGCGGCAACATCACGGTCAACGCGGACGAGACCTTGCTCGTCGGCATCGCGACCGATCCGCAGGGCAAGGCCGCGCCGCGCACGCTGCCGCCGGGCGGAGGCGAAGGCCGCCTCGGCACGCGCTGGGCAGCGGGCACGCCGCTCGTGCTCTACACCGTGGACATCAAGTCCGGCGAGGTGAAGCGCCTCCACATGTCAAACGACTGGTTGAATCATCTCCAGTGTTCGCCGACCGACCCCGGCCAGATCATGTTTTGTCACGAAGGGCCGTGGCATTACGTTGATCGGACTTGGCTCATTCGCACCGACGGCAGTGGCCTCACAAGAATACATCCACGCACGATGGACATGGAAATCGCGGGGCACGAGTTTTTCAGCACCGACGGCAACACCGTCTGGTATGACCTCCAGACGCCGCGCAGTGAAGTCTTCTGGCTCGCGGGCTACGAAATCGCTACCGGCAGGCGCACCTGGTATCACCTCGACCGCAAGGACTGGTCGGTGCATTACAACGCGTCGGCTGATGGGAAACTTTTTGCTGGCGACGGCGGTGGGCCCGCCAGCGTTGCGAATCGCGGCCCTGACGCCCGCCCGCTCGACCCGCCGGGCAACGGCCAGTGGATTTATTTGTTCCGCCCCGAAAAGCTCGCGCTCGCAGGCTTGCCGGGCCAGACCGACGGCCCCATCAAGATCGGCGCGCTCAAGTCCGAGCGTCTCGTGGACCTCACGAAACACAACTACAGCCTCGAACCCAACATCACCTTCACGCCGGACGGCAAGTGGATCGTCTTCCGCTCGAATATGCACGGTGCCACACACACCTACGCAGTCGAAGTGAAGAAGGCCAAATAAGCCGCTGAGCTTGGAGATGGACCTGCGCCCACCCGCATCGTTTGCCTGGCTTGCGAGTCCTTGTCTTCCTCATCGGTGATTCGACCGTGGAGCACGGTTGTTTGTGCTTCTCTCCGTGCCTCCTGAGTCCCTTTGCTTTTAAGAAACATTCCTCCCAGCGGTAACAAATTCCCGCCATTGCCATTGCTTCTGTAACGGGCAGAACGCATCATGCCCGCACGCCCCATGAATCTCATCCGCACCTGTTCCACCTGTGGCGGGCCGCTGTCCGCCGACTCCCCGCTGGGCCACTGTGCCAAGTGCCTGCTTGCCCTCGCGCTGGAGGCCCAGCCTGGCGCGGCAACGCAGGCCTGCGCCTTGGCGTGCCCCTGTTCGGCCGTTTTGCGAAACCATTTCACTGCTTCCGCGTGGTCTTCAAAAAAGCATTTCTCGAGGCCGTCATCATCGCTACCGTGCGGGGCATGAAACACCGGCTTCCCTGGGCGCTGCTGTCGCTCATTGGAGTGGTCGCGACCGCCGCCGAACCGGCGTTGAGCAAGACCACGCTCGTTTACAAAACCGTCGGCCCGGTGAAGATCGAGGCGGATGTCCACCGCCCGCCGGGAACGGAGCTGCGTCCCGTGCTGGTCTGGTTGCACGGCGGCGCGCTCATCGTGGGCAGCCGGACGCAGGTTCCCCGTAGCCTGCTCGAACTGTGCGCGCAGGAGCGCTGGGTGCTGGTCTCGCTGGATTACCGGCTCGCCCCGGAAGTGAAGCTGCCGGAGATCGCCGAGGATCTCAGGGACGCGTTTCGCTGGCTGCATACGCAAGGCCCGCAGCTCTTTCATGCGGACACGCGCCGCGTCGCGGTGGCGGGCGGTTCGGCGGGCGGGTTTCTCACGATGCTGGCAGGAGTGATCGTCGAGCCGCGGCCCAAGGCGCTGCTGGCCTACTGGGGCTACGGTGACATTGACAGCGAGTGGGCGCGGGCGAAATCCGTCCATCACGGCACGCCGGTGCCCCGTGAGGAAGCGCTCGCCGCTGTCAACTTGGGCGGGGTGTTGACCAACACGGATGCTCCGGCCGTGGCGAAGGCGCGGGGGAGCTACTACCGTTTTCTGCGGCAGACCGGCGACTGGTCGCTGGGCGTCACCGGCCTGGATGCGGCGAAGGAACCGGCCCGGCTCAGGCACTTTTGCCCCGTGCACCAGATCACCCGCGACTACCCGCCCATCCTCATGGTGCATGGCACGGAGGACACCGATGTGCCTTACGCGTGCTCGGCGGACATGGCCCGCGAACTCGCCCGGCACGGCGTGGCACATGAACTAATCACCGTCCCCGGCGGCGAGCATGGCCTGCGCGGTGCGGATCCGAAGGCGATTGCCCAAGCGAACGAGCAGGCCGCCAAATTTCTCCGTGACCAGCTTGCGACTCCCGTCAAATGAGGATCGGCGAAGCCCGCTCACCGTGCTCGCACCAACACTCATTTGAGACGACGGCATCAGCCCGACTACCTGCGGAAGATTTTGAGGGATGGTTGTTCGCAGGCGATCAGGACGCGGCCGCTCGTGTGCGCTCCAGATGCGAAATTGCCAGAGGCGTTGCGTTCTGCGCCGACTGACTTGTGCTTGCACATTCGCCGCCGCCACAGTGCAAAGAATGCACAAACACGCCATTGAAGTCGGTGGGCTGATTTTGCGTTGACCAACGCCAGCCGCAAAACCCGCGCAAAACAAGGGGTTGCTGCGACGTTCCTCCCTCCGGCACGCACGCTGCGTTCAGGCACGCATGAGAACGATCATGGATCGGTTGCGCGCGTTGCAACGGCTCGAATTCGGACCGGGCGCGCGAACGGCCGCCGCCAAGGTGGAACTGGAGAAGCTCCGGGCAGCCGTGCCCTCGTCCATCTTGGCGCATTATGAGCGCCTCGTCGCGCACGGGAAGAAAGGGGTGGCCGTCGCGCGCAACGGAGTGTGCGGCGAATGTCATTTGCGCATCCCCAGCGGCACGCTGGCCGCGCTGGTTTACACGGATGAAGTCAGCCTCTGCGAGAACTGCGGCCACTATCTGTATTTGCCCGAGAACGAGCCGATCGGGTTGGGTGCGCCGAAAGCCACGCCGCCCGCCCGGACGAAGCGCGTCACCCGAAGAGCGACCCATCATGTCGCCTGACTCCGCCATCGCTCCTGCCCCCGCAGCGATGACCTTGGCTGATTTTACCAGTCCGGGCCTGATCATCCCGCACTTGCGCGGCCAAGATGCGCCATCGGTGATCCAAGAGTTGAGCCAGGTCTTGCAACACGAACGGCGGATCCCGGACTTGCTGCCCTTTTATCACGCCGCTTTGAACCGGGAATTTATGATGAGCACGGACATGGAGGCGGGCATGGCGTTTCCCCACGCACGAGTGTCGGCCCTGTCACAACTCTCCTTCGCGCTCGGCCGCAGTGATGAAGCGCTGCGCTGGGGATCGAAGGCCGCCCGTTCGGTGCGCCTGGTCTTTCTGATGGCGGTGCCGGCGACCGACTCGACGCGGTTCCTGCTGCTCATTTCCGGCCTCGCGCGGCTGGCCAAACATAACCTGCTCGTCGAGCAACTTATGGCGGCGCAGGACACCTTTCAGATGGTGGAAATTCTTCGGCAGGTTGAACTGCGAACCCGTTCGACCCCGTGACTTACTTTTGGTCTTTGTCCTGACGGTCTCGGATGAATGTTTCAATTCCATTCCGACCCAAGCGGCTGGAAGCGTTGAGGGACTATTCCGGCGGGCATTTCCGGCGGGATTTCAGCGCGGGTCTCAACGGCATGGTGATGGCGTTTCCGCTGTCGGTGGCGTTTGCCATCGCCTCGGGGGCCAAACCAGAACAGGGACTGTTCACGGCCATCATCGGCGGCGGACTTGTGGCGGCTTTGAGCGGTTCGCGCGTGCAAATCGGCGGGCCGACGGGCGCGTTCGTCATCATCACTTACAGCATTCTCCAGCGGTTCGGCGCGGACGGTCTCGTGGTCTGCACGGCGCTGGCGGGCGCGATGTTGTGCGTGATGGGCTTCGCCCGTATGGGCACAGTCATCCGGTTCATTCCGTATCCGGTCAGCCGCGCCTTCACCAAGGGCATCGCCATCCTCATCATCAGTTCACAAATCAAAAGTTTTCTTGGCCTGAACATCGAGCAACTGCCCGTCGATTTCATTGGCAAGCTGCGGGTGTTGACCACGCACTTCGACGCCATCCACGGACCGACCGTCGTGCTCGCGCTGGCTTCGCTCGTGGTGATTGGCGCGTGGCCCGCGAAACTTTCGCGCCACTTTCCCGGATCGGTGGTGGGACTGCTGCTGGCCACCGTCGCGGTTGCCGTGTTTGGCCTGGAGGCGAAATTTCACATTGCGACCATCGGCTCGGAGTTCGGCGGAATTGCGCAGGGGTTTCCGGCCTTGCACTTCCCGGTCGTGGACTTGCAGCTCTTCCCCGAAATGATTCAACCCGCGTTTACCATCGCGATGCTCGTCGCGATGCAGGCGCTGCTGTGCGCGGTGGTCACGGACGGCATGTTGGACGAACGGCACGATTCGAACCAGGAACTTGTTGGCCAGGGCGTCGCGAATCTCATCGGACCGCTCTTCGGCTGCCTGCCGGTGACCGGCGCGGTCGCCCGCTCCGTCGTCAACACACGATCCGGCGCGCGGACGCCCGTGGCGGGAATGGTGCATTCCGCGTTGCTGCTGGCGCTGCTGGTTGCGGCCGCGCCGTTGCTTTCGCACATTCCGCTGGCGACGTTGAGCGCGGTGCTGGTTGTGGCGGCGTATCGGATGGTTTCGTGGAAACAATTCCTCCGCCTGACGCGCTGGCCGTTCAGTGATTCGTCGGTGTTCGTCGCCACGTTCGCGCTCACGGTGTTGACCAACTTGACGCTCGCCGTCGAGGTGGGCGTCGTGCTCGCGGCGCTCCTGATGGTCAAACGCATTTCCGAAACTTCGCAAATCACCTCCGTGGATGAGAGCACCGAAACCGAAGGCTCGCACCATTCGCTCGTGGGCCGTGAAATCCCGCCCGGCGTGCTGGTCTTCCGCGTGTTCGGCGCGTTTTTCTTTGGCGTGGTGGACAAGCTCGACGACGAGTTGAAGCGCGCCAGACAGGAGCCGGACATCTTGATCCTCCGCGTGCGCAAGGTGCTCGCGATGGACGCCACGGGCCTGCAGGCATTGGAGGATTTGCAGGTCAAGCTGCGCGCCAAGGGCAAGCATCTCATCCTCAGCGCGCCCCACACCCAGCCGTTGCTCGTGATGGAGAAGGCTGGCTTCCTCGACCGTCTCGGACGCGAAAATGTCTGTCCGAACATCGTGGCGTCCTTGGCACGCGCCCGCGAAATTCTCGGACTGCCGGCCGGACCGGAAACCGACCCGTTGCATCAGGAACGCCAGCAGTTGGAGGCGGCCCGCCGCGAATTGACCGGCGCCCTGGAGCGCGCCAGTGAAGCCCTCCAAGCCTCTGGCGGAAGAAGTCGCGGGTTGTCGGCAGCCCGGCCAGCCAATACGCTGGTCAGCGGAAACGGAAAGGCGGGCTCGTGAAATCCGCCTCCCACGAACAGCGTGACTGAGCTTCTCCTCATGATTTCTGGGACCGGGATGCTCGTGAGCGTCCTCGCCGGAATGCACGCGCCGAAGTTTTGGTTGGCGGCAGTGCTGGTGAGCGCGGCGGGCGCTCTTGGCGCGGCGGCGGTGATCTTGAACTTGGGAGGCGCGTGGGAATCCCACAGCACGGCCACGCTCGGGGGCGAAACAATTCATCTGCGACTCGATGCCCTGAGCGCGCTGTTCCTCGCGCTGCTCAGTGTGATCGGTGGAGCAGGCGCGGTGTATGCGCGGGAGTATTGGAGCGACGCGGCGCATCCGCGTTCGGCACGCACGGGTCGGGCATGGTGGAGTTTGCTTTTGTTGTGTCTTGGGCTGGTGCTCCTCTCCGCCAACGGACTTCATTTTCTCATCGCTTGGGAACTGTTCACCCTCGCGGCGTATTTTCTGGTGACGCTGGACCGGCGCTCGCGCGACGTGCGCGCGGCGGGCTGGCTGTATCTCGGCGCATCGCATGTCGCCGCGCTCTGCCTGTTCGCCTTCTTCACCATTCTTGCGGCGCAAACGGGAAGTTGGGAACTCGGCTCAATGCGCGACCGGCCGGAACTCGCGCCGTTGTTCTGGTTGGCGTTGATTGCCTTCGGTCTCAAGGCCGGAATGTTTCCGCTTCACGTGTGGCTCCCGTCCGCCCACGCCAACGCGCCGAGTCATGTCTCGGCCATGTTGTCGGGCGTCACTCTCAAAATTGGCATTTACGGACTCGTGCGGTTCAGTGGCTGGATGCCGGTGCCGCCCTCCGCTGGCTGGGTGGTTGCGACGCTCGGCGTGGCGAGCGCGGTGCTCGGCGTTGCATTCGCACTCGGCCAGCATGACCTCAAACGGTTGCTCGCGTATCACAGCGTCGAAAACATCGGCATCATTCTCATCGGCCTTGGCTTCGCGATGGTGGCGACCGGCCAGGGCAACGCCACTTGGGGACGGCTCGCGCTGGCGGGCGGACTCCTGCACGTGTGGAATCACGGCCTGTTCAAAGCGCTGCTCTTCTTTGCCGCCGGTTCCGTGTTGCACGCCACCGGCACGCGCGAAATGAGCCGGCTCGGCGGGCTGTGGCGCGCGATGCCGTGGACGGCGTCGCTCTTCGCGCTCGGTGCGGCGGCGATTTCCGGCCTGCCGCCGCTCAACGGGTTCGTCAGCGAATGGCTCGTGTATCTCGGCTTGTTCGACGCGACCATCGCACACGGCCCGACGGCGTGGGCTGCGATTCCAGCCGCAGTGCTTCTCGGAGTCACGGGAGCCTTGGCGCTCGCGTGCTTTGTGAAAGTGTGTGGCGTGGTTTTCCTTGGCGCGCCACGATCCGAAGCAGCGGTTGACGCGCACGAGAGCGGCCCGGCGATGCGCGGCGCGATGCTGGTGCTGGGCGCTGGCTGCGTGGCGATTGGTCTCGCTCCGATAGTTTTCTGGCCCGCCGTCTCGCGAGCTGTCGAAGTTTGGCAGCCGGTCTGGGTGGGAGCAGAAGCGCCCGTGCCGCTCGCGGCACTCAGCCTCGCCAATGTCGCGTTGGCGGCGCTCGCAGTGGTGGCAGCCGGGTGGCTTTGGCGCAAAGCGCAGCGGAGCGGCTTCAAACACGCGTTGACGTGGGACTGTGGCTACGCCGCACCGACCGCGCGGATGCAATACACCGCCGGCTCGTTCGCCGACACCATCACCGAATGGTTCGCGTGGATTCTGCGTCCGGTGCGACACGAGCATCGCCCGGAAGTCACGTTTCCCACACAGGCAAATTTTTCGCAGCACACGCCGGAGACGGTGCTCGAATACGCGGTCGAGCCTGCGGGCGGCGTGGTCCTGCAACTCGCGCAAGCGTCGCGGCGACTACAGCATGGACGCGTGCAGGCATACGTGCTTTACGTGCTGGTCGGGCTTGCGGGCCTCGCGTTGGTCGTGCTAGTCGGAGACAGCCGTTAACGGACTGGATCATGTATCTGAATCTCATTCAAATCGCCGAGTCGTTCGGTGTTTCGGAAAGCGTCGTCGAAGGTTGGATTCGCAACGAGGCGTTGCCGCACACCGTGGATCGGAGCCGGTTCATTTTTGACCGCACCCAGGTGGCGGAATGGGCGGCGGCTCGCGGACTGGCGGCGCATGCCGGGTTTCTTGCGGCGGCAACGCCGGCGTTCGCGACCGGCTCGCGGATCGAGCCGCTCTTGCGGGCGGGCGGCATCTGGCGCGAGGTTGCCGCCGCCGAGGTCGTGGACGTTTTTGACCGCATTGTGGCCGCCCTGCCGGCCGCGACGCCGGCGGTTCGCCAGCTTCTGGCCCAGCGGCTGCGCGCCCCCGGGGGAGTCACCTGGGCACCAGTCGGCAGCGGCTTCGCCCTGCCACATCCCAGCGCGCGCATCACGCTCGGGCGCGATTCCGGTGCGATTGCGTTGCTACTGCTGCGCGACGCGCTCGCCTTGCCCGGCAACGGAACCGACGGCGTGCCGGTCACACGGCTGATTTTCCTCATCGCGCCCTCGCCGCGCGCCCATCTCGATTTGCTGGGACGGTTGAGCCGACTGCTTTCCCGCGGGCCGCTGCGCGAGCTGCTGGCGAAAGGTGCGAGCGACGCGGAGATTTTTTCCGCGTTCGCCGCCACCGACCCAACGCCGGCGAGCGGACACAGCCCGGAGGTGAAATCATGACTCCGGGGGAATTGCTCCTGCCGGCCGCAGTGTGCCTGATGGCGGGCCTCGTATCCGGCCCGTGGTTTCCACGGCTGTGGCTGGCGTTGACTTTGACCGGTGCGAGCACGGCGTTGGCAGCGGCTCTCTCAGTGCTGTGGGGAGCGCCTGATTGGGAATGGAGGGGGGCGCTTCTGCTGGGGGGAGAGGCGCTGCACTTCCGCCTCGACGGCGTGAGTGCGTTGTTCCTCGCGCTGCTCTGTGTGGTCGGGGGCACCGGCACCGCCTACGCCCATGAGTATTGGTCGGACAGTCACCATCCGGACTCGGCACCGCGCGGTCGTGCCTGGTGGTGCGGTCTGCTGTTGAGCATGGGTTTCGTGCTCGTGTCGTCCAACGGGCTGCATTTTCTCATCGGATGGGAATTGTTCACGGTCTGCGCCTACTTCCTCGTCACGCTAGATCGGAGACAGCGTGAGGTGCGCGCGGCGGGCTGGCTGTATCTGGCCGCGTCGCACTTGGGCACTGTCTTCCTCTTCGCCTTCTTCAACGCGCTGGCCGCGCGCACCGGCAGTTGGGATTTGGGGCCGATGCGCGAACAGGCCGCGTTGTCACCGCTGTTCTGGCTCGTGTTGGCGGGCTTCGGCGTGAAGGCCGGGTTGTTTCCGTTGCACATCTGGCTGCCCTCGGCGCACGCCAACGCGCCGAGCCATGTCTCGGCCATCATGTCCGGCGTCGCGATCAAGATGGGAGTTTACGGAATCGTCCGCTTCAGCGGCTGGCTGCCGGTGCCAGCGGCGGCGGGTTGGGTGGTCATCGCCTTGGGCGCAGTCAGCGCGCTGTTTGGCATCGCGTTCGCGCTGGCACAAAACGATCTCAAACGGTTGCTCGCTTATTGTTCGGTGGAAAACGTCGGCGTGATCTTGATCGGCCTCGGTGGCGCGTTGCTCGGCGCGGCGCACGGCGATGCGGCGTGGGGGCGGCTTGCGCTGGCGGGAGCATTGCTTCACGTGTGGAATCATGGTGCATTCAAGGCGCTGCTGTTCTTTGGCGCGGGTTCAGTCTTGCACGCGACGGGCACACGCGAGATGAGCCGGCTCGGCGGATTGTGGCGCGTGATGCCGTGGACGGCCTCGCTCTTCGCGCTCGGCGCACTCGCGGTGTCAGGGTTGCCGCCGCTCAATGGTTTCGTCAGCGAATGGCTCGTCTATCTCGGCCTTTTCGACGCGGCGGCAACGCGCGGTGCGGCGGCATGGGCAACGATGCCCGCCGCGATCATGCTGGCGATGACCGGAGCGATGGCGATGGCGGCTTTTGCGAAAGCGGCGGCAGTGGTCTTCCTCGGCGCGGCACGGACCAAGGTGGCGGAAGCGGCCCACGAAAGCGGCCCGCTCATGCTTGGTCCGATGTTCCTCCTTGCAACAGTTTGTCTCTCGACTGGCCTCGCGCCGGTGCTGTTCTGGCCGGCGGTTGCCAGGGCGATGTGGAGCTGGCATCCGGGAGTGCAAGGAACGGAGCCGCCGGCCTCGCTCACGATGCTTGGCTCGGCGCAGCTCGCGCTGGCCGTGCTAGCGGTGATGGCGGGCGCGTGGCTGTGGCGCAAGGCACGGGCCAACGGGCTTCGCCGTGGCCTGACTTGGGATTGCGGGTATGCCCGCCCGACAGCCCGGATGCAATACACGGGCGGCTCATTTGCCGGCCTCGCCACCGACTGGTTCGCCTGGCTGTTGCAACCCGAACGCACGGCACGACGGCCTCGCGGACCCTTGCCCGCCCGTGGGCGCCGAGTTGAGCGCGTGCCTGAAACGGTGCTGGAACGCGTGGTCATCCCGGTGAGCAGCGTCCTCTTGGATTTGTCGGCGGCGGTGCGCCGGCTGCAACACGGACGGCTGCAAGCTTACATCCTCTATGTCGCCGTCGGTGTGATCGCCTTGGGCATGGTGGTTCTGGCCGGAGGTGCTCGGTGAACTTGTTTATGGAAACCACGCTTCGCTTCGCCGGGTGGCTTTTGCTTGCACCGCTGCTGCCGGGCATCATCAACAAGGTGAAGGCATGGGTCGCCGGCCGGCGCGGGCCGCCGGTGCTGCAGCTCTACTACGATCTTGCGCGCCTCTGGCGGAAAGGCGTGGTGTTGAGCACGCTGGCCTCGCCGGGTTTTGTGCTTGCACCTGCCGTGGCGTGGGTGGCGGTGGCGGGTGCCGCAATGCTGCTGCCGCTGGGTCCGTCGGGGTCGCCTTTCGGCTTTCGCGGAGACTTTCTGCTCATGATTTATCTGCTCGCGCTGGCCCGTTTTTGCACGGCTTGGGCGGCACTGGAAACTGGCTCCGCCTTTGAAGGCATGGGCGCGGCACGCGAGGTCAGCTACGCCGTCCTCGCGGAAGCGGCGATCATCGCGGCGGTGCTGTCGTTGAGCGTGCAGACCGGCGGCACGTCGCTCGTCACGATGCTCGCGCCCTCGGCGAGCGAGGGTGCGATTTTGCTGGCGGCGGGACTCTTCACCGTGCTGCTGGCGGAGAACTGCCGCGTGCCGTTCGACGATCCCAACACGCATCTTGAGCTGACGATGGTTCATGAGGTGATGGTGCTCGACCACAGCGGCCCGCCGCTCGCGGTGATTTTGCACGGCGCTGCGATGAAGCTGCTCTTCTTTGCGCTGTTCCTGACGCAGGCGGTGCTGCCCACCGGGGATCGTTCGCCGCTCGCGGCGGCGGGCGTGCTCGCGGCGGGCGTGCTCGCGGTGACTGTCGGCGTGGGCCTCATCGAATCACTGCTGGCACGGCTGGCATTTCGGCGCGTGCCCCTGCTGCTCACGACGGCGTTTCTGCTTTGCCTGTTTGCGCTTCTGCTGGCGTGGAAAGGGGGTGCGGCATGAGCGAGACCTTGAATCTATTGATTGGATTGGCGATGGGACTGAACCTGCTGGCGCTGGGGACGAGCCGACTGCCGGCGTTGATCACCGCCATGTCCGCGCAGGGAATGATCCTCGGTGTGATGCCGCTGCTGATGGAGGAGCGGCTCGACTGGCGGGTGAGTCTCGTGGCGACGGCGACGGTGGCAGGCAAGGGTCTGGTGATCCCAGGACTGTTGCGACGTGCCCTGCGCGTCGCCCAAATTGATCGCGAGATCGAACCGCTGTTGGGCTACGTGCCGTCGTTGCTGCTGGGGGCCGGTGGCACGCTGGCCGCAGTGGCGTTGGCGCAGGCGCTGCCACTGCTGCCGGAGCACGCTGGCTCGTTGATCGTGCCCGGCTCGCTGGCGTCGGTGTTCACGGGTTTTGTCCTGCTCATTGGCAGGGCGAAGGCCGTCTCGCAAGTCTGCGGTTATCTGATCATGGAAAACGGCATTTACCTGTTCGGCCTGCTGTTGATTCATTCGACGCCGCTGCTCGTGGAGGCGGGCATCCTGCTCGACGTGACCGTGGGCGTGTTCATCATCGGCATCATCGTGGACCGCATCCAGCGCGCCTTCGATTCCCTCGACACGCGCAAACTCACCGTGCTCCGAGAATGAAAGAACTGCTGCTCATCATCATGCCGCTGGCCGGGGCGTTGCTTGCGGCCTTCTGGCGCGACAACCGGACGCGCCCGTGGCTGCTGCCGGCCGTGGGCCTTGCGCACGTAGCTCTGGCGCTCTGGTTGTTGCTTGATCCGCCGCCGGTCCTGCCGGGGGCATGGCTGGGATTCGATCCGCTGGCGCGCGCGGTTTTGCCGGCGGTGTCCGTGCTGTTTCTCGTCTGCGCGATTTACGGAGTGGCCTATCTTCAAGTGCGGAGCGAGCGGCCCAACCGCATGTTCGTGGCCGCGCTGCTGGCGGTGCTCGGCTTGTTGAGCGCGGGACATCAAGCCCGGCATCTGGGCCTGCTATGGATTGCCACCGAGGCGGTGACGCTCGCGGCGGTTCCGATGCTGCACTTCAACGGCACACCGCGCGCGTTCGAAGCCACTTGGAAATACCTGCTCGTCGGAGGCACGGGCATCGCGCTCTCGCTGCTGGGTTCGTTTTGCCTCGGCTACGCGTCGCTGCTGGGCGGCGGCACGGGGGATTTGACATTCGCCGCATTGGGCGGCCAAGGAGCGGCAATGTCGCGGCCGTGGCTGTTGACCGCCTGGGTGTTGTTGCTGGCCGGCTACGGCACCAAGATGGGGCTGGCCCCGATGCACACTTGGAAACCCGATGCCTACGGCGAGGCACCGGGAATTGTCGGAGCGATACTGGCGGGCGGCGTCACAACGGTGGCGTTCGTTGCCCTGCTGCGTGTGCGCAGCGTCGTGGCTGCGGCCGGCGAGGGCGCGATGGCCGACCGCACTTTGATGGCCATCGGCCTGTTCTCCATGCTGGTCGCCGCGCTGTTCCTGCTCGGCACGCGAGACTTCAAGCGCATGCTGGCCTATTCGAGCGTCGAGCACATGGGCATCCTGTGTCTGGGCGCGGCGCTGGGACCGGCGGGAGTGTGGGCGGCTCTGTTCCATGTGTGGAGCAACGGCCTCACCAAGGGCGCGCTCTTCCTCAGCGCCGGCAACCTCCGCCGGGCCGCCGGGGCACCCACCATGGACCAGGTGGGCGGCATGGCCATGCTCACGCCGCATTCGGCGGCCATTTTTATCACCGGCATATTCGCTGTCACCGCCTGCCCGCCCTTCGGGCCGTTCTTCAGCGAATTGCGCGTGTTGCGCGCCGCATTCGAGGGCAGCCACGGAGCCGCCGCCGCGATGTTTCTCGGCTGTCTCCTGTTCGCCTTCTTCGGACTGACGCGTCTGGCCTTCGCCATCGTGGACGGACGGCCACGCACGGCAACCCAGGCGACCGGCCGCCGCTTCAAGGAAACGGCCGGGCTAATTCTGCCACCACTGGCGCTGCTCGGTTTCTCCCTGTGGCTGGGCCTCGCGCTGCCGACGGTTTTGCACGATGCCTGGACGGCGGCTGTCACCCAACTGTTTCCCGCACCATGAGCGCCACCACCGCCTTCGCCCTGCTCGCCAACGGCACCAGCCTCCCTTGGGCGGAAGTGCCAGAGTGGCCGGTGGCAGATTTGGTGCAGGCGACAAGCACGGAGCTGGCCCGTGGCGCGCGTCTGTGCGCGTGGTTCGGCGTGCCGGATGGCAGCGGGACGGGTCTGGTTGCCGTCATCGCGTTCGACGCGGACAACACATTGGCGGTTGCTCGAAGCGCCCCCGTCCACGGCGGTTATCCCGCGCTCACGGTGACGCGACCGCAGGCCCATCTCTTTGAACGTGAAGTTTGGGAACAGCACCAACTCAAGCCCGAGGGCCATCCCTGGCTTAAGCCCGTGCGAAAGAACAATGGCGACGCGCCCGCGAACGGTGAATTCTTCCGCGTGGAAGGCCGGGAAATTCACGAGGTGGCCGTCGGCCCGGTCCACGCTGGCGTCATCGAGCCGGGCCATTTCCGCTTCCAATGCGCGGGCGAGGAAGTGTTGCATCTGGAAATCGCCCTGGGCTACCAGCATCGCGGAGTCGAGGAGGCGCTCGCCGGCGGCCCGCACCGCGCGACGCGGCATCAAATGGAAACGACCGCGGGTGACGCCACCATCGCGCACGCCACGGCGTATGCGACCGCGCTCGAGGCTCTGGGCAACGCCGAGGCGCCCTTGCGCGCGCAGTGGCTCCGGGCGGTGGCGCTCGAATTGGAACGTCTGGCCAACCACACCGGCGACCTGGGCGCGCTGGCGAATGATGTTGCGTTTCTGCCGACGGCCTCCGCGTGCGGAAAAATTCGCGGCGATTTTTTGAACCTCACGGCGTTGCTCTGCGGCAACCGTTTCGGACGCGGGCTGGTTCGCGCGGGTGGCTGCCACCACGATTTGGAACCGGATCGCGTCGCCAAACTGCGCGAGCTGCTGGATGTCGCCCTCGCCGAGGTCGAGCAGGCGGCCGCATGGTTGTGGGACGCCGCCGCAGTGCGCGCACGTTTTGAGAACACCGGCACGGTATTCACCCGACAGGCCGAGGAGCTTGGGCTGGTGGGGCCGGCGGCGCGCGCCTGCGGGCTGGTGCGCGACGTGCGCTACGATCATCCGGCGGGCTGGCATCGTTTTGCCCAGGCTCCGGTCGCCGTCTGGCCGGGCGGTGATGTCTTTGCCCGCGCCCGCGTGCGCTGGCTCGAGGTGCAGCGGTCGGGCCAGTTCCTGCGGGAGCAGCTAGCCGTGCCCGTGGACGGGGAGATTTGGAACGAATCCGCACCGCTGGCACCCGACACATTGGCCGTCGCGCTGGTCGAGGGCTGGCGCGGCGAAGTGTGCCACGTGGCGCTCACCGACGCCGCCAGACGGTTCCGGCGTTACAAGATCGTTGACCCGTCGTTTCACAACTGGGTTGGAATGACACTAGCGCTGCGCAATCAGGCCATCTCGGACTTCCCGCTCTGCAACAAGAGTTTCAACCTCTCCTATTGTGGCTTCGATTTGTGACGCCACCTGACCGCCATGTTCGTCATTGACACCCTTGCCCATCGCCTGAAGCGCGGCTGCGAAACGATGGCCTACCCCGAAGGCCCGGCACCCGCGCTGCCCGACCGTCACGGAGGCGCACTGCGGGTGGATGCCGCCAAGTGCGCCGAAAGCTGCAACGCGTGCGTGCCGGTCTGTCCGACTCAGGCCATCGTAAAATCTCCCGGCCTCCCGGTGGCGCTCGATCTCGGCAAGTGCCTGTTTTGCGCCGCGTGCGTGGAGAGCTGCCCGACCAAGGCCATCACGCAGACGAACGATCACCGCATGGCCGTGCGCCAACGTGAAGACCTTATCCTCGGCAAACGCGGCGATGAGGAACTGCGGCTCGCCGACGCGCTCGATGAAAAACTGCGCCGGCTCTTCGGCCGCTCCCTGCGGTTGCGGCAGGTCAGCGCCGGGGGTTGCAACGCCTGCGAGGCCGATGTCAACGTGCTGGGCACGATCGGCTGGGACTTGGGCCGGTTTGGCATCCAGTTCGTCGCGTCGCCACGTCACGCCGACGGTTTGCTCATCACCGGTCCAGTGTCGAAGAACATGGAGCTGGCACTGAAGAAAACGTATGACGCTGTGCCCACGCCGAAGATCGTCATCGCTGTGGGCGCGTGCGCGATTGCCGGCGGGCCGTTCATCGGTCATTCGCAAATCCACAACGGCGCGGATGCCATCGTGCCGGTGGATTTGTTCATCCCCGGCTGTCCGCCGCATCCGCTCACGATCCTCGACGGCCTGCTGCGGCTGCTGGGACGGTTGGATGAAAGGCGGGCGCGATAACTTTGGAACGCCCTTGATCCCGGGATGAAGCCGCTGAAACTTTTGGAATGCATTTCATCTTTGGAAGATGATGGTTTCGACCTCATTTATCCGCCGGAGATTCGCGACCTCTCGCCCGTTCATTGGACGCCAGTGATAGCCGCGCGCCTGGCCGCCGGTTTTCTGGTGCGGGCACCGGGGACACGCGTGTTGGACATTGGATGCGGCCCTGGAAAATTTTGCATTGTGGGCGCGCTCACAACGACCGGAGAGTTCACGGGCGTCGAACAGAGGAAGCGGTTATGCGACGCGGCACGCGCGGCGATTGAGAATGCGGGCATCGCGAACGCGGAGATCGTCCACGGCAATCTCCTCAAGGTGGATTTTTCCAAGTTCGACGCGTTCTATCTGTTCAACCCCTTCCAGGAAAACCTGAAGCCCGATATGCGGATAGATGCATCCGTGAATCTGTCCAGCGTGCTCTACGAGTCATACACCGAGCATGTGGCCGAACAATTGGCGATGGCTCCGCTGGGAACTCGCGTCGCCACCTACCACGGGCCGGGCGAAGTGATTCCGTCGGGCTATGAGTGCCTCGAATCAGCGTTGGATCACGGTCTCCAGCTTTGGGAGAAAACCAGCGAGCAACAAGCGAAGACGCGTTTGCAGGCGGCATTGCCGAACAACGGCAAATGGCGGTTCAGCCTCGAAGCCGCCTCCTGAAAACGAGGAGAAGTCGTTCGCAACGCGGTGGGTGGAATTTTGGTCCTGGTGCATTGCTGGCAACGTAGGAATGCCACTGACGGCACGGCTTCCTTCTCGTGGAAACCAAGGATGCGATGAAAGGTCAGGCTCTGTTTTGCGGGTGAGTGTGGCGAACTTCCGCTCCAACGAAAGTCAGGCACGGATGCCGGCAACTTGACCGGTTGTGCGAACGGGTCTGGAGTCGCCGCGACGAAACTGACATCCTTCGTCTGGCAATGGAAAAGATTCTGGCCAACGCACTCGGGCAGGATGTGAGCAAGCTGGCGGCGCAGGAGAAGCAGCTTCTGCTTTCGCGCCTGCTGGCACGGCTGGCGCACGAGATTCGCAATCCGCTCAGCTCGCTCGACATCCATGTGCAGTTGCTGGAGGAGGATTTGGCCAGGACGTCGCCGGAGGTGAGGGAAAAATCGGCCAGCCGGCTGGAGGTCATTCACGGCGAGCTTCACCGGCTGGAGAACCTGGTGAAACAATTCCTGAGCCTCGCCGGTCCGTCGTTCCTGAATCCAGAGTTGGTCGAAGTGGCCAGGCTGGTCGGCCATGTATGCGAACTGCTGCGTCCAGAAGCCGCCGCGCGCGGAATTAAAATGGTGATGGTTGTCCCAGATGTCCTCCCGACGCTCACCGCCGACCCGGGACAGCTCACTCAGGCGCTGGTGAACCTGGCCATCAATGCCATTCAGGCGGTCGAGCGCAATGGCCGCGTGGAGGTGTGCGCGAGCACGGACAAAGCTCGTGACACGCTGGTCATTCAAGTTCGCGACAGCGGGCCGGGAGTTCCGGTGGACAAACAGTCCGCCATCTTCGAGCCGTTTTTCACCACCAAGGCGGAAGGCAGCGGGCTGGGACTTTGGATTGTGCAACAAATCATCACGGCGCATGGCGGCGCAGTGGACGTGTCCAACGCGCCCGACGGCGGCGCGGTGTTTGCCCTCCGCCTGCCGCTGCGGAGGAAAGAAATTCTGAATGGATAAATCGCGAATCAACATCCTCGTGGTGGACGACGAACGCGGTCTGTGCGCCGGCGTGCAGGAAGCCCTCAAGCGCGAAGGCTACGCGGTGGACGCCGCCAACGACGCGCCTGCCGCCCTCAAGCTTGTCGGCGAACGCCTCTACAATCTCGTCATCACCGACATGAAAATGCCGGAAATGAGCGGGCTGCAATTGATGCAGCAAGCCCGACAAAAAAGTCGCGACACACTGTTCATCTTGATGACGGCCTACGGGACGGTCGAGAGCGCCGTCGAAGCGATGAAGGAAGGCGCCTACGATTATCTGTCCAAGCCGCTCGATATGCAGCGGCTGCGGGCGCTCGTGCTCAAGGCGCTGGAGTTTCAAGCGCTGGTTTCCGAGAATAATGAGTTGCGGCTGCGTCTGCAAAAGCGCGCCGAGCCTGGCCTGCTCGTCGGCAACAGCGAAGCCATGCGGCGCGTGACTCAACTGGCGGACGAAGTGGCGCGCAGTGAAGTGACCGTGCTGATCGAGGGCGAGAGCGGCACGGGCAAGGAAATCGTGGCCCGCTCCATCCACCTGAACAGCCCGCGCGCGGACAAGCCGTTCATCTCCGTGAATTGCGCGGCGCTGCCCGAACAGTTGCTCGAAGCGGAATTGTTCGGCCACGTCAAAGGCGCGTTCACCGGCGCGGTGGCAGACAAACCGGGACGGTTTCAACTCGCCGATGGCGGCACGCTGTTCCTCGACGAAATCGGCGACCTCTCGTCCAAGGGTCAGGGCGACCTGCTGCGCGTTCTGGAGGACGGGACGTTCCGCATGGTGGGTGGCACGAAAATGATGCGCGTGAACGTCCGCGTGGTGGCGGCGACAAACAAAAAACTCCAGGAGGCGGTCGCGGCGGGAAAATTTCGCGAAGACCTTTGGTATCGCCTGCAAATCGTGCCCATCGTGATCCCGCCGCTGCGCGAGCGGGCCGAGGACATTCCGCTGCTCGTGGAATCCTTCCTCGAACATTTCACGGCCAAACACAAGCGGCGGCGCAAGAAGTTGTCGAATGAAGTCCTGCAATTGTGCCAGCGGTTTCCGTGGCCAGGCAACGTGCGGCAGTTGCGCAACCTGATCGAGCGGCTTGTCCTCACTTGCAAAAGCGCGACGATCGAGATCGCCGACCTGCCGGATTTCCTGCGCGCACACGACCGGAACGCGACCACCTTCACCATCCGGCCCGGCATGACGCTGGCGGAGGTGGAGAAGCTGCTCATCCGTCAGACTCTGACCCACGTGACCGCAAACCGCGAGGAAGCGGCGAAGCTGCTTGGCATCAGCCGCCGTTCGCTGCAATACAAGCTCAAGGAATATGATTCGCAGAATGAGGAGGAGTGCGAGGCCGGATAAGTCCGCAGTGTCGAGCGGCGGTGGAATCCCGCCGGTGCTCAGATGCACAAACACGACTCTGCGCGCGCAAGGCTGGCGCACTTCTCCGCAATCTCCGTGGGTTGCCCCGCGTCTGTCTGCCTGTCATCTTGCGCATGCACATGAAACTGTCCGTTACCGCCGGCCTGCTGTTGCTGATTGTCGCTCCCGTCGCCTCGGGGGCGTTCTTCGGTTCGCCCCCGGCGAAAGACCCGGCGAAGCTGTCCTACCAGAAAGATGTTCTCCCGCTGCTCAAGAAGTATTGCTTCGACTGTCACGCGGACGGTGCGAAGAAGGGCGGCGTGGAGTTTGACCGCTACAAGTCGCATGAGGACTTGCTCGCGGATCGCAAGCTTTGGGACCAGACGCTGGTGAATGTCCGCAATCGGGAGATGCCTCCGCCGGACAAGAAGAAGCAGCCCACCTTGGCGGAGCGAGAGGTGATCCTCTCGTGGATTGATTTCGAGGTGTTCAAGACGGATTGCAAGAATCCCGATCCCGGTCGCGTGACGTTGCGGCGGCTCAATCGCGCGGAATACAACAACACGATCCGCGATCTCGTGGGTGTGAACTTCCGGCCGGCCGATGATTTCCCCGCAGACGATGCTGGCTACGGGTTCGACAACATCGGGGATGTGCTCTCGATGCCACCGGTTTTGCTGGAGAAGTATCTGACGGCCGCGGAGAAGATTCTCGCGCAGGCCATCGTGACCGACCCGCAGGCGAAGCCGACCGCGCAGCGCATCGCCGCGCGCCAGCTCAAGGGCGGCAATGATACGACCAGCCCTGACTCGGCCCGGCGCGTCACAGGCTCGAAGGGGCTGACGGCGAAATTCTCCGTGGCGCGTGACGGCGAGCATCGCTTGCGGCTCTCGACGCAGACGCGGCACGTCCCGCCCGAAGCAACGAAAATGGAGCTTCGCCTCGATGGCAAGCCGCTGAAAGTAATTGAGGTCCGGGGTGACCCGGAGTTGCCGGACATCGCCGAGCTGCCGGTGAACTTGCGCGCCGGTCCGCATGAGCTGGTGATGAATCTGGTGAATCCCTTCAAGACAGAGCCGGACAAGAAGGGCCGCACGCAGACGCGCGGCTTCGCCGTGGACTGGGTGGAAGTCGTGGGGCCGACGCCGAACGCGGTGTTGCGGTTGCTGCCGGACTTTTTGCTCGTGGGCTACAATGCCAAACAATTGGGGGACGGCTGGGTGTCCCTCAACAGCGTGGAGGAGGATGACGTGGCCTTTGATTTCAACGCGCCGCGCGACGGAGAATATGCGCTGCGCACGTTTGCGTGGGCGAAGGCGACGGGGACGAATGCGATGGTCTTAACTTTCATGCGCGACGAACAAATTGCGCGGCAAGTGAAAGTCGAAGCGGATGAAACGGCCCCGGAGCATTACGAGACAAAGTTTCGTTTGTCCGCCGGGAAACATCATTTGCGCGTGGTGGTGCTACGGGACAAGACGGGCTTGTCCGCCGAGGAAGCGGCGAAGTGGAAGACCGGCAAGGAGCAGAAGGGCGCGGTGAACGTGCATCATCTCGAAATTGAAGGCCCGCCCGAGGCGGCGGCGGAGATGTTGCCCGAGACGCACCGGAGAATTTTCTTCAAGCGGGCGACGAAGGCCGCAGCTCCGCAGGTCGCGCGCGAGGTCATCGGAGCCTTTGCCCGGCGCGCGTATCGTCGGCCCGTCACGCCCGAGGAAGTCGAGCGGTTGATGAAACTCTATGAGTTGGGGGTGAAGAATGGGGAGACGTTCGAGGGCAGCGTGCAGCAGGCGCTCAAGGCCGTGCTGGTGTCGCCGCACTTTTTGTTTCGCGGCGAGCTGCAGCCGGAGCCGGATAATCCGAAGTCGGTTCATTCGGTGAACGAATACGCCTTGGCGTCGCGATTGAGTTACTTCCTTTGGAGTTCCATGCCGGACGAGGAGTTGTTCGCGCTCGCGGAGCGCGGGCAGTTGCGCAAGAACCTTGAAGCCCAGGTGCGACGCATGATGAAGTCGCCCAAGAGCAAGGCGCTCGTGGAAAACTTCGCCGGGCAATGGCTGCAGTTGCGGAATCTCGCCATCGTGCAGCCGGACAAAAAGCTTTTCCCGGCGTTCAACGCGAAGCTGCGCACAGCGATGCAGCGCGAGACGGAGCTGCTCTTCGAAAACGTGATGCGCGAGGACCGGAGCGTGTTCGAGTTCCTCACGGCCGACTACACGTTCGTCAACGAACGGCTGGCGAAGCACTACGGCATGACCGGTGTGATGGGTGAGGAGTTCCAGCGTGTCAGCCTCAAGGGCACGCCGCGCGCCGGAGTGCTGACGCACGCGAGCATCCTCACGCTGACCTCGAATCCAACGCGGACTTCGCCGGTGAAACGCGGCAAGTGGGTGTTGGAAAACCTGCTCGCCACACCTCCGCCCCCGCCGGCTCCGAACGTGCCGGAGCTGGACGGTCAAAAGCAGTTGGTCGGCACATTGCGCCAGCGAATGGAGCAGCATCGCGCGAACCCCACCTGCGCCTCGTGTCACACGAAGATGGATGCGATTGGTTTTGGTTTGGAGAACTACGATGGCATCGGAGCTTTCCGGACGCTGGACGCGGGCGCGACGATTGACCCGAGCGGTGAATTGAGCGCGACGGACAAGTTCAAGGGACCCGTTGATCTGGCCAACCTGCTGGCCAAGCAGAAGAAGGAAGACTACATCCGCTGCATGGTGGAGAAAATGCTGACCTACTCGCTGGGCCGCGGTTTGGAGTATTACGACCGTTGCGCGATGAAGGAGATTGCCGAAGGGCTGGCCAGGCGTCGCTACACGTTTTCCGGGCTGGTGCTGGAAGTGGTGAACAGCGTGCCGTTCCAGAAGCGGAGGGGCGAAGGCGACGCGCACGTCGCGGCCCGATGAACACATCACCGTAACCGCCAGTCAATCTGTCGAGTCTTGCTGAACAGGGTTTGCCGCCCTACGTTGCGCTCAGAGCCGAAACTATGAAACGAATCGCCTTGCCCCGCCGCACGTTCCTCCGTGGTCTCGGCACGCTGATGGCCCTGCCCGCGCTCGAAGCGATGGCGCCTGCGGCTTCAGCCGCTGAGACGAAGGTTGCTCTGCGTCGCACAGCGTTTGTTTACGTGCCCAACGGCATGAACATGGCCAACTGGTGGCCCGAGACGGTGGGCAAGGGCTATGACCTGCCGAAGATTCTCGAACCGCTGGCCGCGCACCGCGATGATTTCAATGTCCTCTCCGGTCTCGCGCAGGTGAGCGGACGCGGCGGCCCGGACGGCGCGGGCGATCACGCGCGCGCCAACGCCACCTGGCTCACCGGCGTGCGCGCGCGCAAGACGGCGGGCGCGGACATTCAGGTCGGCGTTTCGATTGACCAGGTGCTCGCCGAACAGGTGGGCAGGCAGAGCCGTTTTGATTCGCTCGAACTGGGATGCGACAAGGCCCGTTTGGCCGGCGGGTGCGACAGTGGTTACAGTTGCGCGTATCAGTTCAATCTCGCTTGGAAAGGCCCGGCCACGCCCATGCCCCCCGAGGCAAATCCCAAGCAGGTCTTCGAGCGGCTCTTTGGCAACGGCACCAGCAACGAGGAAGCCGCCGCCCAGCACAGGCGCGAGCTATACAACAAGAGCATCCTCGATTTCGTCCTCGAAGACGCGAACGCGCTCAAGCGCCAGCTCGGCGCGACGGATCGCCGCAAGCTCGACGAATACATGACCGCCGTGCGCGAACTGGAGGAACGCATCGCGCAGGCGGAGAAGTTCAAGCAGCAGAATGTCGCGCCCGTGCTGCGCAAGGACTTCCTGCCGCAGGATTACAGCTACGAGCAGCACATCCGCATGATGTATGACCTCATGGTGCTGGCGTTCCAGACGGACTCGACACGCATCGCGACCTTCCTCGTCGCGCACGACGGCAGCAACCGCAGCTATCCCTTTATCGGCGTGCCGGACGGCCACCACGACCTCTCGCACCACGGCGGCGACGAGGTGAAGCTGGATAAAATCGCGAAGATTAACACGTTCCACACGACACAGTTCGCCTACTTCCTCGGCAAGCTGAAGTCAGTGAAGGAAGGCAACGGCACGCTGCTCGACAACTGCGCGATCATGTATGGCAGCGGTCTGGCCGACGGCAATCGCCACGCGCACCACGACCTGCCGATCCTGCTCGCCGGACGCGGTGGCGGCACGATCAAGTCCGGCCAAAGCCTGGAGTTCAAACAGGAGACGCCGCTCTGCAACCTCTTCGTCTCCCTCGCCGAACGCATGGGCGCGAAGGTGGATCACTTCGGCGACAGCACCGGCCGACTCGACGCCATCGGGCAGACGACTGAGCGCGGGCCGCGTCAGCTTCGGCTTGATTCGGGTTCGGAGTGGAAGCGAAAGAGCTAAGGCCGCCCGGGAACTTCTCCCATTAGCACCCGGCTTCAGCCGGGTGTCCGCCGCTCCAGAATTACAAAGCCGTTTCAACGGCTTTGCCAAACACCCACTGACATCTTTTCGTCCGCAAACCGTTGAAACGGTTTGCTCGTTCTTCGTCGCATCACTGAAGCCGGGTGCTAATGAGAGCTGGCGTTGATAGCTTGTTTCCGCTTCGCCCGCCAGTCGCGCGGGCTTATCTTCCCGTCATGTTTTCGGTCAACGACCACAACCGCGATGCTTGGGATGAACTGGCCCGCCAACAGATTCCGCTCGCCCGCCCCGCCGGCGAAAAGGAGTTCGCCAAGCCGCAGTTCATCATCAACCCCTTCGGCTGGGTGGACTTCGAGTTGCGCGGGCGAAAGGTGCTTTGTCTCGCGGCAGGCGGTGGCAAGCACAGCGCCCTCTTCGCCGCCGCCGGCGCAGAAACGACCGTCGTGGACATCAGCCCGGCGATGCTCGAACTCGACCGCAAGCTCGCGACCGAGCGCGGCTTCAAGGTCAACGCTGTCGAGGCCTCGATGGACAATCTCGCCGCACTGCCCGAGGCGCACTTCGATCTCATCGTGCAGCCGGTGAGCACCTGCTACGTGCCGGCGGTGGCGGCGGTCTATCGAGAGGTGGCCCGGGTCACCGCGCCCGGCGGCCTCTACATCAGCCAGCACAAACAGCCGGGAAATTTGCAGGCCAGCCTGCGCATCTCGCCGGTGGGCTACACGCTGCTGGAGCCTTACTACCGCAGCGGTCCGTTGCCGCCCGTGCCCAGCGGCTCGGCGTTGCGCGAGAGCGGCACGCTGGAGTTCATGCATCGCTGGGATGAACTGCTCGGCGGACTCTGCCGCGCGGGCTTTGTGATCGAGGACACCTTCGAGCCCAAGCACGGCGACTCCGCCGCCGCACCGGGGAGTTTCGGCCACCGCTGCTGGTTCGTCCCGCCGTATTTTGCGATCAAGGCACGGCGCAAAACAACCGCACCTGTCGAACGGAAGATTTTTTTGGCGTGAGGCGTTGAACAGCCGCGACCATCCAGCTTCCTCGTTCCAATTCTTGCGGACCCCGGCTAGTGTCCGTGCGTGTCTGAGAGCCTCGTCGTCAACGAGATTTACCTGAGCCTGCAAGGGGAAAGCGCCTTTGCCGGGCTGCCGTGTGTCTTCATCCGGCTCACCGCGTGCAACCTGCGCTGCTCCTACTGCGACACCGCGTATGCGTTCACGGAAGGCAGGCGGCGAACGCTTGATGAAGTTGTCGTGGAAGTCGAACGCCTGGCAGCTTCCTCCCGGCTTCCGGCTTCCGGCTTCCGGCTTCCGCTCGTGGAACTCACCGGCGGCGAACCGCTTCTCCAACCTGGCGCGCTCCCGCTCATGAAGCGGCTCTGCGACGCCGGCTTCACCGTGCTGCTGGAGACCAGCGGCGCGTTGGACATCGCGCTCGTGGATGCGCGCGTGAGGCGCATTATGGACTTGAAATGCCCCAGCAGCGGCGAAGTCGAGCGCAACCGCTGGGAGAACTTGAAGCACCTCAAGGCGACCGACGAAATCAAATTCGTCATCGGCACGGTGCAAGACTACGAGTGGGCGAAGGATCAGATCGCGAAGCACCAGCTCGCGACGATTTGCCCGCTGCTCTGCTCCTGGGTCACGCCGCTGCAACCACACCAACAGGACAAGGCCCTGAAGCTCGTGCCCGCCGGCCAGACGCCCATCACGCGGCTGGCCCTGGTCGAGCGCATCATCACCGACGCGCTGCCCGTGCGTTTCCAGTTGCAGATGCACAAAATCATTTGGGCGCCGGACCAACGCGGAGTCTGAGTCAAGGATGAAACAAGGATTGAAAACAGAGAGGACGCTCGCTCTGCTCCGCGCTCACGAGTCGCGGAACATCACTTTCATGGAAGCGGACGGCTCGTGGCCCATCGTATGGACACGCGCGCACGGCACGAGTGTCTGGGATGCGGAGGGGCGCAAGTATCTTGACCTCACGGCGGCGTTCGGCGTCGTCGCAACGGGCCACGCGAATCCGCGTGTCGTCCGCGCGGGTCAGCGGCAGATGGCGACGTTGCTGCATGCGATGGGCGATGTGCATCCGCATCCGCTGAAGGGGAAGCTGGCGCGCGAACTTTCGCGGCTGACGTTCGAGCGATGGAGTGTGGCGAAGGCAAAAGCGGCGCTCGCGACTGGCAAGGTTATCCTGTGCAACTCCGGCTTCGAGGCGGTGGAGGCAGCGCTAAAGACGGCACTGCTGGCGACGGGCAGGCGAGGCGTCATTGCGTTCGAGGGCGCCTATCACGGCCTCGGCTACGGCGCACTGAACGCCACGCACCGCGAACACTTTCGCGGCCCATTCCGTTCGCAGTTGCGCGAGTTCGGACACTTCGTCCCCTTTCCAGACGAGGCTGGGAGTGGGACCCTCATCACGCCGTCGGCGAC
This sequence comes from uncultured Klebsiella sp., assembly GCA_964478755.1. Classification (GTDB taxonomy): domain Bacteria; phylum Verrucomicrobiota; class Verrucomicrobiia; order Limisphaerales; family SXTU01; genus SXTU01. The sequence continues at coordinate 27,259 of CAYZJP010000046.1, forward strand.
CACCCGCGTGCGGCGCGCTGAGAACAGCATTCCCCACCAATTGAGCCGACTCGGCGCGCAAGTCGAGCGACTGCTGCGCACCCGGTCCATCGGCGCGATACTCGTCGAACCGGTGCAGGCGCGAGGCGGCATCCGTATTCCTCCGCCCGGTTTTCTCCCGCTCCTGCGACACCTCTGCGACGAGCACGGCGCGTTGCTCATTCTCGACGAGATTTACACCGGCTTCGGGCGCACAGGGAAATGGTTCGCTTGCGAACACAGCGGCGTGGTGCCAGACGTGATTTGTCTCGGCAAGGCGCTCACCGGTGGCTTTCCGATGTCGGCGTGTGTCGGACGCGCGGACGTGATGGACGCAGCGTGGCCGGTCTCGACGGGCGAGGCGATCCACACGAGCACGTTCCTCGGTCATCCGGTCGGCTGCGCAATGGCGCTGGCGAACATCATGGAGATTCAGCGGCTGAAACTCGTCGAACGGGGCGCGCATTTGGGCGAGTGGCTCGCGGGAGAGTTGGCGAAGGTTCAAGGTTCAAGGTTCAAGGTCCAAAGTCGCGCGCGCAGCATTGGCTTGATGGCGGGAGTTGAGCTGTCGCGCGCGGATGGTTCGTCGGCCACGGCGGAGTCGCTCGCCATCATCAAGCGCTTGCTGCATCGCGGCTTCATCCTGCTGCCGGAAGGCGAACCCGCCAACGTCGTTGGCCTTACTCCGCCGCTCACGATTTCCCGGCACAACCTCCAGCGAACGCTCGCCGCATTGGCCGAAGAACTCGCAGCACTGCCATGACGCTCAGCGAGATGCGGGAAATCCTCAAGGCGCGCGACCTGCAACTCACCAAGTCGCTCGGGCAAAACTTCCTGCACGACGGCAACCAACTGCGCCGCATCGTCACGGCTGCGGAGCTGTCCCCGACGGACAAGGTGCTCGAGATCGGCCCCGGCCTCGGCCCGCTGACGGAGCTGCTCCTCGCCAGTGAGGCGAAGATCCTGGCGATTGAGAAAGACTCGCGGCTCACGACCTTGCTGCGCGAGCGCTTCGCGAATCAGCCGAACCTCACGCTGCTGCATGACGACGCTCTGGATTTTCTGCAGCGCCCGACCACCGACAGTGGCATCGCCGATTGGTCCGACTGGAAACTTGTCGCCAACCTCCCTTACTCCGTCGCCTCGCCCATCCTCGTCGAACTCGCGCTGCATCCGCGCGGACCGGAGCGCATGGTAGTCACGCTTCAGCTTGAGGTCGCCCAACGCATCGCCGCCGCGCCCGACGCGGACGATTATGGCCTGCTCACCCTCCTGATCGGACTGCGCTACCAGCTCTGCGGACTCTTCAAAATTCCCGCATCGTGCTTCTTCCCCGCGCCCGACGTGGAGTCCGCGTGCGTCACACTCACACGCCGCACTCCGCCGTTGCTCGATGATGAGCAGGCTAACGTCTTTGTCCGCCTCGTGAAGCGGGCCTTCTCGCAGCGGCGGAAGATGATGTTCAAGCTGCTCAAGACCGACTGGCCGGAGGACAAGCTTCGCGCCGCTTTCACCGCGCTGGGCATCTCGCCGCAGGAGCGGGCGGAAAAGGTTAGCTTGGAAGTATTCACGAAATTTTGCAGACTCCTCGCTGCGTGAGCGAAGAGATTTTTGACGTGGTGGACGACCGGGACCGGGTGATCGGCAAACAGACCCGGCACGAGGTTCACCGCCGCGGTTTGAAACACCGGGCGGTTCATGTCCTCGTGTTCAACACACGCGGCGAGGTGTTCCTCCAGAAACGCTCGTTCAAGAAGGACACCTTTCCTGGTGCGTGGGACTCCAGCGCGTCCGGGCATCTCGACACCGGCGAGACCTACGACGCCTGCGCCGTGCGCGAGGCGCGCGAGGAGATTGGCCTGTTTCTGGAGCGGACCCCCAGGCGGCAGTTCAAGATCGAAGCGTGCGCACAGACCGGGCAGGAATTTGTCTGGGTCTATCGCTGCGAATCAAACGGCCCTTTCCGGCTGAACCTCGACGAGCTGGAGTGCGGCGCGTTCTTCAAAGCCGACCACGTCAACCGATGGATGGCCGAGCGTCCCCGCGATTTCGCAGATGCCTTCCGGCTCGTTTGGAAATATTTTCTCAATCCGCCGCCGCCGAAGCCAAAGGCGGCGGCCAAGGTCGCGAAGATCAAATCTGCCAAGGCGAAGCCGGCGATTCGCGCGCCGAAGCGCAAGCCCGCGAAGTCCGCCAGGCCTTCGCCGAAACGTGCGCGCCCAGCGCGCGCCGCGAAGCCGCGCAAAGCCAAGCGCCGCTGAAAGAGTCGGGCGGCAGTCCGTGACCAGATTGCATCTCCCCCACCCGACGCACTGCAACAGTGTGCTCGCCAGAGCGGCTCAAGTCAGAGGAGCAGACCATAACGCGTTCGGCCATTTTCAGGCATGATCTTCTCTGAGTTTCGCATCAAAGCTTCGGAGGTGGAATCACCCAAGCACCGAACGCCGACGCCCGGCCGCAGTTCGGACAAGCGGTCGAGGGAAATTGTTCGCCGCACTGAGGACATGCGGCGCCCGTGGCAAATGTGTCAAAGCGCTGCCGGCATTTTCCGCACATCCAGAACGCACCTTGCGGCGGAGCCGCGTGGCAGGACGGACAGGCGAATGCGGTGTGACGTGGCAGCTCGGCGACGCGCGCCATCACCCGCGCCTGCTGGAAGCCCCGCCAGCAGTTCAAAAGAATGAACACCGCCATGATGCCGAACCACACCGACTCCGCCAACGTCGCCACGCCGAGCAGGCCGACTGCGCCCACGATGCCGAGCGTTGCGGCCGCCCGAAGACTTCGCGTGGGACCGAGTGGAAACCACAGCAACGAGCGGAGGATCTGCCCGCCGTCCAGCGGATAGACCGGGAGCATGTTAAAGATCAGCAGGCCCAAATTGATTGTCCAGACGGTCTTCAGGCACTTCACCGCGTCGGGAAAATTTGCGCCCAAGCCCAGCGGCTTGGCGGCCATCAGGAGTCCTGAGAACACAAAGACGAGCACCACGTTGACCAGCGGCCCAGCGGCGATGCTCCACAGCGTGGCCCCAGGCCTTTGTGGCGGGTTGACATACGCCACTCCGCCCAGCGGCCAGAGCACGATCAAGTTCGCTTCACCGCCAACTTGCCGGCACGCCAGCGCGTGGCCAAACTCATGCATCAGCACGATCCCGAAGAGCGCCAGATACTCCACGGCGTTCCAAGCCGGCGAGGCATAGCCGCCGTCGCGGCTCGTGATCTGATACGCGGCGACGAGGAACCATGACCAGTGGAGATGAACATCAATGCCGCCCAGACGGAACAGATGGAAGGAGCCTTGGCGAGTCGGCAGCACGAACGAGGTTCTACCATAACCGACCCTCGCGTGCCAAGACGTCGCTAATATGTAAGTTGGCACATTCGGGTGCCGGCCTCGGTTTCTTTGGTGACCGGCGGATTGCGTTGAGATTGAGCGGGCAGCTTATCGGACGAGATGATTGGCTTGAGGTGGGGGTTGCCATCAAGGCTGTCGCGTCCACCCGAGCGCAGCGAGCGCGTGGAGACGGCAAATAGTGGTGCAAGAGGAAACAGTTCGCTCACTCCAACGGCAACGGCCTGCTTGAACTGGCCAAATGATCCACCAACGGCGCCAGGTCGGCGGGCATGTTCAAGTCGTCGAACCGCAATTCCCGCCGTGTTTCGCCTGTCACGATCTCGATGACGTGCTGCCGAAGGTCATTTGCCCCCTCGGACGGCGGTGGGCTGGACGATGATTTCGCCAACGCCAGCGCCGCCACGGTTTGCAACCCCGGAGGCAGCGCGGATGCGTCCATTTCACAACCCCGTCGCCGCCCCATGAACCCGCCTGATTGTTCGTAACGCAGTTTCATGCCCCACGGTTTGGCGGGGCCGGTTGCCGGTCAAGCATGGCCTTGCAATCCCACGGCTTTCCACGCTTGCTGAACAGCCTTCTTCGTCGCCGCGCCGCGTTTGCCAGCCACATCAACCGTCTCGCGCACCATGTCCGCGAACTGGCTGGTCCGCACCAGGCGCGTGGTCAGCACCTCATGCCAAACGGGGCCGACCGTCTGCCAGACACGGCCTTTCAGCGCCATCGCCGCGAGATAAAACGCGTGATTCGGAATCCCCGAGTTGATATGCACGCCGCCATTGTCACTCCCGCCCTGGTAGCGTCTGGCATAGTTGTCCGGCTGCGGGTCCGTGCCGAGCATGGGATCGTTGACATAGGCCTTGCCCGGCGTCGCGAAGCTGCGAATCGCCTTGCGCGTGGGTGCCGGAATCAAAACCTCCCTTCCCACCAGCCAGTCCGCCTGCGTCACCGTCTGGTTCAGGCTCCGCTGCTTGATCATGATGCCAAACACGTCGGCAAAATGCTCGTTCAACGCCCCCGATTCGCCCTGATACATCAAATCCGCCGTATGCGACACCACGCCGTGGGACAACTCGTGCCCGACGACATCCAGCGACTTCGTGAATCGGTCGAACGCCCGGCCGTCGCCGTCACCATAGGCCATCTGCGCGCCATTCCAGAAGGCGTTGTCGAAGTTCACTCCGATATGCACGCTCGAAACCAGCCGCAGCCCGTGATTGTCCAGCGAATCCCGATTGAACACGGACTTGTAAAAGTCATACGTCGCGCCGGCGTAATCATACGCCTCGTCCGCCGCCGCATCCCCCGTCTTCGGCTGACCCTCGCTGCGCAGCAATTTGCCCGGCAACGAGGTGGCCGGCTTGTGCTGCGCGTCATAGACTTCCCGATATTTTCCGGCGGTGGACATCGCCATCATGGACCCGGGCCGCGCCAGCGGCATCGCCGCCCGCACCGCGCGATGCTCCGCCGCCGCGACAATGTTATCGTGCGCCAGCTTGCGGACGACGGCGTCCGCGTGCCCGAGCATGTGCTCCAAGATGTGCGGCGGGACAATGCAGTGAATAGGATTACGATGCCGACATGAACAGAAGCCCGAAAACATGGTATTCATTTCACACTCAAACGGTCACCTACGCTTATCCACTGCTATGCTGTCAATTCCCCGTGTCTGAATTCGCGTGTTTTGGTGCCGCTAACTGAAAATTCCAAACGAGAGTGGAAGTCTTCGACGCGCCTATCTTGGTTTGGGCATCCAAAAAACTGGTTTCCAGAAATATTCGTCTCCAAAACTACTGTGCGTTTGAGGGTTGGGTTGACCGCGAAAGATTTCCGCATAGTTTTCTACGGTCTTGCGGTAAATAGCGGCATCAGTAGCGGGAAATTCTTTGATGGCCCGTGAGGTTGTGTAAAACTTCCCAACGTCTTGTTCCGCTCCAGCTTGGCCGAACGCCTTAAAATGTATCCGCCCCCGAAGATTCTCTGGGATGTCATGTGCAGTCATCATCGAATTGTCCCACTGGCCGATTGTTCGGGCCTCGACTGTCTCAGGATTAGCCAAAAAGTTGTCCACCCACTGAAGAAGGGAGCCGCGAGCCACCATATCCCACACGTTCCCCTCCAGCCGTTCGGCAGTTGGATGGAGGCTAAGCGAATAGAACTGACACCCTGATTCGGCACGTAGATAGGGGAATACAGCTCGCTGCCAATCGCGAATTTGACATGCCCCAGCCAGGTAAACAATGCTCTTGATCCGCGCTTTTCCATCAAATCGCCACCCATGCTCTAAAAGTGCCTCATTGAGAACCATAGTCCCCATGCTGTGACCTACCAGCGTCAACTCCGTCTCGCTCGCATCTGCCTTGAGCCGTTCAGCCAGACGCTTGAAGAACAAACCCCCAGCCCCAGTTTCTCCGCTTCTGAACTGCTGCAAGCTCTCCGCCGTTGTCGATCCATTACGGTGCTTATACTCGTCCGTATTGTGGATAATCATCTGAGTTCGCCGTGACATATTTTCCCAAGCAGGTTGGCCAGCAGAACCAACCACCAAAGTGCTGAACAATCGCGTTGGTAAAAACAACCAATACTTTGTTGCTGATAGCACAAAGTCAGATGCGCTCCGTCGATCAGTTCCCATGCTGACCGCGATTTTAGGGGCAACGCCACACACAGCACCTTGCTGATAATCCTGCCGCAGGACATACGATCGAGCTTGAGCTTGTTTCTCATAATCCGGCGTAAACAACCATCGAGACAATGAAGCCTGATAATCCGATTGGAACTGTTGCCCAATAGCGAGAGGAAAACCAGCCGCCCCACGCCCGAGGTCCGCTGCAAAATAAAACGGCGTGGCTAACCACCAAGCGTTACGTGTGCCATTTTCTTGGTGCATGCCCTGACGAACGTCGGTTAAATGTTCCCAGTAGCTTGTTCCCAATCCGCTTTTCCAATTGAGGAAGACCGGATAATACTGGCAATTCAAATCCACTGACTTCTGGCGCCACCTTTCCAACTCATCAGGTTTCCCATCTAACGAATCTGGCCAAGTTGGCACATTCGTTCGAGTCATGGTCAACTGCAAGGCACGCTCCATTGAACTTTCCATTGTGTTCAAGCCGCCATGAACGAAAAACAAGACCTGCCGTCTGCCATTCAAAGCCTTGGGCTGCGTCAGGATCGCGTTGATCAAATTGTCAAAATATACTTCCGGTAACGGGCACTGCTCATTGCAAGCGTTTTCGTGCGGAGGGATCAGTTTGCCTCGTTGGTCCACATGAATGACATGACGACTTAATAGCTCCCGCTGAGCAGTTTCCCGATGAATGTGCTCTGGATCCCTCCGTCTGGCAGCGACTAAGGCGACGCGCTGCTTCTCAAACTCAGGCGGCAAGGCAGAATTTGCTGCATTAAGTTTCTGATTTTTGCTCGCGGCACAGCCGCCCCAACTGAACGTAAACACCAATGCCATGAACCAAATACGTATCGCTAGCTTCATAATTTAGCTTGTATACTTTAGTAGTTAAATCAGAACGTCGCAACTATAGTATGAGACCTCTGCGAAACAGGGCAGCAGGCATTTGGTTCCATTTTCTGCGATGCA
>CAYZJP010000047.1:0-33834 GCA_964478755.1 uncultured Klebsiella sp.
CCACGGGGTTGGGGTGGTCAGCGGGCGAACGGTTGCGGCCGCGGATTTCCGCCACGGGCGGCGGGTGTTCGGCCAGCCAGCTTGAGGCGTGAGCGAGCAAGCCCGGCAGGAGCAGGCCGAGCAACGCGTTCACTCCGAGCGCGACGAGCACCTTCACCGTCCACAACCGCCGCGCGGAGACGGGCAGCGTCAGATGCCATTCATGCACCCCGAGCCGGCGCTCTTCCGCCGTCGAGACGATGCCCACCATGACGGGAATCGCGAGGCAGAGGAAGATGACCGGGATAAGCATGATCTCCCCGCCCATGGTAGGACGAGCACGCCACACGCCGACGCAAGCCGCCCAGAGCGCGACCAGAAACGCCGCCACGAAGAAGGCGGGGTGTTGGAGGCGCAGTTCCTTGCGCAGCAGGTTGGCCGTGAGGCTGTCCCGCCCCGGCGCGAGGCCGGCGGTCAACTGGGCGAACAGGTTGTTGAACTGCGCCGGCGCGGCGAAGTCCTGCTTCGTGGAATCCATGTCTTCAAAGCGTTGAAACAATCGGCAACCGAGCAAGAACAGGAGTCCACAATAGAGGGCACCCATGAAGGTAACATTGAAGACGGCGAGGACTGACCCTCGATAGGCAACCTGTGAGCGAGGAAGGAGGAGCCAGCTCAACAGGAACAGCAGCCATGGACACACCAGGGTCAAGGTCGCGCCGCCATGGAATGTTCGGGTCAGGAGTGTGAATGCGGGGCCTGTCGTGAATCCGAGGATGGCCGCGTAGAAGAAGGGGATAGTCTCGAAGGTAATTAACCAGCCCCAGTCTTCGTGGTTCGGATGTAAGATGATTTGCCGATCGGTGAACCAGAGCGCGAGGATAAGCCCCAACAAACTGAAGAGTCCGATACCGAGCACCAGATGTTTCTCCCACCAGATGCGCCGCCGACTAACCGGCTGCGTCAGCATCAAGCCCATCGTGCGCAACTGAAAGTCATGACCGAACGAGGCGGCACTCAAACACACGCAGGCGAGCCAGTATGCTGGAACGCTGAAATCCAGCGGATTCCAGTCCATCAGCATTCGAGGAGCGAGCATCAAACCAACGGCGACCGCCCACATCGGCAGCAGCACGCGGGTTTCTTTCCAGAGTCGCCGGCGGGTGTTCGCATTCATGGGTGGCGGGGGTTCAGAGCGTTTTGGACTGCGCCGGCAGAGCGCAGCGGCGACGGCGCTTTGGCATCCTGCGGAGCAGTCGGGAATGTGCGCAGAGCCGAAGGCCCGTTCCACGGGGAGTGAAAGCGGCGTCGCGCTCCGCTTGCCGCCGCAGTCCATGACGTCGTCGGCTTCATTGCAACGTGACCATGAAGATTTCCTCCAGCGTGAGGGATTCGGTGGTGAGCGCCTCGGGTTTCATGGCACGGAGTTGCTCCAGAATCGCGGCGGACGCGCCGTTGGCGATGAGTTCGACTTCGCGGCCCTCGACGCGGGTGCGGAGGAGGCCGGGCATTTTCAACTCGGGCACTTGCTCCGCGAAGCGCACGCGGATGCGCCGGTAGCGGTCGCGCGCGGCGTCCGCGTCCAGCCGCAGCACTTCGCGGCCGGCATCAATGATGGTGAACTCGTCAATCAACCCTTCGAACTCGGTGATGAGGTGCGTGGAGACGAACACGGTGCGCCGCTCCGGGTCCGCCTCCTGATACGCGCCGATGACGGTCTGGATGAATTCGCGGCGCACGATGGGGTCGAGGCCGCTGGTCGGCTCGTCGAGGAGCAGGAGTTCCGGTTCGGGACAAATGGCGGTGATGAGGCCGAGCTGCGTGCGCTGGCCTTTGGAGAGGGCCTTCACCTGCTTGGCGGGGGCGAGGCGGAAGCGGTCGAGCAATTCGCCCTCGGTCTTGCGGTTCCACTTCTCGCGAAATGACGCGACGTAATCGAGCGTTGAGCGCACGGTCATCCACGGGTGGAACGCGACCTGGTCGGGCACGTAGGCGAGGCGAGACTTCACGGCGACTTCGTCGCGTTGCGGGTCGAGGCCGAAGACGCGCACGGTGCCGGAGGTGGGACGAAGCAAATTGAGCAGGCACTTCATCGTGGTGGTCTTGCCCGCGCCGTTGCGGCCGAAGAAGCCGTAGCAGCGCCCGGCGCGCACGGTGAGGTCGAGGCCGTTGACGGCGTCCGTGTGTCCGTATTTGCGGACGAGCTGGTGGAGTTCGATGACAGGTGCAGTGCTCATGGGCGGTCCTTGTCGGCGTGGGTTTGCTGCTGTTCGGCGAAGTGGTCGAAACGATCCTCAGACAGGTGCAGGAAGTCCCCGCGGCTGACTTGGAGGTGGTGCGCGGCGACGACGGCTTGGTCGATCTCCGTGGTGAGCAGGTCGTGCCGCGCGGATTTCTTGAGCGGCGAGTTGCCCGCTTTGAGGAAGCAGCCCTTGCCCGCGATGGTCTCAATGACGCCCTGCGATTCCAGTTCCGTGTAGGCCTTCGCGACGGTGTTGCGGTTGATGCGGAGCTGCTCGGCCAGCGGGCGGATGCCCGGCAGCGGCTCACCCGCCCGCAGCGCGCCCGACGCGGCGGCGGCGCGGACCTGGTCCGCAATTTGCAGATACACCGGCATCCCGGATTTGAAGTTGAGCTGGATGAGCATGGCGGACGTTTGTGTCTTGTGTCATAGGACTGTATGTCAGAAGGCGGGACGATGTCAACTGGGAATTTTGACACTGCCAAGATGGGGTTGAAATCCGGACCGAGGTCAGCCAGTCTCCCGTGCGCAGGAGCCGTCAGGACCGGTGTGCGGTGCGCCCCGATAAGACAATCAGGGAAGCCACCGCTTGCTGGGCGGAAACCGGCACCTATCTTCACCGCAATGAGCGAGTCAAAGGACAAGACGGTTGGCCCCGTCGCAACTCCGCCGCAGGAGGCGTCGCTCGCCCGTCTCAAGCGGTCGCTTGAATCCGCCAGGAGTCCGGCGGCCACCGAGCTATCCCGTTTCCTGGCCGAGCGCATTCCAAACAAGCCGTCCGAGGCTGTCAGGGATGAGGTGAAAACGCCCTCCGGCGCGTATGAGCTGGGCCGCATCCTCGCCAAGGGCGGCATGGGGGCAATTCTTTCCGCGCGCGACAACAGCATCCAACGGACGGTGGCGGTGAAGGTCATCCTCACCGGCCCGGAGGCTTCGGATGAGCACGTTCACCGACTGGTCACCGAGGCGCGCATCACCGGGCAACTGGAGCACCCCAACATTGTCCCGCTTCATGAGCTGGGCGTGACGCAGGATGGCGTGGTGTATTACACGATGCGTCTGGTGGAAGGCGTCACTCTGAGCGAGGTGTTGGAGAGAATCCACGTGCGCGACCCCGGTGTCATCGCGAAATACCCTCTCCGCGCGTTGCTGACGGTCTTCCAAAAGATTTGTGACGCGGTCGCGTTTGCACATTCGCGCGGGGTGATTCACCGCGATTTGAAGCCGGACAACATCATGCTCGGAGAGTTCGGCGAAGTGTTTGTCATGGACTGGGGTTTGGCCAAGCGCGTGCGCGGCGATGGCAGCGGGCTGGACACGACGCACCAAACATCCAAGGAGATGGAAGAATTGTCAGGCGATGGCTTCAAGACACTTTCCGGCCAGGTGAAAGGCACGCCGCGTTACATGGCCCCGGAACAAGCGGAGGGGCGCGTGGAGGACATTGACGAGCGCACCGACATCTATGCGCTGGGCGCGATCCTATACACGATCCTCACGCTGCATCCGCCCGTCACGGGTGAAACCGTCAATGAAGTGCTGACACGGGTGGCCTCCGGGGCGATCACGCCGCCCACCAGCTACAATCCGCGCAACACGCGTATCACGCGCATCGCCCGCCCGCTGCCGCCGCCGCAGGACATCGCTCCGCCGGAACTGGCGCACTGTCCTGACCGCCGCATCCCTTCTGCACTGTCCGCCGTCGCGATAAAGGCCCTCACCCGCGACCAGACGAAGCGTTATCAAAGCGTCGCCGCGCTCCAGCAGGACATTGCAGCGTATCAGGGTGGCTTCGCCACCACGGCGGAAGGGGCCAGCGCGCTCCGTCTCGTGCTCCTCTTGGTGCGCCGGCATCGCACGGAATTCATCCTGAGCGTCATCTCATTGACCTTTATCCTGGCGCTGGCCGCGCATTTCACCAGCAAGGTCACGCGGACGCTCGCCGAGTTGAAGGAGACGGCGCCCACTTTCTATGTCGAGGCCCGGACATTGGTGGAGGAGTTCAAGTTCGCGAAGGCGCTCACCAAAATTGACTACGCCATCCACCTCCAGCCCGACGACCCCAAGTTCCATGCCCTGAGGGGCAACATCCTTCAATCCCTGCTCCTGCTTGTCGAAGCCCGCGACGCCTATGCGCGCGCGCTGGAACTGGATCCCGAAACCCCCCACGCCGAGCGGAACCTCCGGGTCTGCGAGCGAGTGCTGGCTGACAACCCCGACAGCAGCAGGCTGAAACTGGTAAGCCTCATGCAATTGCGCGCCAACATGAGCAGCCAGCAGCGCGCCGCCGAAGCCATCGCCATGGCCACGCGAGTCCTGGCCGCAGGCGAGACTCAGGATCCGAAAAGCACACTCGACTCGTGGAAAGCCGTCGTGAACAAGCTCGGCCTCAACGGCTCGCTCAAACGCGAAGGCGGCGGCCTGTCCTTCACCGTGCAACATCCGGAATTCAACGACCTCTCACCGTTCCGCACCGCGCCCCTGACCAAGCTCGTCATCGCCGACACGCAAGTGGACGACCTCGATCCGCTCCGGCAGATGCCGCTCACCACGCTGGACATCAGCAACACGCGCGTCGCCGACCTGTCCCCGCTCCGCGGAATGCCCCTGATCCGTTTCGACGCCGCCCACACGCGCGCCACCAATTTCAACGTCCTGACCGGAATGAAGCTGGTCAACCTGAACCTGGCCCACACCCGCATCGCAAGCCTCGCACCGTTCAAGGACACGCCGCTGCGTTTCCTCCAGCTCGAAGGCTGCACCAACCTCACCGACTTCTCCACCCTCGCCGACTGCAAACTGCTGGAAGGCATCACGCTGCCGGTCGGGGCGAAGAACTTGGACCCGCTCAGACAGCTTCCCCGTCTGAGGCACATCGGCTACACCATGCCGGAGGGCGGCTGGGCACAAGTGTCTTTGGCGGAAGATTTCTGGAAGGTGCTGGAGCCGCGCCCCGGCAGCAAGTAACCGGACAACTACGGAGCTTCCTCGGGCTTGCGCTCCAGCCGCAGTCGCGCCACTCGCATCCCGTCCAGCGCCTCGACGCGCAACGTGAAGGCCGCCAATTCCACGCCGTCACCCTTCTTCGGGAAACCGCCCAGCCGGTGCGTCACGAATCCGCTCGTGGTCGTAAGCTCCTCCTCGGCCAGCTCCTCGCCGACTAGTTCTTCCAGTTCGTGAAGTGGCAACGCGCCATCCACGTCCCACGCGTGCTCGCCGGTCTTCTGGAGCAGCGGCTTCTCCTGGTCGAACTCGTCCTGAATCTGCCCGACCACCTCCTCGATGATGTTCTCCAGGGTGACGAGGCCGACCGTGCCGCCGTATTCGTCCACCACCAAGGCCATGTGCAACTTGCGGTCGAGAAGCAATTGCAGCAACTGCTCCAGCCGGGCCGTCGGTGGCACGAAGATGAGTTTGCGCGCCACCGTCGCAAGGTCAGCGCCGGTCCGCGCTTTGAGCCGCATCGCGAAGAGGTCCTTGATGTGGACCACGCCCAGCGTCCGGTCCACGTCGCCAGCTTCGCACAAGGGGAAGCGGGAAAAACGCGTCTTCTCAGCCAACTCGAGGCACGCGCTGATGCTCGCCTGTGTGTCCAGCACTGTGATTTCGCCGCGTGGGCGCATCACCTCGCGCGCCATGCGATGCCTCAGATCCAATGCGTTGAGGACGATTTCCCGCCCGAGCTGCGAGCCGCCCGCACGCCTCTGCGTGGCATCGAACATCAGCCGCAGTTCCTCCTCCGAATGCGCGCCGTCGTGCTCCGACGCTATCTCGATGCCCAGTTGCGCAAGCAGCCACAGCGAGCACCGGTTGAGCACCCATGTGAGGGGATACGCCAGCAAGTGAAACCAGTGCAGCGGATACGCCGCCCAGAGCGCGCCTTCGAGCGGCTTCTTGATGGCGAGCGACTTGGGCACCAGCTCGCCAACGAGGATGTGCAGGAAGGTGATGACAGAGAAGCCGACGGCAAAGTCCGTCATGGACCGCACGCGATCCCACTCCGCGCCCGTCCAGCCAAGCCAGCCGAACACCGGATGCAGCAGCGCCTCGAAAATCGGCTCACCCACCCAGCCCAATGCCAAACTCGAAAGCGTCACGCCAAGCTGCGTTGCGCTGAGATAGGTGTAGAGGTTCTGCTGCACGTGCCGGGCCATGCGTGCGCGGCGCTGGCCTAGCGCGATGAGCGGCTGAAGCTGCGTGTCGCGCACTTTCACGAGCGAAAATTCAGCGGCGACGAAGAAGCCGTTCAACCCCACCAGCACCAGCACCGCCAACGCCTTCAACGCAATGATGAGAAACTCGTCGAAGGTCATGCGCGGCCTCCGGCTGATTGCATCAGATGCGATCCACTCAAGAACACGCCGCTCTCCCTCACCCCGGCCCTCTCCCGCTGGGAGAGGGGGAAAGTCAGCCAGCGCCCGAAGTGTTGCGGCGTGATTGATGCCAAGACGCGGGCTTCGTTCCTCCCTCTCCCGGCGGGAGAGGGCCGGGGTGAGGGGGAAAGACTCGATGAGAGTCCAGCGCCCCACGATTTCACGTTCACTCTCACAGGCTCACCTCCCCGAAAACCGCCTTCAAAATATCCTCCAAGCTCACCACGCCCAGCTCGCGCCGGTCGCGCGCGAGCACGATGCCCAGCCGTTGGCCACTGCGCTGCATCGCGCGCAGCGCACCCTCCAGCCGCAGTTCCTCATCGAGATAGAGCGCCGGCTGCAAATAGTCCACCGCGAGTTTACGCTCATCCACGTCTGCCTGGAACAGCAACCGCCGCAGGCTCAACACACCCGCCACACGCGCCTTGCCCGTGCGCGACTCGCACACCGGCATTCGCGTGAATTGTCGCTGCCGGAACAGTTCCATCACGTTCTTCATCGGTGTGGAGCCTTCGACGCTCACGACCTTCTCCCACGGCACCGCTACGGAACGCACGGTGAGATTCTGCAAGTCCAGCACGCGGTTGATCATCACGCGCTCCTCGCTGGTCATGCCCGACGCCGACTCCTGCATCAGCCGGCGCAGCTCGTCACGGTTTGCAAACAGGTGCCCCGTGAAGACACGTCCGCCCGTCCAGCGCAGCAGTCCGTCGCTCAACATCGTCGTAATGCTCACCAGCGGACGCAGGATGAAGTGAATCAGCCGGAACAGCGGCGCGACCAGCAGCGTGAGGCGGTTCGGAAAGCTCGTGAACAACATCTTCGGCAGCAGCTCGCACCAGACATAAAACAGCAGCGCCATCACCAGCGCCCAGAAGGCGAACCAGCCGGGCGCGGTCTTGAACTGCCGGTGGAGCGCATACACAACGAGTCCACCGCCGAGAAAGTTCGCCAGTGTGTTGCCCACGAGGATGGTCCACAGGAAGTTCTCCGGCTGCTCCAGCCAGCCGTGCAACAACCGTGCGCGCCGTCCGCCCTTGCGCATCAGATTGCGGATGCGCAGCCGGTTCAGCGCCAGCACACCCGCCTCCATGCCGGACAGCACGAATGACACCGCCAGCGACAGCACCAGCACGAGGATGAACGGCACCCACATCATGCGGCACCTCCCCTGCCCTTCCCGGCGATGCGCTCGACCATCACCTCGCGCACGCGTCGCTCGTCCGCCGCGTGAGCGGTGAGCCGCACACCGCCGAATACGACGGATTCCCCTGTCTGCGGCACCACTTCCTTGAGCGCCACGAGCAGGCCGCCCATTGTGTCCACGCCCGGCACGTCGCCGAGTTCGGAATACTCCCGGCGAAAGTCCTCCACGCGCATCGTTCCGTTGACACGCCAACGGCCCAAGGCGACTTGCTCCATCACAAATCCTGGGGCTTCGCCTTCGCTGCGGATTTCACCGACCATGGCCTCGATGATGTCTTCCATCGTGACCAGCCCGGCGGTCGAGCCGAACTCATCCAGCACGATGGCCAGTCCGCGTCGCTGCCGCTGCAAGGCGCTCAGGAGCTGCAGCAAATTCATGCTCTCCGGGACAAAGGACGGGAACTCAATCGCATCCGCGAGGTCGCCGTTCGGGTCCAGTAGCAGCACGCGGCAGTTCAGGATGCCAACAATGGTATCCGGGGATTCGTCGTAGAGCGGCAGCCGCTCGTGGCCGAACTTTCGCGCCGCCGCGACCATCTCCTCCACCGGCAAGTCGTCCGGGATGCTCGCCATCCGAGTGCGCGGACGCATCACGTCCCTGGCCGTGCGACGGTCGAGCTGGATGATTTGCAGGATGATTTCCTTCTCCGATGCCGCGAGCGTGCCCTGCTGGAACGCGAGTTCAATCAACTCCTTGTAGTCCGCGTCCGTGAGCGCGGGCTGCGACTGGACGGACTTGGGAATCACAAGGCGAAGGAACGCTTCGTTCATTCGTTGGGCCACCACGCGCAGCGGACGGCTCACACGCACGAGAAGAATCATTGGCCTCGCGACGCGCAAAGCCCACGCCTCCGGCATCCGCACCGCGAGCGTTTTCGGCACCACTTCGCAGCCGAGCAGGATGAGCAGGAAGGTTCCCACCAGCGTGAGAACGAGATGCACCCCCTTCGCGTCGAGGCTCATCCAGAGCGCGAGCGCCACGAGCGCAGAGTTGGCCAGCGTGTTGCCCAGCACGATGGTGGCGAGCAAGTCCTGCGGCTCGCGCAGCAGCGCGGCCACGGAACCGCCGAGTCCCGGCGAACGCTCCGCGAGCTGCCGCGCGCGCCACTTGCCGAGGGAGAACAACGCCGTCTCCGCCAGCGCAAAGAAAAAACTGGCCGCCGCAAAGCCGAGCACTCCCAGCCAGGCGATGAACGGTGTCGGTGACATCGGCGACGAGGATGCCGGGGAAAGGCGGGAGGCAAAAGGCAGAAGTAATCAGTGCCTTGTTACTTGAAGTTCTCCATGACCACGGATGATTGTTGTGCCGTCAGGTCGAGTCGCATCAGCACCAGTTTGCCGTTTCTTTTGTGGTCAGCGGTGAAGAGCAGACTGCCGTCGTGGGGGACGACCGACAGGTTGTCGCACAGCGCGTGATGAGCCGTGTGGGTTTGCATATCGGTTCCATCCGGCTTGATGGAGTAAATCTCGTAGTCATACCAGCGGCCCGCGCTTTCGTAATTGGAAGTGAAGAAGATGCGTTCCTTCTGGGGATGCCAGACCACGTCATTCATGGACCACTTGCCAAGGCTCCTAACCATCTGAACCCGATCCAGAACCAATCCGGAAGTGGAGATCGCGACGTTGGCTCGATAGATGGCTTTCGCTTCGGTTTCGCCCAGAGACTGGACACTGATTGCAGGGGTGTTCGTCGTGTGTTTGCGCACCAAGGTCTGGGCGCTGAACACGAAGGTGTTCGTGGAAGACCATGCGCCGCCGTCCAGTTGGCGAAATGCTTCGTTCGTCAACCGTCGAACTTCACCGCCGTTGATGGACACACAGCACAGATCCCATTTGTCCCATACCATCCCGCCCATGCTGTAGGGGCGGCGCAGATGTGCGCGCCGGAACACAATCCAGTCCGTTCCGGACAAGGGCGCTGCGCCAGTGTCAAAGTAGAGGCCGTCTGTCAGACGCCTTTCAGCCCCGTCGGCCAGCCGCAGTATCCAAAGCTGGCCGCGATTCCCGGCATCACGCGTGAAGATGACCTGGCTGCCGTCGGGAGTGAACACCGGCGAGCACTCATAGGCTGGGAGGCGGGTCAAGTTCGTGGTTCCGCCAGTTCGCACGTCACGGATGAAGATGTCGCCGTTGCCGGCGGTGTGGGAGGAGTAGAGTAACAGCCGTCCATCGGGGGAAAGCGTTGGCCTCATGCCCGACAGATCCAACGCCAAGAGCGGACTCCCCAGCGTCATCAGGGCGAGCGCGAGGAGTCTTTGCATATGGCGGGCAAGGGATACTTTGAGTCGGCACTCTGATAGCACGAAACGAGAAGACGGGGGAAGTGATTTGGTGAGCTTAAATCACGGCTTGAGTCCTTCTGTAGCCAATGACTTTCCCTTTTGTCTTCTTCACCAACCGCACGTCGCCGATGACCATCGCCTTGTCCACGGCCTTGCACATGTCGTAGATGGTCAGCGCGGCCACGGTCACGGCGGTCAAGGCCTCCATCTCCACGCCGGTCTGCGCGGCAATCTTCGCCGAGGCGGTGATGACCACGCGGTCGCGCCGGGCGGGAATCGCGAAGGTGACTTCGCAGTGGGTGATGGGCAGCGGGTGGCAGAGCGGGATGAGTTCGCCGGTCTTCTTCGCGGCCTGAATGCCCGCGAGCCGCGCGGTGGCGAGGACATTGCCCTTCGCGATGGCGTTGGACTCGATGAGCGCGAGCGTCGCGGCTTGCAGACGAATTTCTCCGCGAGCGATTGCTTCGCGCAGGACGACGGGCTTGGCGGACACGTCCACCATGCGGGCTTCACCGGCGCGGGTGAGATGGGAGAGGCGTTTCATGATGAGGATTCTTGGACCAGTCGCAGCGCGGCTGCGAAGGTGTCATCGTCGAGCCGGAAACCGAGTTGTCGGAGTTTCTCCAGCAACGGTTTGATTTCAACCAGCAGGCCGGAAGCTTTCGCCCTCAGCAGCACGCCGACGGTGCCCGTGAATCGCAGGCCGTGCCGTTGGGCGTGCGCGCGGGCGCGACCATCGTCCACAATCGCCAGTGCGCTCAGTTGGTGCGCGAGGTTCAGCACCTCCCATTCACCACGATCCAGGTCGCCGGGCAAGTAGAGGATGTTCACGGGCAGCGGACGGACTTCGCACCACGAGAGCGCCCGCACATCGGGCAAAGGCACGCCGAGCGCGCGACCAGCATCAAGTTCACTCACGACCGCCGGGGGGAACAGCACGCAACCGTAAAGCTTCGCGAGAATCTCCAACTCGCCGAGCTGGTGAAGATACTGAACGGGCGAGGTGTTGCAGACGACTTCAGGCATTGGCGAAGTCGTGCTCCACTTCGGCGGCAGTCAGGCGAAACGCCGGCACCTGATAGTCGGCTAGGCGCTGAAGGAAGAGTGGCTTCGGCACGCCGGCCACCGCCGCCGCCGCACCGCTGGAGAGCCGACCCAACTCGAACAGCTTCACCGCCGCCGCAAACCGCAGTTCTTCACCCACGCGGTCGGGCGCAACATGGAGCGCGGCCACCGCCGCATCTGGCAGGGAGAGGCTGACTTCGGTCATGCACTGAAGCTAGCGGGGCGGAGGGAGTCGGTCAATTTCCAGTCTGAAGGCCATTCGCCCATTCGCGCACGACGCGCCGCACGTCCTCGCCGACACGGAGTTTGGGTTGCACGAACTTCGGCGTGAACCACGGGAACGCACCGAGCAGGTCGTGCGTCACGAGGATTTGCCCATCGCAGTCCGGGCCGGAGCCGATGCCGATGGTGGCGAAGGGAAACTGCGCGGTGATTTCCTTCGCGACGGACGGCGTGACAAGTTCGAGCACGACGGCGAAGACGTTGGCCTCGGCGAGCGCGTTGGCGTCATCGAGCAGCTTGGCGCGGCCCGCGTCGTCCTTGCCCTTGATGCGATACTTGCCGCTCTCCTCCAAGACGTGCTGCGGCAGCATGCCGACGTGGCCCATGCAGGGAATTCCGGCGGCCTGAATGGCACGGATCTGCGGGAGGATGTCGCGCCCGCCCTCGGCTTTCACGGCCTCGGCCCCGGCGGCGACGAGGCGTTGCGCGCTGATGACGGCTTGCGCGGGTGACTGGTAGGTGTGATACGGCAGGTCGCCGACGAGCAACGCGCGGGGCCGCGCGCGGGCCACGGCGCGGATGTGGTGCTCCATCTCGGCGAGCGTGACGTGCGTGGTGTCCGGGTAGCCCAGCACGACCATGCCGAGCGAATCGCCTACGAGGATGATGGGAATACCGGCCTCATCGAGCAGGCGGGCCATCGGATAGTCGTAAGCCGTAAGCGCGGCGATGCGTTGCCGCGCGGTCTTCATGGCGCGTATGGTGTCGGGCGTGACTTTGGTGGCAGCGTCCACGGGGAGAGCAAAGCCCAAAGCGGGTCAGGCTTCCAGCCTGACTTCCATCAGCTTCAAGACCGCGTGAACGCGAATGCAGGCTTGAACCTATACGACTTCTCCGCCTTGAGGCGGTCAGACGGAGTGGAAACAAGCGAGTGCTTCTTGAAACCGAAGGCGCAACAGTAACTTAGAAGTCAGGCTGGAAGCCTGACCTACTCAGGCCAGATCGGTCTTGCCCATCAGGTAACGGTCGCACTCGCGCGCGGCACCGCGGCCTTCGTTGAAGGCCCAGACGACGAGGCTCTGGCCGCGTCGGCAATCGCCGGCGGCGAAGACATTCGGCAGGCTCGTCTGGAACTTGCCGTGGTCGGCCTTGATGTTCGTGCGCGGGTCGCGCTCAACGCCGAGGGCTTCGAGCAGCGGTTGCTCGGGCCCGAGGAAACCCATCGCAAGCAACACGAGCTGCGCGGGAACGACGCGCTCGGTGCCGGGAATGTTCTTCGGAATGAACTGGCCCTTGTCGTTCTTGGTCCACTCGATGTTCACGAGATGCACAGCCTTGACGTTGCCCTTGCCGTCGTCCTCGAACTTCGTCGCCGTCGTCAGATAGATGCGCGGGTCGTCACCGAACTTCGCCTTCGCCTCTTCCTGGCCGTAGTCGAGCTTGTAAGTCTTCGGCCACTCGGGCCACGGATTGTCCTTCGCGCGCTCCAGCGGCGGCTTGGGAAGAATCTCCACCTGCACGAGGCTCTTGCAGCCGTGGCGCATCGCGGTGCCGACGCAGTCCGTGCCAGTGTCGCCGCCGCCGATGACGATGACGTCCTTGCCCTCGGCGGTGATGAAGCTGCCATTCTTTTTCTGGTCGAGGAGCGCCTTGGTGTTGTTGTGGAGAAACTCCATCGCGAAATGAACGCCCTTGAGCACGCGACCCTCGATGGGCAGGTCGCGCGGCCTGGTCGCGCCGGTCGCGAGCACGACGGCATCGAACTCGTCCATGAGCTGCTTGGCGGTCAGGTCTTTGCCGACCTCGCAATTGCAAACGAACTTGATGCCTTCGTCCTCCATCAACTTGATGCGGCGCAGCACGACCTCGTTCTTGTCGAGCTTCATGTTGGGAATGCCATACATGAGAAGCCCGCCGGGACGGTCGGCGCGCTCGAAGACCAGCACGCGATGGCCGGCCTTGTTGAGCTGCGCGGCGGCGCTGAGGCCGGCGGGGCCGGAGCCGATGACGGCAACTTTTTTCCCGGTGCGCTTCGCGGGCGGCTCGGGCTTGACCCAGCCGTTTTCCCAGCCGTGGTCAATGATGCTGCACTCGATGTTTTTGATGGTGACAGGCGGCGAGCTGATGCCGAGCACGCACGAGCCTTCGCACGGCGCGGGGCAGACGCGGCCGGTGAACTCGGGGAAATTGTTCGTCTTGTGCAGGCGCTCGAGCGCTTCCTGCCAGAGGCCGCGGAAGACAAGGTCGTTCCACTCGGGAATCAAATTATTGATCGGGCAGCCGCTGGCCATGCCGCTGATGAGTTGGCCGGTGTGGCAGAAGGGCACGCCGCAATCCATGCAGCGCCCGCCCTGCTCCCGCAGCTTCGGCTCGGGCATATGGTCGTGGAACTCGCGCCAGTCAGCGACGCGCGCGAGCGGCGAGCGGTCAGTAGGAAGTTCGCGGTTGAATTCGAGGAATCCGGTGGGTTTGCCCATGTCAGTGAGGTGCTGGCGGTGAAAATGGAACGGTCTGCTTTAACGCAGAGGCGCAGAGGACGCGGAGAGACGCAGAGGAAGAAGAAAGTCTTCCCTTTGCGCTTCTCTGCGGCCTCTGCGTCTCTGCGTTGAGTGAAAACATGGTGAAGTTTAGAGCTTAAACGGCGCGAGTGGCCCGGGTGCCGCCAGTTCTTCCAGCTTGTTTGCCACACGGGAGATGCCGTTTTTCAGGACGAGTTCGTGGAAGTTGATGATGAGGCCCAGCCTCAAATCACAGAGGCGGAGATAGCTCAAGAGTTTGGCGCGGTCGAGGGGCGTGACTTCCTCTTTTGCCTTCAGGTCAACGATGACCTTCTGCTCGACCAGCAAATCCAGCTTCAATGGAACGCCCAGCTTCACGCCCTTGTAGGCGATGGGCACGGGCTTCTGCCGCTCGAAGGCGATGCCGCGCAGGCTGAACTCGTGGCACAGCGCCTCTTCATAAACCTGCTCCACCAAGCCCGGCCCGAAGAACCGATGAACTTCGATGGCCGCGCCGATGATGCGCTCGGAAATCTCGTTCTCGGTCATGGGGACGGCTTGTCCTTAACGCAGAGGCGCGGAGAACGCAGAGAGGCGCAGAGAGGAAGACCTTGCGGAGCTTCTTTGCGAACCTCTGCGTTCTCTGCGTCTTTGCGTTGAATGAAACTGCCCATGTGTCCAAAGGCTTCAACCACCGCCCACGCGCGCGGCGTCCTTGGAGTTTTCCTCGAAGGCGGCGTTGAGCGCATCGTCGCCGGTGAGGCCGGCGGCCTGCGCCTTCTTGATGGCTTGCAGCACGCGCTTGTAGTCCTTCGGCATGACCTTCACGAACTTCGGCACGCTGGCGTTCCACAGCGCGAGGACGTTGCGGCCCCGCTCGCTGCCGGTGTAGAGGACATGCTTCTCAATCAGCGCGCGCACTTCGGCAATCTCGTCGGCGTCCTCCAGCTTCTCCAGCGCAACCATCTGTTTGTTGCAGTTGCGGGCGAAGGTGCCGTCTTCGTCGAGCACGTAGGCAACGCCGCCGCTCATGCCCGCCGCGAAGTTGCGACCCGTCTTGCCGAGCACAACCACCGTGCCGCCGGTCATGTATTCGCAGCCGTGGTCGCCGACCGACTCGACGACGGTCTTGACTCCCGAGTTGCGGACGCCGAAGCGCTCGCCCGCCATGCCGCGGAAGTAAGCCTCGCCACTGGTCGCGCCGTAGAGGGCGACGTTGCCGATGATCATGTTCTCCTCCGCGCGGAAGGTGGAGCCGCCGGGCGGGTAGATGATGAGCTTGCCACCGGAGAGGCCTTTACCGCAGTAGTCGTTGGCGTCGCCTTCGAGTCGGATCGTGACGCCGGGCGGAACAAACGCGCCAAGACTTTGGCCAGCCGAGCCTTTGAAGTGCAGTTGCACCGTATCTTCCGGCAAGCCCGACGCGCCGTGCCGACGCGTGATTTCGTTGCCGAGAATGGTGCCGACGACGCGGTTGATGTTCCGGATCGGAAGCTGCACAACGACCTTTTCCTTCCGGTCAATCGCCGGCTTGCACGCTTCGAGCAGGTGCGTCATGTCGAGCGACTTGTCGAGGCCGTGGTCCTGTGCCTGCTGGCAGTAGCGGCCCACGCCGTCCGCCACATCGGGCGAATGCAGGATGCTGGAGAGATCGAGGCCGCGCGCCTTCCAATGGTCGGCGGCCTTGCGGGCTTCGAGCCGGTCCACGCGGCCCACCATCTCGGCGATGGTGCGGAAGCCAAGCTGCGCCATCAATTCGCGGACTTCCTGCGCGATGAAGGTCATGAAGTTCACCACGTGCTCCGGCTTGCCGGGGAAGAGGCCGCGCAGGCGCGGATCCTGCGTGGCGACGCCGACGGGACAGGTGTTCAAGTGGCAGACACGCATCATGATGCAGCCCATCGCCACGAGCGGGCCGGTGGCGAAGCCGAATTCCTCCGCGCCAAGCAGCGCGGCGATGATCACGTCGCGACCCGTCTTCAACTGGCCGTCCGTCTCAACCGCGATGCGGGAGCGCAGGTTGTTGAGCACGAGCGTCTGGTGCGTCTCGGCGAGGCCGAGCTCCCACGGAATGCCCGCGTGCTTGATGGACGTTTGCGGCGAAGCGCCGGTGCCGCCGTCGAAGCCGGAGATCAACACGACATCCGCGTGCGCCTTGGCGACGCCCGCCGCGACGGTGCCGACGCCGACTTCCGCGACGAGCTTGACGCTGATGCGCGCACGGCGGTTGGAATTCTTGAGGTCGTGAATCAACTCCGCGAGGTCTTCAATGGAGTAGATGTCGTGGTGCGGCGGCGGCGAAATCAAACCGACGCCGGGCGTCGAGTGACGAACCTTCGCGACCCACGGATAAACTTTCGTGCCGGGAAGCTGGCCGCCCTCGCCGGGCTTCGCGCCCTGGGCCATTTTGATTTGCAGCTCGTGCGCGTGCGTGAGGTAGAGGCTCGTGACACCGAAGCGCCCGGACGCGACCTGCTTGATGGCGGAGTTCTTCGAGTCGCCCTGGTCGTTCGTCCACGTGTAGCGCGCGGGATCTTCGCCGCCTTCACCGGTGTTGCTGCGGCCACCGATGCGGTTCATCGCGATGGCGAGCGTCTCGTGCGCCTCGCCGGAGATGGAGCCGTAGCTCATCGCGCCGGACTTGAAGCGCTTCATGATGCTTGCGACCGACTCGACTTCCTCGATGGGAATCGCCGTCGTGGGCTTGAACTCCAGCAGACCGCGCAGCGTATAGATGTCCTTGAGCTGCGTGTTCACGAGCGCGGAATACTCCTTGAAGGTCTTGTAGTCGTTCGTGCGAACGGCCTTCTGGAGCTTGTGAACGGTCTGGGGGTTGAACAGGTGCAACTCGCCGTCCGCGCGCCACTGATACTGGCCGCCCACGTCGAGCGTGTGGCCGTTGGTGGGCCGGGCGGGGAACGCGTGCTCATGACGGGAAAGCACTTCCTTCGCGATGTCCTCGATGCCGATGCCCGCGACGCGTGACGCGGTCCAGGTGAAATACTTGTCAATCACCGCGTCGTTCAGGCCGATGGCCTCGAAGATTTGCGCGCCGCGATACGACTGAATCGTCGAGATGCCCATCTTCGAGGCGACCTTCACAACGCCCTTCACAACGGCCTTGGTAAAGTTCTTCACCGCCGTCTTGTGGTCAATGCCGACGAGCAGGCCCTGGCGAATCATGTCGTCGAGCGTCTCATAGGCGAGATAGGGATTGATGGCGCCACAGCCGTAGCCGATGAGCAGCGAGAAGTGGTGCACCTCGCGCGGCTCGCCAGATTCGAGCACGAGGCCGACGCGCGTGCGCGTGCCTTCGCGAATGAGATGGTGATGCACGCCGGCGACTGCCAGCAGCGCGGGGATGGGCGCGTTGTCCTTGTCCACGCCACGGTCGGACAGGATGATGATGTTCGCGCCGTCCTTGATGGCCTTGGTCGCGGCTTCGCACAAATCATCCATCGCCTTCTCCAAACCGCCCGCGCCTTCCGCCGCCTTGAAGAGCGTGGGCAACGTGACGGATTTGAAGTGCGCGTGTTTGAGATGCTTGAGCTTGGCGAACTCCTCGTTGCTGAGGATGGGCTGCCTCAGCTCAATGAGCCGGCAGCTTTCCGGCTCGGGCTTGAGCAGGTTGCGCTCAGAGCCGATGGTCGTCTCGGCGGAGGTGATGATTTCCTCGCGGATGCAGTCAATGGGCGGGTTCGTGACCTGCGCGAAGAGCTGCTTGAAGTAGCTGTAGAGCAACTGCGGGCGCTGCGAGAGCACCGCGATGGGCGTGTCCGTGCCCATCGAGCCGACGGCCTCGACGCCGTCGCGCGCCATCGGGACCATGAGCATCCGCACGTCCTCGAACGTGTAGCCGAACGCCTGCTGCCGGTGCAGCACGGTGTCGTGGTCCGGCTCCGGCAGATGCGGCGCGTCGGCGAGCTTGTCCAGCTCGACCATGTTGTCGTTGATCCACTGGCGATACGACTGTGACTTGCAAATCGCCTCCTTGATTTCCTCATCGGCCACGATGCGGCCCTGCGCCGTGTCCACGAGGAACATGCGGCCCGGCTGCAGGCGGCCCTTCTGCAAGACGCGCTCCGGTGCGATGTCCAGCACGCCAACTTCCGACGCCATGATGACGAGGTCGTCCTTGGTGACGTAGTAACGCGAGGGGCGCAGGCCGTTGCGGTCCAGGCACGCGCCGATTTGCACGCCGTCCGTGAACGCCACGGACGCCGGGCCATCCCACGGTTCCATCAGGCACGAGTGATACTCATAGAACGCCTTGCGCTCGTCGCTCATGGACTCGTGGTTCGTCCACGGCTCGGGGATCATCATCATCATCGCGTGCGCGATCGGCCGGCCGGCGAGGACGAGCAGTTCGAGGCAGTTGTCGAACATCGCCGAATCGGAGCCGTTCGGGTTGATGATGGGAAAAACCTTCTTGATGTCCTTGCCGAAGAGGTCGCTCTCGAACATGGACTGGCGTGCGTGCATCCAGTTGATGTTGCCGCGCAGCGTGTTGATCTCGCCGTTGTGCGCGATGTAGCGATACGGGTGCGAACGCTCCCAGCTCGGGAAAGTGTTCGTCGAGAAGCGCGAGTGGACCAGCGCCAGCGCCGACTCCATGTCCGGGTCGCGCAGCTCGGGGTAATATGCCTCCACCTGTGCGGGCATGAGCATCCCTTTGTAAACGATGGTCCGGCAGGAGACGCTGGGCATATACCACTCCTGCGTGCCGCGCTCGCCGGAGTTGCGGATTTCGACCAACGCGCGCTTGCGGATGACGTAGAGCTTCCGCTCGAACGCGAGCTCGTCCTTCGCCTTGCGGACGTTGCGCTCGATGAAGCACTGGCGAATGGACGGTTCGGTGGCGACTGCCGTGGGGCCGAGCGTGGAATTGTCCGTCGGCACCGTGCGCCAGCCGAGGACCGAGTGGCCCTCCTCGCGCACGACGCGCTCGAAGACGCGCTCGCAGTGGTGCCGGTCCGCTTCGTCCTTCGCCATGTAAATCATCGCCACGCCGTAACGGCCGGGCGCGGGAAGTGCGAAGCCGTTTTCCTTCGTGACCTTCGTGAAGAACTTGTGCGGAAGCTGGATGAGAATGCCCGCGCCGTCGCCGGTGTTTGGCTCGCAGCCGCACGCGCCGCGATGATCGAGGTTCAGCAGAATCTGGATGCCTTGCTGCACGACTTCGTGGGACTTCTTGCCCTTCATGTTCACGACGAACCCAACGCCGCAGGCGTCGTGCTCGAACCGTGGATCATAAAGTCCCTGCTTGGGCGGCAATCCCTGCCACCGCGCTTGCGTGCTCATTTTGTTCTCGTTCATCGTCACTGGCCCGCCGGTTTCACCCCGGCTTGGAAAGCTTCCCTCGCTGTCAGAAAGGCTGGTTCAGCCCGCTCGCGCCGAAAAAAGCGGCGCGACGGTAACAAACCACTTCGCAGGCGCAATGGCTATTTGCGTTTGGACCCGCGTCACGCTCACCTGCCACGCGCCACAACGCCGCAACTGGTTCGCGCGACTATTGGCGGGCGGCCTGTTCTTCATGTCAGCATCAATCAAAACCCAAACCGCTGTTTGCTATCAAACAATCAGGCGCGTGTAAAAGGATTCCTGCCTTATTCGAGCACGCCGATGCCCAACGCCAGCTTATCGGCGACGCGGGACACTCCCAATGCAGCAGTGAAGTGAGCAGGCAGTCCGATTTCTTGAACTGAATCCGCACTCATACCTCGGCGGCTACGACGGTTCGGAGAAGATTGAACTTTGCCCATCTCCATCCGCTCCCTATAAGAAACCCATGCTGCCGAAGTTACTCTCCGCGGGCGGGCCGGTTGTGTGGCTCCTGCTGCTCCTGAGCGCGGTCGCCATCGCCGTGTTCATTGAGCGGGTGCTGCACTTTCACCGCGCGCAAATCAACTCCGCCGAGTTCCTCGCGGGAGTGCGCACTGTGCTCAAACGCGACAACGTCGTCGAGGCGCTCTCCATCTGCGACGCCACGCCCGGCCCGGTCGCACGGCTCGTGAAGAACGCCATCCTCAGCCGCGAGCGGGGGCGCGAGGGCGTGCGCGAGGCGCTGGAGGACACGGGCTTGCAGGAAGTTCCCCGGCTGGAGGAAAAGCTCAACCTCCTCGCCACCATTGCGCAG
This sequence comes from uncultured Klebsiella sp., assembly GCA_964478755.1. Lineage (GTDB taxonomy): Bacteria > Verrucomicrobiota > Verrucomicrobiia > Limisphaerales > SXTU01 > SXTU01. Next base: position 20,004 of record CAYZJP010000047.1, read on the forward strand.
ATCGCGCCATTGCTTGGCCTGCTTGGCACCGCGCTGGGCTTCATCAAGATGTTCGGTGTCATGGAGAAGGAAGGGCAGTTCGCCCACGCCGCGCTGCTCACCGGCGGAGTCTGGCAGGCCCTGGTCTGCACGGCGATGGGCCTGGCCGTCGCGATTCCCTGCTACGTGGGCTACAACTACCTCGTCAGTCGTGTGAACCAAATCGTCCTCGACATGGAGAAGTCCTCGAACGAAATCCTGAATCTCGTGTCAGGGGAAAACGGGCGGAAGAATTGATTGCAACTTCCCGCCATGAGATTTCCCCGTCACGCGCGCATTTTCAAAGGCCAGCTCGACGCTGCGCCCTTCGCGGGCGTGTTCTTCGTCGTCCTGATTTTCATCACGTTCAACTCCCAACTCGTCTTCACCCCCGGCGTGCGCATCGAACTGCCCCAGGCGGACGGACTGCCCGGCACTGCGAATCCGACTGCGCGAGTGTTCGTGGACGGCAGCGGGCAATTCTATTTCGAGAACCAAGTCATCACCCCCGACCGCTTGCAGCAACGGCTGCACGCCGCCGTGGCCAAGGCCAGGGAACAGCACGCGGAACTTACACTCGTGGTGCTGGCTGACAAACTGACGCCGAACGAACATCTCTTCCGACTCGGCGAACTTGCCCGCACAGCCGGGATCAAGGAGCTGCTCCAAGCCGTCCGACCCGGTCTGACACCGCCGCCGGCCGCGACCCCGAAGCCATGAGCACTGCCATCAAGGACGCCGCCCGCTGGTCCCGCGAACGCTGGGCCGGAGTGGTGCTGGCCATCTTCATCGCGCACCTCGGTGCGCTCTTCTTGCTCTCATCCCGGCACGAGGCCACCCCCAATCATGCGGAAGCGCACAGTTCCGTTCGTTGGCTTACCTCGTCCGATGTGGCGCGCAAAGCTCTCGACTCCCTGCTGGACAACGATCCGACCTTGCTGGCGACGGTGAACCCGCGCGGCTTTTCCGGCGCGGCCTGGTTGCGTCCGCCGGCGCTGGCCTTTCGTCCCGGCGAATGGAGCGACACCGATCGCTCGCTCCCACAACTGACCCGCCCCTTGGGCGCTGCCGTGCAAGCCGCTACGACGAGCGCGAACGATGTTGTCCTCGACCCCGCGCGCAAACCCACCACCCCCGCACCGGTTCCGGCCGTCACGCAGCCGGCTTTGCGCACCGCCTCGCGCTTGCTCATCACCGGACCACTTGCCAGCCGCCGGCTCCTCCAGACTGTGCCGCTCAAGTCGTGGCCGCTCTCAGATTTGCTCGCCGACACGCGCGTGGAAGTGCTTGTGAGCCGTGAGGGGCTGGTCTTCTCGCGGCGGCTCGCCAGCGGCGGCCTGAAGAATCCTGTTCAGCAAACCGCCGACCGGGACGCTCTTGCCCTGACGACTGGACTAAGGTTTGAGCCATTGCCGAAATCCGTGCGGGCCGGCGACGACTCGCTTACCGAGGGCACGCTGGTGTTCCAGTGGCACACCATCGAACCGGCCGCAGCAACGACGAAGAAGGAGTGACGATGGCACTGGAGGGGATGATTCTGGCCTATGTGACCGTGCTGCTGGGCATCGTGGCGACGGTCGCCGTGCTCTACGAAAGACGCCGCCGCCGATTCGAGCCGGAGCCGACCGAGGACCACCTCTTCCGCTGTCGCAAGTGCAGCTATGTTTACACTGACGACCCCGATGTGGAGCTTTCCCGCTGCCCGCAGTGCGGCGAATCGAACGAAGTGGTGGAATTCTAATCAGCGGAGCGCGGAAGGGACAGCCACGCTCCACTGCTCAACTTCCCGTCTTTACCTCGACCACGTCATGCGCCCCGGCCTCCTTCACTCCGGCGGCGGTCACGCGGATGTAGCGCGCGCGTTTCCGCAGCTCTGACAAGTTCGCCGCGCCGAGGTAACCCATGCCGGACTGGATGCCGCCGATGAGCTGCGCCAGCGTGCGCTCCAGCGGGCCGGCGACTTCCTTCAGTGCCTCGACGCCTTCCGCCGCGACCTTGCGTGCCCCGTCGGCGCTGGAGTGTCCGTAGCGGGCGGCGGAACCGGCCTTCATCGCGGCGAGGCTGCCCATCCCACGGTATTGCTTGTAGAGCTTGCCGCCGATTTCGAGGATTTCGCCTGGCGCTTCCGCGCTTCCCGCAAGCACGCCACCACAAATAACCGCAGACGCCAGCGTCAGCGCCTTCACGATGTCGCCGGATTTCGTGATGCCGCCGTCGGCGAGGATGGTGACCTTCTTCTCCGCTGCCGCGCGTGAGCAGACGTAGAGCGCCGTGAGCTGCGGGATGCCCACGCCGGCCACGACGCGCGTGGTGCAAATCGAACCCGGCCCCTGCCCCACTTTGATGATGTTCGCACCAGAATCCGCAAGGAAGGCCACGCCCGCCGCGCTGGTCACGTTGCCCGCGATGATGGGCAGCTTGGGGAACGCGTCGCGCAGCATCTTCACCGCGTCGCCCACGCCCTTCGTGTGGCCGTGCGCGGTCGAGACGGCCACGGCGTCGAGGCCGCGCTCCACGAGTCCGCCGACGTGCGCGAGGATGCGGTCGCGGTCCAGCTCGCCGAAGGCGTTGCGCGTCGCGCTCACCGCCGCGCCGCACACGAGCCGGAAGTGCGCGTCGCGCGCCGGCTTGAACTGCGCCGCGCGCTCCGACGTGATGCGCTCGATGTCGCTCATCGTGAAGAGGCCGCGCAACCGGTCCTCGTCGTCCACCACGAGCAGCTTGTGGATGCCGGGATGGTCATTGAAAAACTTGTCCGCCGCCGCGATGGGATTCTTGCCGAGCTTCTTCTCGGTCAGGGTGAAGACCTGATCGCGCGGCGTGAGCGCTTCGGCGACCTTGCGCTTGGCGTAACGCGGCTTCACAACGCTGCCACTCAGGAGGCCGAGCAGCTTGCCCTGTTCGTCCACCACCGGAAACGTGCTGAACGCAAACCGCTTCTCCTCGATGCGCGCCAGCACGTCGCCGATGAACTGGTCGGGCGACACCTTGATCGGCTCCTGAATCAGCCCGTGGACGTGGTTCTTCACGCGGCTGACCTCCTGAAGCTGCTGCTTCTCCGGCATGTTGTAATGGATGAGGCCCAGCCCGCCGTTGAGCGCCATCGCGATGGCCATGCGCGCCTCGGTGACGGTGTCCATGTCCGAGGAGACGATGGGGATGTTGAGCTGGAGGCTCTCGGCGAGCTGCGTGTCGAGCTGCGTGTCGCGCGGGAGAATCTCCGAGTAAAGCGTCGCGAGCGTGACGTCGTCGTAGGTCAGCGCGGTGCCGGACTGGCCGGAAAAAAAGCGTTCCGCCGGCTGGTAGAACTCGGCGTCGAGGGCGTTGGCGGCGTTGGAATTTGCCATGCCATTTAATGCCCGGCGCGACGGGCGGCTGGCAAGCGGGAAGATGGGGGAAGTCAGGATGAGCCGTGTGCGGGCTGGGCGTTGGGCTGGGAGTGGCTTCTTTCGCCGATTCGCAAAATTGCTTGCATCACTCCCCTCATTTCGGCGAAAAGGCGCGCACATCACCAGCCCCGCTCCGTTGCGGACATGATTCGGAATCGGCGCGGGCTGGCCCGACCAAACCCATGCCATGTCCGCCCACAACGGTCACCCTGCCCGCGTCGCGCTCATCGAGGATGACGCCAACCTGCTCGAACTGCTGCGCCGCTACACCGACCGCTCGCCCGGCCTGACCTGTGTCGGCGCGTATCTGACCGGGGAGGCGGCGCTGCGCGAGCTGCCCCTGCTCCGGCCCCCGCCCGATCTCGTGTTGGTGGACCTGCATCTGCCGGGCATCCCCGGTGTGGACTGCCTTGAACTGCTGCGGCTCCAGCTTCCGGCGGTGAAGCTGGTCGTGCTCACCGGCGAGCACAAACCGGAATACGTCCTGGCCGCCACGCGCGCCGGGGCCGACGGCTATCTCACCAAGCCCTGTGACCGGCCCCAACTTGCCCGCGCGATTGCGGACGCGATGGCCGGGCGCAGTCCGGTCTCCTTCGCCGTCGCCGGCCACCTGCTGGCGGCGGTGGCGGCCGGTCCTGGCGGCGTGTTCCACCCGCAGCCGCAGTTGACCGACCGGGAGAACGAAGTGCTGCGCTGGCTGGTCGAAGGCCTGGTGAACAAAGAGATTGCCGACCGGCTGGGCGTGACCATCTCCACCGTCAACGCGCACCTGCATTCCATCTACACCAAGCTGGGCGTGCAAAACCGCGTCGAGGCCGTGCGCGCCGCCACGCGCGGCTAACTCCGTGCCGGCGATTTGCAATCGCCGTCTTGCGCGTGGACGGCTCCGACCGCCCATTCGCTTGTCCCCCTTCGTTTGACTGCGTGTGTTCCGGCATAGGGAGCTTCCGGCGAAGGCCACGCCGCTAGCAGCCGCCGCGCCACGGCGACTAGATAGTTCTATCAATTCCACTCCCGGCGGCCTTCCCCCCATACTCGCGCAAAATTTCACTATGAACCTGCGCACCTGCCTCCTCCTCGTCCTCACCTGCTCCCCCTGCCTCACTCCCACTCTGCTGTGGGGAGCCGATCCGCCGGACAAGGGAAAGGGGAACAAAGGCAAGCAGACTCACATCAGCGCCAAGATCAAAGCTGGCGAGCAAAAGTGGGAACTGACGCCAAGCTCGCTTGGTATCTTTCAGCGTCTCAATATGACGAACACAGTCCCGGTCGAAGTGGAAATCCGCTACCCACAGGTGGCTGCTGGCATACTTGCCGTGGTTTCCGTAAGAGATGGCGGCTCCGTGAGCGCCAGCGTGACTCAAAATGGAGAGGGTGACGGGAAGGGCAAGGACAAGGGGAAAGGCAAGGGTGGCAATCAGACAGTCACGGGCCTGGTCGTCCGCCCGCGCGTGGATGAAGATGGGAAGCTCAAGTTCACCTTTCTTTACGGTTCCTCCCTTCACTTCCAGCGGGTGACCGTGGACATTGGCAAACAGCAGCTTGTCTTCGATTTTCACGTTCACCCTTAAACGAATCCCTTTATGCAACCCTTGCTTTTCAGCATGAAAACCTTCGTTCCCCCGCGCTTCTTCCTCTCCTGTTTGCTGACTGTCGGGCTTCTCATTTTCCGAACTGCGTCGGCGAACTCGATCGTCGCTCAGGCTCAGGGATTGCCCACTCACCCGGGCCACTATCATTGCCTGAACTATCCGCCCGGCGGCCCGGGAGCCTGCACTGATCCGTGTAACTGCCCGCAGCCGCCAGCGCCGCCAGCACCCCCTCGCCCACCCGCTCCTGCTCCTCCGGGACTGCCACGACTTGGGCCGGCTAACTTCGGCATCGGGGTTCCCGCGCAGGCACAAGTGACCAGCACCGGAGTCAACGAATTCGACCTTGCCTACGGCAACGCCTATCGCCAAGTCCCCGACTTGGTTTTGAACGCGGGCGTGGGCGAGCACCGCCTTGCCTTCACGCGCCATCACAACAGCCGATTCGTTCCCGGTGCGCGCCTGCTTGGTCAGGGGGGCAATTGGCGGCACAGCTATCAATGGGAAGTCTCCCACTATTCCTACACGGTCGGGGGCGGTGCCGTGTATCAAAGTTACACGATCTACGAACCGACAGGTCGAAAGCACTCGTTTACCACAGCGGCGACCTGGCCCCCTGAGTCGGGCGATTTGTTGATAGGCACCAATTTCTACGGAAATTCGCTTCGTCAAACGGGCCCGACGAATTTCGTTTTCTCGACTCCGCTGGTATGGAGCTACGCCTTTGGCTGGGAGCAGGATGGCGGCGGGAATTCCGTGTTCACTTTCCTCGGGTTCACCGATTCAACTGGCGCATGGTATCCAGTTCAGACTGATGCCAACCGTCAGGTTACCCGGGTTACCGAGCCTGCTGGGCGCTACCTTCAAATTACCTACAACACCAACGGCCTGATTGCTGAGGTGTCCACCAGCGATAGTCGGACCAACAGCTACCATTACGACCGGCAGACCGTCTCCGAGGAGGAATACTACGACCTCCTCGACAGCGTGGACTACCACGACGGCACCAGTGCCGCCTACGAATACTATGCGGTCACGGAGGCCGGCCCACCCTACCTGCTTGCCACCATGAACGATCCGCGCATCCCGGGCATGGCTTCTCGCGTCCGCTACGATTACTACCTGGCCAACGCGGGTAATGCCGTGTTCGGCATTGTTTGGCGGGAACGTCATCTGTCCTTGGAACTCGCTTTCGCGATGATGGGCGGCAACCCGGACTATCCCAACGCGGAATGGGACGATCGCCGTCACGTCGTGGACTCGGCCGGGCACACCAACATCATTGACTTGAGCCATTACCTTGGGTGTGTGGAGTTGCAGACCAACGCGGTTGGTCTGGTGCAAACCTACTTCCCGCAGGATGGGAACATGTGGATTGGAGCGGTCTCCAATGCCTTCACGGGCATCAAAATCTTTACCTATGACGCGCTCGGCAACCGTATGAGCATGGTTCACTCGAACGCTGCCGCGACTGAACTGCTGGCCTCCGAATACTTTGGCCGGGACGAGCTGGGCAACGTCTTGGCCTTCACCAACGCCCTTGGTCAAATCACCATCTGGACCCGTGACACCAACCACCTCGTCACCCGCATTGACTACCCGGACACCACTTACGAGGAGTTTGCCTACAACGGCTTCGGGCAGGTCACGCAGCACCGGCTCAAGAGCGGCGGCACCAACGCCTACGCCTACGCCACCAACGGCCTCTGCACCCACTTCACCAACGCCCTCGGCTACGTCACCGCCTACACTTACGATGCCTACGACCGGCTGGCGTCCGTGACCGATGCGCGCGGGAACACCAACGGCTACACTTACGACGCCCGGGGCTACCTCGTGAAGGTCACGCAGGCGGACGGCTCGTGGGTGGGCTTCGGCTATGACAACTACGGGAACAAAATCAAGCAAACCAACGAGCTGGGCAAGGTCTGGTCGTGGAACTACAACGAACTCAGCCAGATGACCAACGCCGTGGACCCGCTGGGCCGCATCACCACCTACGAATACACCTTCGGCCAGGGCGGCTGCTGCGGGGGCGGCGGGGGCGGCATGAGCAGCGTGCCCACCAAGATCATCACGCCCTCCGGGCGCACCAACGTCTTCGAGTATGACGCCGCCGGACGCAAGGTGGCGGAGATTCTCGCCGCTGGCACGTCGGAGGCGGCCACGAACCGCTTCGAGTATGACGCCGTGGGCAACGTCACCAACCGCATTGACGCCCTCGGCAATTCGTGGAAAACCTACTACAACGCATTGAACCAGCCCATCGCCGCCGTGGACCCGCTCGACCGCACCAACTCGTGGACCTACGACGCGCTGGGTAACAAGCTCTCCGAGACCCGCGCCGACGGCACCACCACCACCTTCGGCTACGACAGCATGAACCGGCTCATCGCCACGACGAACGCGCTGGGCCACGTCGTGACCTACGGCTACGACGTGCTGGGCAACCTCATTCGGCTCGTGGACACGGCGGGCAACACCAACCAGTGGGCCTATGGCCTGCTGGGCCACCGCCTCTCCAAGACCTACGCGGACAGCACGCAGGACCGTTACGCCTACGACGCCGTGGGCAACCTCGCTTACTTCACCAACGCCGCCAGCGAGGTGCAGACCCTCACCTACGACAGCCGCAACCGGCCCGTGCTCAAGACCTGGAGCAGCAACGGCGACACGGAGGCCATGACCTACGACGCAGCGGGCCGCCTGACCGTCCTGACCAACAGCGTCAGCGTCATCACCAACAGCTATGACGATGCGAACCAACTGACGGCGGAAAGCTCGACGTTGTATGCCCAATCCACGCGGACGGTGAGCTACAGCTACAATTTGGACGGCCAGCGCCTCTCCCTCACCTACCCTGGCGGCAACGCGCTGACCAACACCTATAACGCGCGCGGCTTGCTCTCTGGCCTGTATTTTGATGGTCCGCCCCCGTTGGCGACGTTCACCTACGATGCGCGGGGGCAACGCACCACCCGCGCCTATGAGAACGGCACCATCGCCTACTACACCAACGACGCCGCTGGGCAGTTGCTGGCGCTTGCGCATGTGAAGACCAATGGCGGCAGCGTGCTGGTGCAGGTGAACTACGGCTACAACGAGGTGGGCAACCGCACCAACCGCGTGGAGAGCTACACCGGCTTCAGTTCCGCCACGGACGTGTATGCCTACGACAGCACCGACCAGTTGACCAACGTGAACTACAGTGGCGGCGTGCGCGTGGTGGGCTATAATTACGACCCGATGGGCAACCTGACCAATCAAACCGACACCACCGCCAACACGACCACCTTCACCGCGAACAACCTGAACCAACTCTCAACTCTCAACTCAACCAACACTCTCACCTACGATGCCAAAGGCAACCTGCTCACCCGCCCCGGCTGGAGCTACACTTGGAACGCGAAGAACCAGCTCACCATTGCCGAGCCGATCAGCGCAACGGAAGGCAGCAAAAAGATGACCTTCGCCTACGATGGGAAGAATCGCTGCGTGAAGCGCCGCACCTACACCTACACCTCTGGCAACTGGTCGCTGACGCTAGATACTTGCCTCTACTACGATGATTGGAGCCTTGTCGAAGAACGCGACGGAAACGGCAGCGCCATCGCTGCCTTCGCCAACGGGCCAGTCGTTGACGAAGTGCTTGCCAAATTCACCTCCACGAACACGGTCTTCTTCCACGGCGACGTCCAAAGCAGCACATTGGCACTGAGTGATGTTAATGCGAGTGTCCTTGAACGCTACCGCTACGATGCTTTCGGCCTTCCTTTCATCTTCGACTCTAACTTCTCTTCTCTCACATCTTCGGCCTTCGGCATACGCCATCTCTTCCAAGGGCGCGATTGGCTCGACGAGGTCAAACTCAACGAACATCGGAATCGCTATTATTTACCAGAAGCGCAGCGATGGCTTAACAGGGATCCGATAGAAGAAGCTGGCGGAGTTAATCTCTACGCTTTCGTCTTGAATGCGCCGGTTATGAAGGTTGACGTTTTTGGGTTGGACGTCGTTGGAGCGGATGCGTGCCTGAAGGCTGCTCCTGAGCCTTCTGATAGCAAAGTGTGCAAACAATATGGGAGCAAGACTTACTTGGGAACTGGTTTGGCTTGTTTTTGCAGTTGTGCAGGCGACTCAGAATGGTCTAACTTTGTGCGAGGTTGTTTAGCTTGCATGGATAATAAAGGTGTTAATATGGCGGTTGCGCATGCAGCTTGTTACAAGAAAGCGGATGACAAGGGATATTCTAAACCCCATGCTGCTCTGGCGTTTTGTTATTGTAAGTGCCAATGAAAACTCTTTTCCTGCGTTTTGCCATTGCTATTGTAGGCGGGCTTTTGAGTGCGATTACTTTTGCTGCCACAGTCGATAGGGAATTGCAAATCAATGCTCTGATTCAACCAGGTGTTCTTCCAATCGCATTGGGAGTCGGATTGGTTTTAGGCACGCTGATTTCACCTCTAGTTATCTGGTCTTTTCGCAACAAAAACATGAAATTTTCTGTTCTCTTAGTTTATAGCACAACATTGTTAGTTATCATTTCTTTAAATGTGCTAGAAGTAAAACACTCGATGCTTTTTAGCTTCATTTTTTCGCTTTGTATGATAATTGGTTACGGCTCTCTTGGAAAAAATTCGGTTAAACGGAATTAGCCGATGTCACGAAGAGAGACTGAATTGAATGTGGTTAGGTTAATTCTTCAACCAGAATCAAAAACACATTCGATGACCAAAGGCGTAAAACCTACCTCAGACCGCACGAACCGGATGGAGAATTTTACCGGGTTCAGTTCCGCGACGGACGCCTACGCCTACGACGCCACGGACCAGTTGACCGGAGTGAGCTACAGCGGCGGGGCGCGCACCGCGAACTACGGCTACGACGCGATGGGCAACCTCACCAACCGGCTCGACACCGGCAGCGGCACGAACACGTTCACGGCGAACAATCTGAACCAGCTCTCAACTCTCAACTCCCAAGCTCTCAACTACGATTTGAAAGGGAACCTTACAAATCGTCCGGGCTGGCTCTACACCTGGAACGCCAAGAACCAGCTCACGATTGCCGAGAAAAGCAATCCGGCAGAAGGCAGCAAGAAGATGACCTTCGCCTACGATGGGCGAAACCGTTGCGTGAAACGCCGCACCTATACCTACACATCCGGCAACTGGTCACTGACGTTGGACACCTGTCTCTACTACCAGAGCTGGAACCTAATAGAGGAACGCGATGGCAGCGGTAATGTCATCGCCGCCTTCGCCAACGGCCCGGTCATAGACGAGGTCCTCGCCAAGTTCACTTCCACCAACACCGTCCACTACCATGGTGATGCGCTGAACAGCACGCTGGTCTTGACCGATCCCAGCGCCAACGTGGCCGAGCGCTACCGCTACGATGCCTTCGGCTTGGCGTCCACCTACGACTTTACCTTCTCTTCGCTACCCTCTTCCACACACAGCATCCGCCATCTGTTCCAAGGCCGCGAATGGCTAATCGGTGTCAAACTCTATGATCATCGCAACCGCCTACTTCTACCAGAATTGCAAAGATGGCCAAACCGAGATCCGATAGCAGAATTTGGGGGATTGAATTTGTTCGCTTTCGTCAATAATTCTCCACTCATAATGAGTGATGCATTTGGGCTAGATCCAGCCAGTGACTATGTCAAATGCATGGAGGATATGAAAGCTTTTGACACCTGTGGTTATGGGTTCGCTGTAGTTGGCCCGCCCGCCTTGTTCCCCAGAGGCCCCGTCGGAATCGTTTGTCGAAAATTGAGCGCTGGCCTAACTGGGTGGTGTGCGGGTGTTTCATGGGGTTGCATGATAAACGCATTTATGTGGTGGGATACATCTAATCCTAGACCACTTCCACCGCCACCAGCTTTTGGGTGTTCAAATTGCTCAGTGAACACGCCACCCGCTATACGATTTTGACGCCGATATGCAAAATGATAAGACAATTTGTGCTTGTTGCGGAAAGAGCATGAACACAGATTCCCATGTGTCAGAACTTTTCAGGTCAACAATATGCAGCGAATGCTATGGAGTCGAGCAACGAAGTTGGAAACTGTGGGGTGTTGGGTCAATCATAATTTTAGTGTTACATGCTGCAACTGCATTTCTCTCGAATCGAGGGCTAATCAGCCGTGAACTTCACGAATTGTTCTCATTGTTTTGGATTGGAGTTTGGGGCCTTGTGTCACTTTTGACCACGTATCGCAGGCTGAATGCCCGAAAACGGCCCTGAAACTTAGCCGAACGGACTGATGATGACCATGACTACACCGCGCGCGGGCAGCTTGCGTCGCTCACCTTTGCGGGGATACCGCACTTGGCGGGCTTACGAGAACGGCGCGAACACCTACTACACGAATGACGCGGCGGGGCAGTTGCTGGCGCTGGCTCACGTCAAGACCAACGGGGGCAGCGTGCTGGTGCAGGTGGACTACGGCTACAACGCGGTGGGCAACCGCACGAACCGCGTGGAGAGCTTCACCGGCTTCAGCTCCGCCACGGACGCCTACTCCTACGATGCCACGGACCAGTTGACCGGGGTGAGCTACAGCGGCGGGGCGCGCACTGCGAACTACGCCTACGACAAAATGGGCAACCTCACCAACCGGCTCGACACCGGCAGCGGCACGAACACATTCACCGCGAACAACCTGAACCAGCTTACCGCCATCAGCGGGTCAGCCATCGGCTACGATTTGAAAGGGAACCTTACAAATCGTCCGGGCTGGCTTTACACGTGGAACGCCAAGAACCAGCTCACCATCGCCGAGCCAAGCAGCCCCACCAACGGCGCGGTGAAAATCACTTTCGCCTATGACGGCCTATACCGTTGTGTCCGCCGTCAGTCGTGGACGTGGGATGGTTCCACCTATTCCCTATCTGCCAGCGCCTATCTCCTCTACTCAGGTTGGAACCTGATTGAGGAGCGCGACGCCGGCACGAACGTGGTGAGCTACGTCCACGGCCCCAGCATGGACGAGATGGTTGCCAAGTTCACCAGCACCAACACCGTCTTCTACCACGGCGACGCGCAGCACAGCACCCTCGCCCTCACCGACGCCAGCGCCAACGTCCTGGAGCGCTACCGCTACGAAGCCTTCGGCCTCCCCACCATCTTCGATTCAGCTTTCAACGTTCAACTTTCATCCGCATACGGGAACCGGATGCTCTTTCAAGGCCGCCAATGGCTCGCAGATGCGAAGCTGAGTGACCATCGCCGGCGATATTACTCCCCGGAGATTGCTCGTTGGTTAGCCAGAGATCCAATCAAAGAGCGAGGTGGAATAAATCTGTATATGTTTCTGCGCAATAGTCCTCAGAAGTTTTCTGACGCCTTTGGACTAGCGAGTCCAGAAACGCAGTGGTGGGCTGATTTATCAGTTAATGGCTCGTGGTGGCAGCGACCAGCGGCGTGTGTGCTCGGGGCAGTCAGCGGCATCTTGCCTGACTCGATAGGCTCTACTGTAACCGGCACTGTTGGAGCAGGTTATGTCCAGCAAGTTGGCGAAAACGCACAATATTTTATCGGTGACGACGGAACCTACTACGACCCGGGTTTATACAGCATTTCTGGTGATGGATTCGGGAATCCCCAGTTAGGAGGGGACTTGACAGGCAATGCTGCATGGTATTACGGGGGGGCATCCGGAACGCCCGGAAGTTGGTCTGGTGACTTTACTACGATTAGTGTCGGAGTTGGAAGTTATAGCGGTAACGTATCGTGGGGTGGTAGGTGGCTTTCAATTGGGTTAGGGTTTGGTGCAGGTTTATCATTCCCTGCTGGTTGCACATGTTCAGTAACGACTACTACCTACACACAGCACTAGATGAGAAAGATAAGCTTTTATTCAGCGCAAAGACGTGTTGCGAATTGCTTTATTGCACTTGTTGCCTGGACAAGCGTCGGGGGCATTCTCTGGATTCGGGCCAATACAACAGGCGTAGGTATTTTGACAATATTGCTAGGAGCAGCTATTTCTATCGGTGGGATAGTTGTTGTAGCTGAAAGCTTTCTTTTTTCTGTCTATTGCGCTGATGATGGAAGAGTCATAATGCTGGCAAGAAAGCACAGTGTGTTTGGAATACTCCAGATACCAAACTGGATCGAATTAACTCCTGAAGATGTAGAGAGTATTAGCATATCAGCACCTATTGACGAACCGAAGCTGTTTTTCACAGTGGGGACACGAGCGTCATTATTGAAAAAAAATTTGCTTATTAAAACTCGTATAAATCGAGCCGAATACTGCCTTTACGACGTGGAAGGGATTGTAGGATTAGACCGGATACTCACAGAATTGAAGAAGCCAGAGAACTCTCCTGATGTGTCCAAGCCAACAGATCGACATTGAACAGCTTTAGCTCTGACTGATTTCAGGCTTTGAGTTTTAGGAGGACGCACAGATCCTCGAATCGAAACCCAGAATGCGAAACGCGCAACTCATTCAGAGTCTCGCCACCTCGTCTCCCACCACCATAGGACAGCGCGTCCCGCCTGTCTCTCCATCTAAAGCACCCCGCTTGAGCGGAATCTTTACAATCAGATGTCAGGCTGGAAGCACTGACCTACTTTGCCGCCCGGCTCTCTCCCCGCTGGGTGGCGAAGGGAAGTTTTATTCGCGTCCATCCGCGTGATTCGCGGGCCACTCTCCCCATTCTCCCATTACCCCAACCCCCTGAGTCCCCATGCTCCAAGACCGCATCAACATAACCTATACCGCCGCCGAGCTGACCTCGTTCGATACGGCGCTCACCACCATTGAGGGCCTGCTGGAGCGCATCCCCAACCAGACGCTGGATGAGCAGGCGCGCGTCG
>CAYZJP010000048.1:0-33462 GCA_964478755.1 uncultured Klebsiella sp.
ACAAGCGGACGTCGCGCAAATACATTGACCGTATGGTGGACGACAAAGTCACCTGCATGCTCAAGGCGAAGGAATACGAGTTCGACTACTGGGACGGCGACCGGCGCTTCGGCTACGGCGGCTACAAGTATGACGGCCGTTGGAAGCCTGTCGCCGAGCAGATGATTGCCACCTACGGGTTGAAGCCGGACGCGAAGATTCTTGACGTGGGCTGCGGCAAGGCGCACTTGCTCTACGAGCTACAGCAGTTGCTGCCGAACGCCGAACTGGTGGGCTTCGACATTTCGAAGCACGGCATCGCGACTGCACCCGAGCCGGTTCGCCCGAAGTTGATGCGCTACCGTGCGCAGGATGCGTATCCGTGGGGGGACAAACATTTCGACCTCGTCATCTCGCTGGGCTGCCTGCACAACCTGCGCATCTTCGAGTTAAAGACGGCACTCGCCGAGATTCAGCGCGTGGGCAAGCGCGGCTACGTCATGCTCGAGAGCTATCGCAACGAGCAGGAGCTGTTCAACCTCCAGTGCTGGGCGCTCACCGCCGAGTCGTTCTTCGACACCGCCGAGTGGATCTGGCTCTACAACCACTTCGGCTTCACCGGCGACTACGAGTTCATCTATTTCGAATGAGCGCACCGATGACGATCTTCCACCACGTTTTAGAGGGAAGCTTTCTCCCTCACCCTAGCCCTCTCCCGCTGGGAGAGGGGACAGCTTCGGACGCTCACTTGGTTCCTTCACCGTTGGTTCCGTTCCAGCGCTGGCTGCGTTTCTCCCTCTCCCAGCGGGAGAGGGCAGGGGTGAGGGAGAGCGCGTCGTTATTGCGCATCGCAACCTTCCTCCCTTCAGTTTCTCCGAATCCATTCGCATGAAATTTCGCGCCGCCATCCTCACCGAGCTGAAGCAACCGCTCGTCATCGAAGAAATCGAGTCCGGCCCGTTGCGCTTCGGGCAGGTGCTCGTGAAGATTCATTGCAGCGGCATCTGCGGCGCGCAGATCAATGAGATCGAAGGAGCCAAAGGCCCGGATAAATTTCTCCCCCACCTGCTCGGCCACGAAGCGACGGCGACCGTGCAGGAAGTCGGCGAAGGCGTGACGAGCGTGAAGCCCGGCGACCGCGTCGTCTGCCACTGGCGCAAGGGCGTGGGTTTGCAAGGCCCCGGCGCGGCCTACACCTCGAAGCGTTTCCCGCACATCAACTCCGGCTGGGTCACGACCTTCAGTGAGTATTCCGTCATCTCCGAGAACCGCTGCACGCGCATTCCGCCGGACTTCGATGCCGAAGCCGGCGCGCTTTTCGGCTGTGCGGTCACGACCGCGATGGGCGTGCTGAACAACAACGCCAAGCTCGGCATCGGCGAGAGCATCGTCATCCTCGGCACCGGCGGCGTGGGGCTGAACCTCGTGCAGTTCGCCGCGATGGTGGGCGCGCATCCGATCATCGGTGTGGACTTGCACGACCACAAACTGGAGCTGGCCCGCAAGATGGGAGCGACTCACACGATCAATTCCCGAGGGGCAAAACTCGTCGAGGAAGTCCGCAAAATCGTCGGCCCCGGCGGTGTGGACGTGGCGATTGAAAACACTGGCCTCGCGGACATCATCGAGCAAGCCTACGAGATGACCGCCGCGCAAGGCCGCGTCATCCTCGTCGGCGTGCCCACCAAAAGCGCGCGGCACCCGAGCTTTTACACGTTGCCGCTGCACTTCAAAAAAGTTCTGACCGGCTCCGAGGGCGGCGACTGCCGGCCCGAGGTGGACATCCCGAAACTCGTGCGGCTCTGCCAGGCCGGGAAGCTCAAGTTCGACGGCCTCGTGAGCCGGCGCTACCGGCTCGACGACATCAACACCGCCATCGCCGACCTCAAGCAAGGCCGCGCCGCCGGCCGCTGCATCGTGTGGATGGAGGAACCACCGCGATGAGCCACCGCTGCGACCTGTGCGCGGACACGCGAGTCACGCCGCTGATCGAATTTGGCGCGCATCCGATCTCGCATCATTTTCTGAAGGACGCGGCGCAGCCGGAATACACGCACCCAGTCACGCTCGGCTTCTGTGAGATGTGCGGGCTGACGCAGTTGATGGATCCAATTCCGCCCGAGAAGTTTTACACCGATTACAACTGGCTGAGTTCGTGGAAGTGGAATCCCCATGTGCCGCGGCTTGTTGAAGCAATTGAAGCGATCCCGGGGCTGACCAAGGAATCCCCGATCTTCGAGGCGGGCAGCAACGACGGGAGTTTCCTCGCTGCTCTGCGGGAACGCGGCTTCAAGAAGATGCTCGGTCTGGAGCCGGCTCAAGATGCGGTGACGGCCGCGCAGAAGCTGGGCATCGAGACCGTGCGCGCTTACTTCACACCGACCGTGGCGCGCGAACTCGCCGCATCGTTTGGCCAATGTGACTTGTTCATCACACGTCAGGTGTTGGAGCACGTCACGAATCTCCCGGAGTTCGCCGACGCGATGCGTGCGATGCTCAGACCCGGCGCGCGCGTGCTGGCGGAAGTGCCCGACTTCGGTTTCAACCAGACAGCGCCCGACTACAGCGCGATCTGGGAGGAGCACGTAAATCATTTCACGGCGGACACGCTGACGCGCTTCCTCAACGACGTGGGCGTGGAAGTCACTGGCGTCGAGACGGCGATCTTCAGCGGGCAGATACTGATCGCGTTCGGACGCTATACCGGCCAGCGCATCGCACCGAGGCCGGCGGCGGTGGCGGAGTCGCGCGAGAAGGCGCTCGCGTATCGTGACCGCTGGCCGAAGTTCCGCGCGGCGCTGCACACGTATCTCGACGCTGAGGCGCAAGGGGGCCGGAAGATCGCACTCTACGGCGCGGGTTGCCGGTCATCGTGCCTGATCAACTACACCGGGACGGCCGGACACTTCGCGTTCGCGGTGGACGACCAACCGGAGAAGCAGGGCAAGTTCATGCCCGGCTCGCGTCTGGCAGTTCGTCCGTCGGATGCGCTGTTGCAAGACAATGTTGGCCTTTGCCTGCTCGCGGTGAACGCGGAGAACGAGGAGAAGGTCATCGCCCGGCACGCGGAATTTCTCCGGCGCGGCGGGCGGTTCGCCTCAATTCATCCGCCCAGCCCGCGCTTGCCAGCCTTTTGGAAACAGGTTTGATTGCCCGACCATGCGCCTGCGCAAACTCAACGACGAAGTGCTCGTGGCGGATGAGCCAATCGTCCGCGTGTCCGGCGCGGACATCGCGATGCTGAAGCAGCAGGCGCTCGCCAATCCCCGCCGGCGCATCCGCATCTGCGCGCACCCGGACACCGGCGACCGGCTGCATGAAATGCTCATCGTTCACACGCGCGGGACCTACGTGCGGCCGCACAAGCATCTGAACAAGAGCGAATCCGTTCACATCATCGAGGGCGACGTGGACGTGGTGTTTTTGGACGAGTCGGGCACGGTGAGCGACGTTGTGCGGCTCGGGGATTACCGGTCGGGGCGGCAGTTTTACTACCGCGTTGGCGGGCCGCTCTATCACACGCTCCTGATCTCCTCTGAGTTCCTCGTCTTCCACGAAATCACCAATGGCCCGTTCCGCCGCGAGGAAACCATCTTTGCTCCGTGGGCTCCGGAGGAGAGCGACGCGGCGGCGTGCAGTGAATTCCAAGCACGCGTGGCGCGAGAAGTGACGGCGCGCTTATGAACACAGCTCCACACTCCATCATCGTTGGCGGCACGCGCGGCATCGGTCGCGCCGTGGTGCGCCGCTTCCGCGAGCAGGGGCACACGGTCTCGGTCTTGGGCCGGCGCGACGCCGCGGAGGCGAAGCTCGCGGGCGTCCATGCCTTCAAGGTGGACTTGGCCAAGGCCAGCAGCGTGAAATCCGTGCTGGCCCGCGTGCTGAAAGCGCACGGCCCGGTTGCCAACGTGGTCTTCCTCCAGCGCTTCCGGGGCGAAGGCGACGCGTGGCAGGGCGAGCTGGACGTTTCGCTCACGGCGACGCGGAACATTCTCGAGCAGTTGCGCGGTCACTTTGCCAAGCCCGGCGCAGTCGTGATGGTCGCCTCGCACGCGAGCCATCTGATCGCGACGGATCAGCCGGCGAGCTACCACGTTGCGAAGGCCGCGCTGGTGCAGCTCGCGCGGTGTTACGCGGTGGCGCTCGGGCCTGAGGGCGTGCGCGTGAATTGCGTGACGCCCGGCACGGTGCTCAAGGAGGAGTCGCGCGACTTCTTCCTCAAGGACCGGAAGTTGCAGGCGCTCTACCGTCGCATCACGCCGCTCGGTCGCATGGGCACGGCGGAGGAGATTGCGGACGTCATCGCGTTCTTGTGCAGCCCGCAGGCGTCTTTCGTCACCGGTCAGAATCTCGCGGTGGATGGCGGGCTTTCCCTGCACTGGCAGGAGAGTTTGGCGCGCCTCGTCTCTGAGCCGAAACTTAAAGTCCGCCCGCGATCTTCTAGTCGTTCATGAGCACACTGGCCACCCGTCGCAACGACTGCCGCCTCTGCCACAGCCGCAGCCTGGAGCTGGTGCTCAAGCTCACCCCCACGCCTCTGGCGGATTCGTATCTGCGCGTGAAGGAAGTTCAGGAAGTTTTCCCGCTCGATCTGTATCTGTGCCGCGAGTGCGGTTTCGCGCAACTGCTCGATGTGGTGCAGCCGCAGCACATTTACCTCGATTACATCTACGAGACCGTCAGCTCGCTCGGCCTCGTGGAGCACTTCGACAACTACGCGGCGGAAGTGCTGGGCCGCATCCGTCCGTCCGCCGGCGCGCTCGTGATTGATGTCGGCAGCAACGACGGCACGCTGCTCAAGAGCTACCAGAAGCGCGGCATGAAAGTGCTCGGGGTGGATCCCGCACGAGAAATCGCCGCGCGCGCCACGGCCGCGGGCGTCGAGACGCTGGCGGAGTTTCTCACCGTGCCCGTGGCCCGGCGCATCCGGCAGGAGCGCGGCTCGGCAGCCATCGTCAGTGCGAACAACGTCATCGCGAACATTGACGACCTTGACGAAATCGCCGCCGCCATCCGTGAACTGCTTGCGCCCGACGGCGTGTTTGTCTTCGAGAGTTACTATCTCGGCGACCTGGTGAAGAACATGGTCTTCGACTTCATCTACCACGAGCACATCTCGTCCTTCGCGGTGAAGCCGGTCGCGCTGTTTTTCAAACGGCACGGCATGGAACTCGTGGACGTGCTGCGCGTGCCGACCAAGGGCGGTTCGCTGCGCTACACGGTGCAGCGCGCGGGCGGGCCGAGGCCGGTCGCGCCCATCGTCGGCGAGTTGCTCGCGCTCGAAGCGCAACAGGGCCTGGACCAGCCGGAGATGTTCCGCGCCTTCAACGCCCGCATCGAACGCGCGAAGGCGGACACGCTCGCCGTGCTTCAGCGGCTCAAGGCCGAGGGGAAATCCGTGGCCGGCTACGGCGCGTCTGCGACGACGACTACGCTTGTGTATCACTTCGGATTGGGCGGGTTGGTGGACTATCTCGTGGACGATTATCCGGCGAAGCAGGGGACGTTCAGCCCCGGCCTGCATCTGCCGGTGCTGCCGTCCGAGGCGCTTTACGAGCGGCGACCGGCGGCGGTCGTCGTCATGGCGTGGCGGTATTATGAGCCGATCATGCGGCGGCATCGGAAGTATTCGGAGCAGGGCGGCAAGTTCATCGTGCCGATGCCGGAGTTGAAAATCCTCTGAGCGCCCGATGAGCGAAACCCTCTACGGCTACTATCAGCAACAAGACGTGCTGCCCACGCACGGCGCGTTCAAGTCGGCGGCAGACCTCGCCCCGCACGAACACCATCGTCGCCGGCTCTTCACCGACAAGCTCAAGCTCCCGCCCGCGATGTTCCGTGGCGCGCGGCTGCTGGAGTTCGGTCCCGATGCGGGCGAGAACTCGCTCGTCTTCGCGCAATGGGGCGCGGACTGCACGCTCGCCGAGCCGAACCCCAAGGCGCACCCGGTCATCCGCGAATACTTCCGCCGCTTCGGGCTTGAGTCAAAGTTACGCGTGCTCGAAGCATCAGACGTGAAGAACTTTCCCGAGCCGGCGACGGACGTTGAACGGTTCGACATCGTGGACGCCGAAGGGTTCATCTACACGATCCAGCCGACAGTGCTGTGGGTGCAGAAGTGCGCACGACTCACGCGGCCCGGCGGGATGGTGGTGTTGTTTTACTATGAGGCGTGCGGCGGCTTTCTGGAGTTGATGCTGCGCGTTGTGCAAGCGCGCCATCGCTCGCTCACCAGATTGGATGCCGTGGCATCGGCGCGCGCGTTGTTCCAGACGAAATGGGATTCGATTCCTCACAAGCGTCGCCTGGAATCCTGGACGATGGACGTGCTGGAAAACCCGTTCGTGCGACTCAAATTCTTCCTCGACCCCGCCGTGCTTGGCGAGCAGATGGCCACTGTCGGGCTTTGGCATTATTCTTCGTGGCCGGCTTACAACGGGGGGCTGGACGTGCATTGGTTCAAACGCGAATTGCCTGGCGCTGAGCGGCTCCGTCAGCAAAAGGACTTCATCCGCCGCAGTCGGCTCAGTCACATCTTCGGGCGGAAACACTTTCTCGCGCAAGTGGACGACGATTTTGACCCGCGACTGCTCGCGCTGCTGGCGGGTGTGGATGGATTGATTGACCAATTCAGTCCTGCTCGCGCCGAGCAACTCGCGACTGAATTCGCTGTGCTTGAAAACGGCCTGCACGCCGCTGCACCGCTGGCCGCGCCCGCTGACACCGAGCGGTCGTTGCAAACGGTCGCGTCGCTGCGCGAGTTGCTGCGCGTGTTGGCGGCAGGAGACGCTGGCGTGATCGCGCGCTTCTGCAACCAGGACCGCGCGTTCATCGAGGCTTGGGGGATGCCGTCGCACTTTGCGGTCTTCCGCCGGGCCGAGGCGGACGAAGTTTAGTTCCATGGAGACGCCTTCGCTCACGGTCATTGTCCCGAACTACAACCACGCCGCGCTCCTGCCGTGCTGCCTGGACGCGGTGCTTGCCCAGACGCTTCAGCCATTGGAGGTCATCGTGATTGATGACTGCTCGACGGACGACAGTTGGGAAATCATCCAGGACTACGCGCGGCGGCATCCCGTCATCCACGCGCACCGGAACGAACAGAACCGTGGTGTGATCTACGGCGTGAACCGCGGCATCGAGCTGGCGCGCGGTGAATACCTCTACTTCGCTCCGGCGGACGATGAGACCAAGCCGACGCTGTTCGAGAAGTCCTTCGCCATCCTGCGCCAGCATCCCGAGGCGTCGCTCTGCTGCACCGTGAGTGACTTCCGCGAAGTGCCATCTGGCATGAACTGGCACGTGGGCATGGGCATGGCGGATCAGCCGTGCTACCTGTCGCCGCAACGGTTGGTGGAACTGGAAAGACAGGGCCGGCTGCACATCGCGCCGAACACTTCCGTCATCCGCCGCGAGGCGCTGACGCGCGCGGGCCGGTTCGTGCCGGAGTTGAAATGGCACTCGGACTGGTTTGGGTTTTACGTCGCTGCCTTTCGTGGCGGTGCGTGTTTCGTGCCGGAACCGCTGGCGATTTTCTACGTCCATCCGACCTCCTATTACAAAGCCGGCAGCCAGCAGGCGCTCGTCCACCAGCAGGTGCTGCGGGATTTGATGGCGCGGCTCACCGCGTCCGAGTGCGCGGATGTGGTGGAGTTGATCCGCCAGAGCGGCGCGCTCTACATCTTCGGCTGGCCGCTGTTCAAAATCCTTTGGACGACGCCCGCTTACCGCCGGTTCCTCACGCCGAACTTCCTCCGCAAAAATCTCTGGCACGCGACGAAGCTTGCGGTGAAGCGCTGGCTACCCGTTTGGCTTGCGAATCTCTATTTTCGCGTGGCAGGCTACCGCAGTTAAGCGCCATGAAATCAGCCGAACTCCAACGCAAGGTTGCCGAACACTACCCCATCGCGAAGGGGCCGGACGCGCCGGACTTCCGCGTGCAAAAGGTGCGGCGGTTGTTCGCCGAGTATCCCGACGGGCGGAAGGTCCTGGACATCGGTTGTGCGGACGGTTCGCTGTTGAAGCCCTTCGTCGGACGCCACGAACTTCACGGCGTGGACGTCGCGCCCGAGTATCTGGCCGGTGCGACCGCACTCGGCTATCAAACGCGAGTCCACGACATTGAGAGCGATGCCCTGCCGTATGCCGACGCGACGTTCGACGTGGTGCTCGCGGGCGAGACCATCGAGCATCTCGTGGACACGGACTGGTTCCTCTCCGAGATCAACCGCGTGCTCAAGCCCGGTGGGCATTTCATCGTGACTTACCCGAACGTCCCCACGCCGGTCTCGCTGGTGATGATGCTCTTCCTCGACATGCCGCCGATGTATGCCGCGCGCTATCGTGGACCGCACTATCGGGACTTCACTCAGAGGGTGATCCGCATCGCGCTGCGCAATCATCAGTTCCGTCCCGACAAGTCGCTTGGCGCACACTTCCACATTCCCGGCATCGGCGATTGTCTTTCCGGTCTCGCGTCGCTCCTGCCGAGCTGGTCTTCCCAAGTCGTCGTGCGCGCGATCAAGATCGGCGAGTCCCGCTACTCAGCCGACGCCCTCGCGCAACGGGACATCTACGATTGACGTGGGAAGCGCGACGGTCTTTCCGACCTCGCTTGTCGTGCTCCGATCCGTTCGCTTGCACTTGCTCGATCTCACACTGCCCACGCCGGCTGAGAACCTCGCGTGCGATGAGGCGTTGCTGGACGCGTGCGAGGCGCACGGGGGCGAAGTGCTTCGCTTCTGGGAAGCGCCAGTGTTCTTCGTCGTCGTCGGCTATGGGAACAAGGTCACGCGCGAGGTCAATGTTCCCATCTGTGAAGCCGATGGCATCCCAATCCACCGGCGGTGCAGCGGCGGCGGCACGGTGCTGCAAGGCCCCGGCTGCTTGAACTACACGCTCGTGCTCGATGTGGCGACGAATCCAGCGCTTGCGAGTGTGACCGGCACGAACCGGTTCGTTATGCGACGAAATGCCGACGCATTGTCCGCTCTCCTGCACGAGCCGGTCGAGCGTTGCGGTGACACCGACCTCGTGTGGCGCGGGCGCAAATTCTCCGGCAACGCCCAGCGCCGTCGGCGCACGCACCTGTTGTTTCACGGCACTGTTCTGCTTGGCTTCAATCTGGCGCGCGTCGAGAAATACCTGTTGTTGCCTTCGCACCAGCCGGAATACCGGCAGGCGCGGTCGCACCGCGAGTTTATCGCCAACCTTCCGTTGACTGCGGAGGCGGTGAAGCGAGCGTTGCAGGAGGCTTGGCAGGCCAACGCAAAGGCCGCCGCGTGGCCCGAAGATGAAACGTGCCGTCTGGTGCGCGAGCGCCACTCGCTGGCGGAGTGGAACCGCCTGCGTTGAGCAGGCCGCGCTCACTTGCGGCTGTCTGTTTCGCCCGCTACCGTCTCCCCGTCCGCAGCCGGTCTGAATCGTGAAACGCGCCGCAGGTCATCTCGCCATTTTGCTTGGAGCGTTTTTGCCTTTGATTGGCGCTGCGCTGGCGGCGGAGCAGGGCAAGGGAGACATCCACTTCGACCGCGACATCCGGCCCATTCTCTCTGCGAAGTGCTTCGCCTGCCACGGCCCCGATGCCGCCAAGCGCAAGGCCAGTCTGCGACTGGACACCCGGGAGGGATTGTTTGGCCCGCTTAAAGATAAGGATCGCGGCCACGTTGTCGTTGCCGGGAATCCTGAGCAGAGCGGCTTGCTCAAACGCGTGATGGCGGCAGACATGGAAGAACTCATGCCGCCGCCGAAATCAGGCAAGCAACTCACTGCCGCGCAAATCAGCCTGCTGCGGCGCTGGGTGGAGCAGGGCGCGCCGTGGTCGCCGGGCTGGGCCTTCACGCCGCCACAGTTGCCGGCGCTGCCTGACGTGAAACAGTCGTCGTGGCCGCGCGGCGAACTGGACCGCTTCGTTCTAGCCGCGTTGGAGCAGCGCGCTTGGCGGCCCTCGCCTGAAGCGGATCGCGTCACACTGATCCGTCGGCTGAGTTACGATCTCATCGGTTTGCCGCCGACGCCGGAGGAAGTGGACGCGTTCCTCGCCGATGCTTCGCCGCAAGCCTACGAGCGCGTGGTGGAGCGGTTGCTGGCCTCGAAACATTTCGGCGAGCGCATGGCGCAGCACTGGCTCGACCTCGCGCGTTACGCGGACTCGGACGGCTACCACGACGACTACCTCCGCGAGATGCATGGCTACCGTGACTACGTGATCGCGGCGTTCAACCGCAATATGCCGTTCAGTCAGTTCACCATCGAGCAGCTTGCGGGCGACCTGCTGCCGCAGCCGACGCGCGACCAGTTGGTTGCCACCGCCTTCAACCGCAATGGCCCGACGACCTCCGAGAACGGCGCGGACGCGGAGGAGTATCGCGCACGCTACGCCGCCGAGCGGGTGAACACGACGGCGACTGTCTGGCTCGGACTCTCGCTCGCGTGCGCCGAGTGCCACGACCACAAATACGATCCGCTCACCACGCGCGATTACTACCGGATGTTCGCTTTCTTCGACCAAGTGCCGGGCAACCCGCTGGCGAACGGCCCTTCCGCCGAGCCGATTGTCCGCATCGTGCCGGCAGGCATCGGAGAACAATTGAAAGCCGCCGAGACGGAGCAGACGCGCTGCCGCGACGCCTTGCTCAAGCTGTATTACGAGCCGCGTTCCGACTGGGACCGCGCGCAAGCGGGCTGGGAACAGCGGCTCCGCGAGACGAAATTGGAGCCGCTGCGGCTCGGCGACTGGCGGAAGGCGGGGCCGTTTCAAACACTCGCAGGAGGCACGGAGGAAAAACTTCCACCGGAGCGGGCGCAAGTGGACGGCGACCGCGCGACGGCCCGACAGTTTAAATGGGAGACTTTGAACATCGCCGAGACGAACGATGTGAAGTTGCCGGCGGACGCGGGCATCATGTGCCTTCAGAGCGACGTCGTCACAGTGGCGAGCGCGCTCGTGCGTTGCCGCCTCAGCACCAATGCCACGGCCCGTGTGTGGCTCGACGAGCGGTTGGTCCATGTCAGCGGGCGTGATGCGGAATCGCCCGGCGCGGTGCGGCTGTTCAATGTGCGCGTGCCACCAGGCCGCCACCGGCTGCTGGTCCGGCTGACGCCGCTTGCGGCCAAGGGGGAAGTCATATTCAGCGCACGGGAGTCAGCCTCGCATCGCATCCGGCTGGAGGGGTTTAAGGCCAGCGTGTTTGACATTCCCTTGGCGCAGCGCGCGACGAACGACCTCACCGCCGTGCGCCGCACGTATCGCGAACTTCATGTGGCGGAGATTGACGGCGCGCAGGTCGCGTCTGAAGAAGCGCAGGAGCGGCTGAGGACGATTTCCAAGGACACGTCGCGCATCCGCATCATGGCCGAAAGCACGAACCATGTGCCGACGCACGTGCTGATGCGCGGCGACTTCCGGCGCAGGGGTGAACAAGTCACGGCGGCCATCCCGGCGGTGTTTGGCGGCCTCCCGACGGACGCGCCGACGAACCGGCTTGCGCTCGCACGCTGGCTCGTGGCGCGGGAGAATCCGCTGACGGCACGCGTCACGGTGAACCGGTTTTGGCAGATGGTCTTTGGCATCGGCTTGGTGAAATCCTCCGAAGACTTCGGTGCGCAGGGCGAGCCGCCGACGCACCCGGAGCTGCTTGACTGGCTGGCGGTGCGTTTCATGGACAGCGGTTGGGACGTGAAGGCAACGCTCCGACTCATCGTGACCAGCGCGACGTATCGGCAGGCGTCGCACATGACCGGAAATGCGGCGAAGGAAGACCCGGAGAACCGCTGGCTCGCGCGCGGGCCGCGCTTTCGCCTGCCCGCCGAATTCATTCGCGACACCGCGCTGGCTGCGAGCGGGCTGCTCGACCGCAACCGCGCGCCCGAGGGCCGCAGCGTGCTGGCATATCAGCCGGGACCGGACTTGTGGCGCGAGTTCGCGTTTGGCGAGAGCCTCAAATACATCCAGGACCACGATGGCGAGCTGTATCGGCGCGGCGTTTATATGTTTTGGAAACGCTCGGTGCTGCATCCTTATCTCGCCGTGATGGACGCGCCCACGCGCGACGTTTGCACCGCGCGGCGTCCGGTGACGAACACGCCGACGCAGGCGCTGGCGTTGATGAACGAAACGTTACTGGTGGAGTGTGCGCGTGTGCTGGCGCAGCGGCTCCTGCTGGCGACGGAGCTTGATGAAACGGCCCGGTTGCGACGGGCGTTCCGGCTCGTGCTCGCGCGGGAACCAGTGCAGCACGAGCAGCACGTGCTGCTGGCCTTGCTCTCGGATTCGCTTCACCACTACCAGGCCAACACTGCCGCCGCGCAGAAGCTCGTGTCCATCGGCGAGTCGGAGCGTCCCGCCAAGCTCGACGTGGCGCAGCACGCCGCGTGGCTGTGTGTGTGCAATGCGCTGTTGAATCTGGATGAAACGCTGACAAAGGAATGAACCACCTTACGCGGATCACGTCGGTGCCGCGCTCTGAATGGAGCCGCCGGCAGTTTCTCCAGCGCGGAGCGTTCGGCTTTGGCGCGCTGGGCTTCTTGCAGTCGGCGGGCGCGTTGGGCGGTGCGACAGCTACGGAGTTGCGCGGTGTGCTGCGTGAGTTGCACATTCCGGCGCGGGCCAAGCGGGTCATCTTTCTCTTCATGGGCGGCGGGCCATCGCAGTTCGAGACGTTCGATCCGAAGCCGAAGTTGAACAAGCTATGGGGCAAGCCCATGCCCGACAGCCTCACGAAGGGCGAGCGCGTCGCGCAGTTGCAAGGCTCGCCATTGGTCATCCTCGGCACGCACCGGAAGTTCTCAAAGTGTGGCAAGGCGGGTGTTGAGGTGAGCGACCTGCTCCCGCACATGAGGAAGGTGATGGACGAAGTCACGGTCATCCGCTCGATGCAGACGGACGCGATCAATCACGATCCCGGTGTGACTTTCATGCAAACGGGGCACCAACTGCCGGGCCGGCCTGCGATGGGCGCGTGGCTCTCCTATGGACTCGGCACCGAGAACGGGAATCTCCCCGCCTACATGGTGCTGCTCTCCGGCCAGGGCCAGGACCAGAACGTGAAGGCGCGTTACTGGACGAGTGGTTTTCTGCCGACGATCCATCAGGGTGTGCAACTGCGCTCGCCGGGCGAGCCGGTGTTTTACTTGGACAATCCTGCCGGCATGGACAGCGCGATGCGGCGGCGCATTCTCGACAGTGTTCGCGAACTGAACCAGTCGCGGCTGGAGACGGTCGGCGATCCCGAGATTGCCACGCGCATCGCGCAATACGAGCTGGCCTATCGGATGCAGACGAGCGTGCCGGAGCTGACCGACCTTGCGCGGGAACCGAAGAGCGTCTTCGAGCTTTACGGCGAGGACGCGCGCAAGCCGGGCACGTTCGCGGCGAACTGCCTGCTCGCGCGGCGTCTGGCGGAGCGTGGCGTGCGATTCATCCAACTCTATCATCGCGGCTGGGATCATCATGATGGCATCCAGGGCCGCATGATTCAGGAGTGCAAAAAGATTGACCAGCCGTGTGCCGGCCTGTTGCGCGACCTCAAGCAACGCGGCTTGCTTAAAGACACTTTGGTCGTTTGGTCTGGCGAGTTTGGCCGCACGCCGATGGCGCAGGGCGATGCGAAGTCGGAGAACTACGGGCGCGACCACCAGATGCGGTCGTTCACGTCGTGGGTGGCGGGTGGTGGCTTCAAGGCTGGCTCGGTCCACGGTGCGACAGACGAGTTCGGCTACAATGTCGTCGAGAATCCTGTTCATGTGCATGACCTGCATGCGACGATGCTGCACGCGCTGGGCATTGACCACTTGCGGCTGACTTACAAATTCCAGGCGCGCGAGCACCGGCTGACGGACGTGGCGGGGAAGATCGTGCCAGCATTGTTTGCGTGATCCACCTGTAGCGGCGGTCTGTGACCGCCGTTGGGTGCGACTGGAGGCATAGAAAGCACGGCGGTCGCAGACCGCCGCTACAGCGGAGCGTCAGACTTCCACGCGGCCTTCAAAAGAGAAGTCCGCCGGCCCGCTCAGACGCACGTCGGAGAAGGCGTCGCCGTTGGTTTGAAAGCTCACTTCCAGCGTGTCGCCGCCTTGCACAAGCACCTTCACCGGCGAGGTGAAGCCTTGCACGCGCGACGCAATCATCGCCGCCGCGCTCACGCCGGTGCCGCAGGCGAGCGTCTCGCCCTCGACGCCGCGTTCGTAAGTGCGCACGCGAATGTGGTTCGGGCCGAGCACCTGCGCGAAGTTCACGTTCGTCCCCTTCGGCCTGAAGTGCGCGTGATGACGGACTTCGGCCCCGAGCTGATTGACCATCGCCTTGTCCGCGTCCGGCACGAAGATCACCGCGTGCGGGACACCCGTGTTGAGTGAGTGAACGGCCGTCGTGCCGATGGAAAGTGAGACTTGCTCGTCGAGCCGCAAGCTGTGCGGCGGCGTGAGGTTCACGGTCACACGTTCACCTTGGAAAGTTGCGGTGATGACGCCGGCAACAGTCTCGAAGGTCACACGGTCCTTTACGTCCGTCAGCCGCTGGATGTAGCGCGCAAAGCATCGCGCGCCGTTGCCGCACATCTCTGCACGGCTGCCGTCGCTGTTCCAGAACTCCCACGCCCAGTCAGCTTGCTTGGACGCACACGGCACGAGGAGCATAAGGCCGTCCGCGCCGATGCCGCGCTGGCGGTGGCAGAGCCGCGCGGCCTGCGCCGGCGTGAGGCGGATGCCTCCGGCGCGATTGTCGGCAAAGATGAAGTCGTTGCCCGCGCCGTTCATCTTCGTGAATTCCAAAATCATGGCGCTGGAAGCTACCGGCGCTCGGAGCCGGCGCAAGCGGCAAAAGTGTTTCTGCCCGTTGACCGCCAGTGAACGGCGCTGCCGGCGGAAAAAAAACTTGCCGCTCACAGGTAGCCGCCCACAATCACCTGAGCACTTAACACCGACACATTATGGGCCGCATCTACAACAACATCGTCGAGACTGTGGGCCGCACCCCGCTGGTCCGCCTCAACCGAGTCACCGCTGGCGTGGACGCCACGATCCTGCTGAAATGCGAGTTCTTCAATCCGCTGGGCAGTGTCAAGGATCGCATCGGCATGGCCATGATCGAGGCCGCCGAGCGCGCCGGCAAGTTGAACAAGGACACCGTCATCATCGAGCCGACCAGCGGCAACACGGGCATCGCGCTCGCGTTCGTCGCCGCCGCCAAGGGCTACAAGATCATCCTCACGATGCCGGAGACGATGTCGCAGGAGCGGCGGGTGTTGCTCGCCATGCTCGGAGCGAAGCTCGTTCTCACCGAAGGCGCCAAGGGCATGAAAGGTGCCATCGCCAAGGCGGAAGAACTCGCCGCCACCACGCCGAACTCGTGGATTCCCCAGCAGTTCGACAATCCCGCCAATCCGGAAATCCACCGCAAGACCACCGCCGAAGAAATTTGGGCGGACACCGACGGCAAGGTGGACATCGTTGTTTCCGGCGTCGGGACCGGCGGCACGATCACCGGCTGCGTCGAGGTGATCAAGCCGCGCAAGCCGTCGTTTCAGGCCGTTGCCGTTGATCCGAAGGACTCGCCGGTCATTTCACAAACTCTCGCCGGCCAGCCGTTGAAACCCGGTCCGCACAAGATTCAGGGACTCGGCGCGGGGTTCATTCCCAACAACCTTCATCTCAAGGACGCCAACGGCAAAGCGCAGATCACCGAGTGTCTTCAGGTCAGCAACGACGACGCGTTCGCCATGGCGCGCCGGCTCGCGAAGGAAGAAGGACTGCTCGTCGGCATCTCGACGGGTGCCAATGTCTGCGCCGCCATCGAAATCGGCAGGCGCCCGGAGAACAAGGGCAAGCTGATCGTCACCATCGCCTGCTCCACAGGCGAACGTTACCTGAGCACCGCCCTTGCCGCCGAGGCTCGCGCTGAAGTTGGCGCGTAAGCCAAGCCGCGTGTCCCTGTTCCTGAGAAAGCGGTAAATTTGTGGTGGTTCCGTAGTTCGGGTGAGTCATTCACGGCTTGCGCGGGTGCGGCTTCTCCGCTATCCGACTTGGCATGACCACCAAGGAGGCGTTCATCGCCCTCAACTTGATTGAGCACGTCGGGCCGGTGCGCGTCCGGCAACTGCTCGATCACTTTGGCGACGCGCCCACCGTTCTGCGTGCGAACAAACAGCAGCTTCTTCAGGTGCGCGGCATCGGCGAGGAGACGGCGGACGCGATTTGCGGCTGGGAGAGCGGCGCGGACCTCGGCGGCGAGCTGAAGCGCATCGCCGAGTTTGGCTGCCAAGTGCTCACGCAGGAAGACGCGGAATTCCCAGAACTGCTCCGGCAAATTTACGACCCGCCCATCGCCCTTTACGTGAAGGGCACACTCACAACGCAGGACAAAAATGCCGTCGCGATGGTCGGCTCGCGGCAGACGACGGCCTACGGCGTCGAAACCGCGCGCAAGCTCGCGTATCAGCTCGCCTACGTCGGCGTCACCGTTGTGAGCGGTGGCGCGCGGGGCATTGACACGGCGGCGCATCAGGGCGCGCTCGCGGGGAAGGGCCGCACCGTTGCCGTGCTCGGCACGGGCATCAACCTCGTCTTTCCGCCGGAGAACACGGAGCTGTATGAGCGCATCGCGGCCAACGGCGCCGTGGTCACGCAGTTCCCCTTCAACCGTCCGGCGGACAAGCAGACCTTCCCCATTCGCAACCGCATCGTCGCGGGCATGACACTCGGCACCGTTGTCGTCGAGGCGAACCTCACCAGCGGCGCGCTCATCACGGCGAACTTCGCGACCGACTACGGTCGCCAGGTCTTTGCCGTGCCGGGGCGCATTGACTCGCCGCGCAGCAAGGGCTGCCACGACCTCATCAAGAAGGGCGCGAAACTCTGCGAGGGTGCGGAGGACATCCTGAGCGAGTTCGAGTATCTCTTTCCCGCGTCGAGCAAACCGCCTTCGCCCGGCGAGACTGGCGTGCTGCCTGCGCTCACGTTGTCCGAGAACGAGAACAAAATCCTTTCCGCCGTGTCACAGGACGAGACGCACATTGACGAGGTCATCCGCGCCAGCGGCCTGCCTGCGTCCACCGTGTCCGTCGGCCTGCTCGGTCTGGAGATGAAGCGCATGGTGCGGCAACTGCCGGGCAAACTTTTCGTCCGCGTGCGCTGAAGCTCTGGCGTTGCTCACCGTTGCCCGACTTGGCAACCTCGCGCCCATGTTTTCTCTTAAAGATAAAATCGCCCTCGTCACCGGCGCTGGCTCAGGCATCGGTGCGGCCATCGCGGAGACCTTTGCCCGGGCCGGCGGCTTCGTCTTCGTCACGGATCGCGACGAGACGGCAGGGCAGGGAACCATCGCGAAACTTCGCGCCGCCGGTGGCCAGGGTGAATTCCTCGCGCTCGACGTGAGCAGCGAGGCCGACTGCGAGCGCGTCGGCAACGCCGTGAAGTCCTGCTTCGGCCGGCTCGACGTGCTCGTGAACAACGCCGGCATCGGCCACGTGGGCACGATGCTCACCACGGCCGGCGCGGACCTCGACCGCCTTTACGCCGTCAACGTGCGCGGCGTCTTCAATGTCACCAAGGTCTTCCTGCCCGGCATGGTCGAGCGCAAGTCTGGCAGCATCGTGAACGTCGCCAGCATCGGCGCGGTCGTCGGCGTGAAGGACCGGCTCGCGTATGTCACCACCAAGTTCGCCATCGCCGGCATGACCAAGGCTCTCGCGCTCGATCACGCCCTCGACGGCGTTCGCGCCAACGCCATCTGCCCCGGCCGTGTCGAGACGCCCTTCGTCACCGGCTGGCTGAAGAAATATCCCGATCCCGAGAAGGCCTACCGCGACGCCTGCGCCACGCAGGCCGTCAACCGCATGGGCAAGCCCGAGGAGATCGCCGCCGCCGCCCTCTACCTCGCCAGCGACGAAGCGGGCTTCGTGACCGGCACGGAGTTCATCATTGATGGCGGCTTCAGCGCGGGGAAATGAACAGCCTGAAAGGGCGTGCGCGATCTCTGGAATGTGTGGCAAGCTCGGACCGTCATGGCAAACCAATGAGCCTCAAGCGCGACCAACTCCGCGAGCGGCGGGCAGCCCGAAAGGCGGCCCGCCTGATGGAGTCCGTGCGTGCCGTGCTGGCCGTCCGCCCGGAGGCGGACCCGGACAGTGTCCGCCACACGCTCCTCCTGCTTGAACTTTCGCCCCTCGAACGCCTCCGCAGCAGCCTGACCCGTGGCCGCGCCCTCGCCCACAGAAAGTGAATCGCGTGTCCGACAGCTACGGTTCAACGCCGACCAGCACCAGCGGCACAGCGGGAACACCACGGCCGTTTCGGATAATGTTGTAGAGTTCTCCTTCGTAATAACCGGGTCCAGACGACATTTGAGACTGAAGTGATTTCATCGCGAGGATCTCAATGCCAACATCAATCTGATCCCGCACGTAGAACGCGAGATGCTTCACAAAGAGGTCGTAGGCTACGAAGGAGTATTTTCCAAACTGCACTTCGATGGCTACACGGTCTTTAACAAAGTCGGTCTGATTGTAGCTGAAGATCGGGATTTCGCCTGCCGCTTCAATTTCGGCCTTCTGCTCGTCGGCGGTTTTTGAAAGCGTTTGTCGGATCAGCCGTTCACTTTTCGTGACCCAGTAGTTCACACGGCTTTCCGCCCAGCCTTGCTCCGAAAGCAAATTGGAAAAGGCTTGGTTCATGTCGATCGGACTGTAAAGCCGTTTGCCCTCCATGCCTTGCTCCTTGCTGACCTTGGTTTTACAGGCGGTGCCGTCAACCGAGCGAATGACAGTTTTGACCTCGCTCCAGAGCTTCTTCTTGTGGACGAGCAAATACTCCAAGCCGTTCAGGTGTGAGTAAGTTTGGACGATTCTCATTTTCGAGTGCGGTATGGGGTTGCTTTTTCAAGAAGGGCCATCTCATCCGAGGCCCGTGTTCCGGACAGCCAAGGTGCGGTCAGCAGGTTTTTCCCTGCGTCTTTCGGGTTAAAAACGGGCCGATCCATTGGCCGGACGGGGAGTTCCCCAGCAGATGCCAAAAAAATCCTCTGTTTGGCGATCTCCACGTATTTGCCGAGCAGTTCTGCCCCGGCCCCCCTTCGATTATGACGCACCGCAGCAATGACGGAAGTCCCTGTGCCGAGAAACGGATCGAGCACCCAGTCATCCTCCCGTGTGAGAGCCAGCACAAGCCGCTCGATTAGTTCGACCGGGAACTGGCATGGATGCTCCGATTTTTCAACGTGGTTGCTTTTTACATTCGGAATCGTCCATACGTCCCCTGGATTTTTCCCGAGTGGATTACACGAATATTGTCCGGCTTTTGGTCCCTTGAAATACTTCTTTCCCGGATACTTTTGAGGCACGCGGATTGGATCTGCATCGAAAACGTAGTCGTCCCCCTTCGTGAACCACATGATCGTCTCGTAACGTCCGGACAGACGCCGCGAACAGTGGAGGCCATGCTCAAAGTGCCAAATGATCCGATTCCGCATCGTGAGGCCGTAGCTGGAAAAAACCGGAAACAGCAGTGAATCAAGCGGCACGATCGCGCCATCATCGACGTAGTTGCCAACCTGCCAACAAATGCTGCCTCCGTCCTTTAATACGCGCACGCACGCACTGATCACTTCTTCCTGCTGTGAGAGGTAATCAGTGAGTTGCAGACGTTTCTCGTATTCCTTGCCCAGGTTGTATGGCGGCGAGGTTACCACCAATTGCACGGACCCCGCAGGAACTTGCCTAAGCATATCGCGGCAGTCGCCTTCATAAACAACCGCGCGGGCACTAGGCTTGAATTGTGGTGCGATTGAAAACCCGTTCGTCATGTCGAGGGGCAGCTTAAGTCACAGCGAGCGGCCACCGCAATCTCCCGCATCTTTCATTCAAATCGAGTGTGCAAGCTATTGCGAAGGTTTTAAGAACCGTGCTTCTGGCAATTTCGCTTCACCAGCCGATACCAGTTGTCGCGTTGTCGCGGCGCGAAGCCGAGGTCGGTGATGAGGCGTTGCATGTCGGCCACGCTCATGCGGTGCGTGGTGCCGGCGGCGCTCACGACGTTCTCCTCGATCATGATGCTGCCGAGGTCGTTCGCGCCGTATTTCAAGGCAAGCTGGCCGATCTCCTGACCTTGCGTGACCCAGGAGCTTTGCACGCTCGGAAGGTTGTCGAGGTAGATGCGGCTCAAGGCTTGCGTGCGCAGATACTCGTGCGCGCCGACGGTCGGGGCTTTCAGCACAGCGTTCTCCGGCTGGAAGGTCCAGCAGATAAAGGCGGTGAACGCGCCGCCGTTGAGCGCGCCGGTTTCCAAGGCGTGTGCGTAGGCGGAGGCCAGGGCTAGGGCGTGTGCCGGCGACTTGTAGTCGCCGTCCGCCCCGCCGCTTCCGCCCGACGGCGACTGCAAGTCGCCGGCACTCAGCAAGCGAGCGAGCGAGCGGTCCTGTTGCACGCGGACGACTTCGAGGTGCTCGATGCGCTCCGCCACCGTCTCCACGTGGCCGAACATCATCGTGATACTGCTTGCGAGGCCGAGGCGGTGCGCGGTGTCCATCACGCCCATCCACTGCGCCGAGTCGGCCTTCAGCGGGGCGATGCGGTTGCGCACGCGGTCCACGAGGATTTCCCCGCCGCCCCCGGGCACGGAGCCAAGACCGGCAGCGACGAAGTCCTTCAGGATTTGCTCCACCGGCTCGTGGAAGAACTCGGAGAAAGCGACCATCTCGCTGGGGCTGAAGCCGTGGACGTTGAAGCCGGGAAACTTGTCGCGGATGTGCGTGAGCAAATCGAGATACCACTGCTTGGTGAGCTTCGGGTGGTGGCCGCCCTGCATGAGAATCTGGTTCCCGCCGAGCGCGATGGTCTCCTCAATCTTCCGGTCCATCTCCTCGTGTGTGATGACGTAGGAGTCGGCGTCCTTCTCCGAGCGCCAGAAGGCGCAAAACTTGCAATAGACGTTGCAGACGTTCGTGTAGTTGACGTTGCGGTCCACGATGTAGGTGACAACGTCGCTGCCGCGACCGCCGTGGGCGGCGGCACGGTGGAGCTGGCGGCGGCGGTCGGCCAGCGCGCCGAGTTCCTCCAGCGGCAGCGTGTAGAGGCGCAGCGCTTCTGCCTGGTCAATGCGCCCGCCGTCCCAGACTTTTTGGAGCAGCTCGTCGAGTGACGCGTCGTGAATCACGCGAGGACCTTAGCACTGCGGTGGAAGGGGACAACGGGGAATGAGCCGGTGAATTCCACTCACGCGGCGCAGCGTCAGACGAACGCCTCCGCGCCCACATGAAAAAGCTCCTTCTCCTCCCGCTGCTGCTCCTCGCGAATCTTTCCGCCGCGCCCGCCGCGCCAACGCCAACGCCGTGGAAGGCCGGTGTCGCCACCGTCCTCGTCACGCCCGCGCAGCCGATGTGGATGGCGGGCTACGCGAGCCGCACGAACGTGAGTCAGGGGAAATTTCAGGAACTCTTCGCGAAGGCGCTCGCGCTGGAGGACGAGCGCGGCGGGCGGTTGGTCATCGTGACGCTTGATCTCATCGGCGTGCCGCGCACGCTGCGCAAGTCGCTCGAAGTCCGCGCGCAGAAGGCGTGGCAGTTGCCGCCGGAGAGTTTGCTGCTGAACGCGTCGCACACGCACAGCGGGCCGGAGTTTCGCGTCGGGCGCGCGCCGGCGGATGACGGGGAGTTCAAGCCCAGCACGCTCGGCGAAAGCTACGGGCGCGAGCTGGAGGAAAAGTTGTTCAAGCTCATCGGCACCGCACTGGAAAGCCGCGCGCCGGCCCGGCTTGCCTAC
The DNA here is from genome assembly GCA_964478755.1 of uncultured Klebsiella sp. Taxonomy (GTDB): domain Bacteria; phylum Verrucomicrobiota; class Verrucomicrobiia; order Limisphaerales; family SXTU01; genus SXTU01. Next base: position 21,729 of record CAYZJP010000048.1, read on the forward strand.
AGTTTCGCGCGCTGCGGCTTCGCGATGAACCGCCGGCTGCCGACGAAGGACGGCTACAAGAACAGCCCATATCCCGAAGGCCCGGTGGACCAGTCCGTGCCCGTGCTGCGCGTCGAGGGCGCGGATGGCAAGCTGCGCGCAGTGCTCTTCGGCTACGCGTGCCACAACACCACGCTCGCGCTCTACCAGTTCAGCGGGGACTACGCGGGCTACGCACAGCAATACTTCGAGGCCGACCATCCCGGCGCGGTCGCGCTCTTCATGCTCGGCTGCGGCGGCGACCAGAATCCCTACCCGCGCGGCACGGTGGAGCTGGCGCAAAAGCACGGCCGCGCGCTCGCCACCGCCGTGGACGCCGCGTTGGCGACGACGCTCAAGTCCGTGAACGGCCCGCTCCGCAGCGCCTATGCGGAGATTCAGCTCGACTACGCGCCCGCGCCGACGCGTGAGGAGTTCAAGGCGCGGCTGGACTCGAAGGACCGTTACGAAGCCGCGCACGCGAAGCGGATGCTGGAGCGGTTGGACCGGGGCGAGAAGCTGCCGACGCAGTATCCGTATCCCGTGCAGGTCGTGCGCTTCGGCGACGCGCTGACGATGGTCGCGCTCGGCGGTGAAGTGGTGGTGGACTATGCGCTGCGTTTGAAGAAGGAACTCGCTGGGCCGGCGGTGTGGATTGCCGGTTACTCGAACGATGTGATGGCCTACATCCCGAGCCTGCGCATCTCGAAGGAAGGCGGTTACGAAGGCGGCGGCGCGATGCGCTACAGCGTGACCCATCCCGGCCCGTGGGCGGAGTCCGTCGAGGAACGCATCGTGAAACAAGTTCACGATCTGAACGGGAAACTCGCCAAGTAAGAGACGACGTGAGGAGTCTCTGACTTTTCCTTCTCCCTTCGCGGAGCGAGGGGAGAAGGTGGCCGAAGGCCGGATGGGGGTGGGGGCCGCCAACGCAGACGCAACTCACCCCTCACCCCGGCCCTCTCCCCTCATCTGATGAAGGGAGAGGGAGAAAATAATGGAGACTCCTCACGTCGTCTCCTACGCGGGTAGGGCGGGCAGTCCTCTGCCCGCCAAGGCGTGGAAAGCAAAGGACGCGTTGGGCTATCGTGCGGCGCGCAGGGGACTGCGCGCCCTACCAGCCGGCCTACTTCCCCAGCGTCATGTCTTCCATGAGCGCGAGGGCGACGGCTTCGGTGATTTCGCGCACGTCGAAGCTCGTGACGATGCGGCCGGCGTAACGGTCCCGGCCGAGAATGTCCGAGGCGCCGGCTTGGCCGAGGATGGCGGCGTCTTTCAGGCGGATGGCGGTCACCTGGATGTCGGGCACCTGATAGACCTTGTCGCCGGAGACTTCGCGGATGACGAGCTGGCGGCTGGAGATGAGGACTTCGAGCGCCACGTCGGCGATCTTCACGAGCGCCTCGCGGTCCTTGCGGGCGGCCTCGCCGTTGGTGTCCTTGAGAATCGCGTCGAGCGAGCGGCTCGCCATGAGCTGCGTGGCGACACGCTGGTCGGCGAGCGAAGCGCCGCCCATGCGCAATGGGCGGCCAAAGAGACGCTCGACGTCGCGGGTGGTCTGCTTGTCGGCCATCGTTGGCTCGGTGCGCGCGGTTTCCGTGAAACGGTTGTCGCGGGTCTGGCGCTGGTTCGTCGTGGTGACTTTGCCGGGGCCGGGCGGGAACTGGCCTTGCACTGCGCCGCCGGAGAGCGTGACCGCGCCGCCCGCGTTGATGGTAACTGCGTTGTTCGGCAGCGCGGCGTTCGCGGGCGCGGCGATGGTGGAGTCAATCGTCGTGCGCGTGGTGTCGGTGCGCTCGTTGCGCGAGGCGAGGTGTGTGCCGGACTTCTCGTCCACGAGGTCGCGGTTCACGTGGATGAGGAAGCGCGGGCTGCCGAGCTTGGCATAGGCGGCCTTGAACTTCTCGATGACGGTCTGCGCCTGCTGCGGCGTGATGAGCTGCGGCAGGCCGGTGATGGGCTTCTGCTCATACACGTAGGCACCGGGCGTCGCGCCGGGCACGGCGGGTGCGGTGGTGACGGGCACGGGGGCGTTCGCGGGTGGCTCGGCGGGGGATTTGGCCTGGCCGAACGCGGCGAGCGGGAGGGCGAGTGTGGTGAGGAGGAATTGAGTTTTCATAGGTCAATGAGTTGCAACCAATCAGAATCCGGGCGGAAATAGTCTTGGCCGATAGTCGGTGGTGATGAGCTTGGGCGGCTGGTCTTTGCCAAGCCAAATGAGGAGGCCGTTCGTGGTTTGAGCCAAGGAGCCTTCGTCGAAGAACTTGCGGACTTGCACCTCGAAACGGCAGCCAAGGTTCGTCCCACCGATGTTCACTGTATTTGTGCTAATCCAAATCCGATAGCTCTCGTTGTAGTTGGTAACTGCTCCAGACTTGATGAAATCTTCATTGGCAACCCTCAACCAATTACGTGCTTCCACGATGCCCGCAAAGCGAGTCGAGCGCATATTGAGCTGGCCGTAAATTACAACGGCCAAAGCCAACAGCAATATGGCTCCGATGCTTTTCACATGACCCTCAATGCGCCTGCCGCACGCGGACGGTGAAGTTCTTGGCCTTGTTGTTCATCGAGACGAACTCGACGGCTTCCTGCGCGCTCTCGGTGAGGATGAGGTTGGTCCACGGCGTCTCGTCGCCGGTGGCCGCCATGCCCTCGTCCTTGAACACGCAGCTAATCTGCACCTGGATGCGGCGGGCCTCGCGGTTGCGCACGTTGGCGACGACGCGCAGGCGGCCGTCTTCCAGCGTCTGCTTCTGGATGCCGGAGCTGGTCACGGAGCGCTGCACCATTGAGTCCATGAGCGCGAAGGGCGCCTTGTTTTCGAGGTCGTAGCGCTGGGCGTTGCGGGCTTCATAAGCGCCGCCGTGAGTGCAGCCGGAGAGGGCGGCGACGACCGCAAGGAGGGACAGGGACAGGATGGTTTTCATGGTTTGATTACTGGATTTAGCCGCGAATGGGCGCAAAGGAAGCAAAGAGGAACTTCCTCTTTGTGTTCTCTGTGTTCTTTCGCGGCAAGAATTCATGGCTCAGTGGTCGCTGACGAAGACGACGGTGTCGCGGCCGGGTTGGACGGTGAAGGTAAGCGGCTTCACGCGATGCGGCGTGCCGGCGGCGTTGAGGAACTCGACGCTGGCGGTGTGCTGGCCGGGCGGAAGTTCGGCGGCGGCGAAGCTGAGGTAGCCGGGGAGGTTTTCCCAGCAGCGCGTGTCGGCGGTCGGGTTGGTGGCCCCGGAGATGAGCTTGCTGGCGAGGCCGAAGAGCAGCAGGCCCGCGCCGACTTCATCGCCGGCATTGTGCCGCCCCTGCTGCGTGGAGGCAAGCACGGCACCGCTGATGATGGCGGCATCGCCGACGGAGTTCGCGCCGGACTTGAACTGCGCCTTGCCGGCGAGGATGTGGTCCATCACGCGACCGCCGCGCGTGGTGGCTTGGAAGTAAACGTCGTCGTAGCTCGGGGCGGGCAGGGTTTGGCCGGCGACTTTGATGGCGGCGGATTTCACGCTGGAAGTTCCCGCGCTGAAGCGAAGCTGCTCGCGGAACTGGCCGGTGGCGTATTTGAGCGGGCCGTTGCCGAACTCGACGAAGAACAGGACGTTCGCGCGCGGCGCGTAGGGCGGCAGCGGTGTGGCGCGCGTGTGCGACTGCGCGCGGGCGAGTGCGTCGGAGCCGTCAGCGGCGAGCTTCACGGAGGCGAGGCCGTCGAGGTAATCGAGCAGCGCCCAGTCGCCGGCGTAGGTCTTGTTCTCGGCATCGCTGTCGAGGAGCTGGCCGGTGCGGAAGCAGGCGCGGGCGTTGTCCGGCTCGCCGTCCATCCAGTAGAGGATGCCGCGATAGAAGTAAGCCATCACGCGCTCGTAAGGCTCGCCGATGAAGTTCTTTTTGGACTCCTCGTTGAAGAGGCGGCGCGCACTGGCGGCAGCTTTGTCAGGTCCGTAAATGCCACCGAGGTGGGCGAGGGCGTCTTCGAGTTCGGCCTTGGCCTGGTCGAAGCGGCCCGCGCGCATGGCCATCGCGGCGTTGCGGTAGCTCCAGAGGACTGCGTCACGGCGCGGGACGGCGGGAGCGGCGGCAGTGGGAGAAGCCGAGTTGGCGACGGAGCCGTCGGAGTAGGTGGCACAGCCGGTGAGGAGCAGCAAGGCGAGCGCGGCGCAGGCAAGTGGGGCGAACTTCTCATTAGCACCGGGCTTCAGCCCCGTGTGGGCGGGGCGCGAGAAGGGAGCCGTTTCAACGGCTTCCGCACCTGACTCCGTGCCGGCGACTTGCAGTCGCCGTGTGGCGGGTGGACGGCTCAGGGCTGCCTCGAACTGCTGCTGCTCACAGACGGCGACTAAAAGTCGCCGGCACAGGGGCCGGGGCAGAAACCGTTGAAACGGTTTCTGCGGCGCTCGGCTCAAGACACCCGGCTGAAGCTGGGTGCTAATGAGAGGGGCGAGTGATTCGCTTGGTCGGCCTTCGCGCATGGCGGCAATTATTTGACCTAGCTTGCTGCGGACTGAAGTCCGCGCTCCACGGCTTACCGATACGCCGCGTCTTCGAGACCTTGTTTCTTAATCTCCTCGAAGCCTTCCCAGATGATGTCGCTGGTGCGCGCGTCAATGAGCTGGAAGGTGTAGAGGATGTAGTCGCTTACTCCCTTCGAGGAGCGCGTGGTGAGGCTGGAGAGCTTGCCGGTGAGGAAGAAATCCGCGCCCTTGAACTCGACGACGTTCGGGTCGCTGCCGCTCGTCACCTGGCCGGAACGCTTGAGGTCGCGCTCGCGTTCGAGCGCGTTCATCTTGTCGCGCGCAAGGAAGAGGACTTTGCCGGTGGCCTGTGAGTTGAGCTGCGCGCGGATGCGAGTGAGGAAGATGTCCTTGTTGATGGGGAAACGGGTCTCGTTGACGACCGGATCAAGCACGACGCGCGGGGTGCCCTGCGCGCGGGCGACCTGCGGAACCGCGATGATGCCGCGCGCCATCTTGTCGGCGACGCGCACGAGGTCTTGCGAGTCGACGCCGGTGCCGGCGACGAAGCCGCGCTCGTCGGCCTTCATCTCGGTGACGGAGACGCCACGGGGGTTTTGCACGCCGCTCGCGCAACCAGCCAACAGGCCGGCGGTGAGGGCGAGGGATGCGGATACACTCCAAGTGTGCAGTTTCGATTTCATGTCAGGAACAGGTTGAGGCCGCCCGCACGCGCGGGCGAGAAAAAGTTAGCGGCCGAAGAGTGAGTTCGCGCCGGCCATCGGGCTGCCGCCACCGTAATAGTTGTTGATGATGACGGTCTGCGCCTGGACGGGCGCGGTGCTCGCGGCAGGCGCGACATAACCGCTGGCAATCGGCGTGGTGACGACGGCGGGCTGCGTCACAAAGACCGGCACGGCGCGCGGGTAGTAACGATGGAAAGGATAGGCTTCGTAGGAAACGGCCGGGTAGGCAGCGCCGGGCGAGTAGTAAGCCGTGCGGTTGCGCAGGCTCTCGTCCGCGATGGCACCGAGCAAAAGCCCAGAACCCGCACCGATGGCGATGCCTTCCGCCGTCCTGTGGCCGTTGTTGTGGCCGATGACGCCGCCGGCAATGCCGCCGAGCACCGCGCCCGTGGTGGCGTAGCGGTATGGATCGCCGCCGTAATACGACTGTTCCGGGGCATAGAATGACTGGTAGCCTGCCTGACGCCGGTAGTCATTTGACAGCGTGCCGAGCAGCAGGCCCGCGCCCGCGCCGATGCCGACACCTTCGGCGGTCCTATGGCCGCTGTTGTGGCCGATGACGCCGCCGAGAATGCCGCCCAAGATCGTCGGGCCAAGATTGTCACGGCTGAAGAGCTGGGCCTGAGAGGGCAGGGTGGTGGAGAGGCCGAGAGCGAGGATCAGAAGCTTTTTCATGTTCGTGTCTTTCGTTTTGACTGCGACGTTGCCGTCTTATTCGTGTGCATACGTATCATCGGCCCGAGTTTGGGGGAAATCAAATGACTTGATGCGGCCATCGGGAAAACCTGATGGAGCGCGGAGGCTGGCAGCCTTGGGAGAACGGCAGACACCGGACCGCCGCTGCAGAACTCAATGATACTCCTGCACCGTGCGGACCGCATAGCCGCTCTTTTGCAGCGCGGCGATGCCCAGCGCGGCAGCGCGCGCGCCCGAGAGCGTCGTCATGATGGGCGTGCCGGTATAGACGGCGGTGGTGCGGATTTTCACCTCGTCCTCGCGCGGCGTCTGGCCGGCGGGCGTGTTGATGACGAGCTGGATTTCCTTGTTCTTGAGCAGGTCAATGGCGTTGGGCCGCCCCTCGGCGAGTTTGAAGACGCGCTGCACTTTCAGCCCGGCCCGCTCCAGCTCGGCGGCGGTGCCGGTGGTGGCGACGAGTTCAAAGCCCAATTCTGCAAACTGTTTTCCCACCTCAGCCACGTCCTCTTTGTGTGCGTCGCTCACGCTCATGAAGACCTTGCCCTTGAGTGGCAGCGGAGAGTTTGCGGCCATCTGCGACTTCGCGTAAGCCACGCCGAGGTCGGCGTCCAAGCCCATGACCTCGCCGGTGGAACGCATCTCGGGCGAAAGCAAAATGTCCTGCCCGTGAAACTTGTTGAAAGGGAACACCGACTCCTTCACCGCCCAATACTTCGTCCAGATTTCCTCGGTGAAGCCGAGTTCCTTGAGCGTCTTCCCGGCCATCACCCGCGCGGCGAGCTTGGCCAGCGGCACGCCGATGGCCTTGCTCACGAAGGGCACCGTGCGGCTGGCGCGCGGGTTCACTTCGAGCACATAGACCAGCTCGCCCTTCACTGCGTATTGCACATTCATCAGGCCGATGACCTTCAGCTCGCGCGCCATCGCGTGCGTGTAAGTGCGGATGGTTTCAATCACCGACTTGGACAAGGTGTGCGGCGGCAGCACCATCGCGGCGTCGCCGGAGTGGACGCCGGCGAACTCAATGTGTTCGAGCATCCCGCCGATGACGATGGTGCCGTCATCCGGGTTCTGGAATTGCCCCACATCCGTGATGCAGTCCACGTCCACCTCGGTCGCGTCTTCGAGGAATTTGTCCACGAGCACCGGCCGATCCGGCCCGGCCTCGACCGCGAATCTCATGTAGTGCGAAAGCTCGGTGTCGGAATAGACAATCTGCATCGCGCGCCCGCCCAGCACGAAGCTCGGTCGCACGAGAACCGGGTAGCCCAGCCGCTTCGAGGCCACGAGCGCCTCGGCCTCGTTGGTCGCGAGGCCGTTGGGCGGCTGGGGAATCTTCAGCTTGTCCAGCATCGCCGCAAAGAGCTTGCGGTCCTCGGCGACCTCGATGCTCTGCGGCGACGTGCCGATGATGTTGACGCCGCTTTTCTGCAAACCGAGCGCGAGATTCAGCGGCGTCTGCCCGCCGAACTGCGCGATGGCGCCCCAGCACTTCTCCCGTTCATAAATGTGCAACACGTCTTCGAGCGTTAGCGGTTCAAAAAATAATTTATCGCTGGTGTCGTAGTCGGTCGAGACGGTCTCGGGATTCGAGTTCACCATGATGGTCTCGAAACCGTCTTCTTTCAGCGCGAAGGCCGCGTGAACGCAGCAGTAATCAAATTCGATGCCCTGACCGATGCGGTTCGGGCCACCGCCCAGAATCATAACTTTCTTGGCGGTGTTGCCTTTCACCTCGTCGTCGCCTCGGTCGTAGGTGGAATAGTAGTATGGCGTGTAAGCCTCGAACTCCGCCGCGCAGGTGTCCACGAGGCGGTAGCTGGGCACGAGGCCGGTGCGCTTGCGCTCGGCGCGGATGGCGTCCTCGGTCGCGCCGGTGAGGTGGGCGATTTGGCGGTCGGAGAATCCGAGGGACTTGGCTTTGGCGAGTTGTTCGGTGGAGAGCGGCATGGCGCGAAAAAATTCCGGCGAAGTAAGCCGGACACCTCCGGGGCTGGCAAGTCTCAATGCCGAAATGTCGCGCTGACTTCGCAGGCAGTGGGCGGTAAATACGGCTTTACACGAGCCGTGCAGCCTTCTACGCTGCCACCTTCATTATCGAAAAACGAAAGTATGGAAGCACAGACTAAGAAGAAAATCCTCACGGACCACCAGCTCCACGCGAAGGACACCGGTTCCGCTGACGTCCAGATCGCCCTGCTCACCGAGCGCATCTCTCACCTGACCGATCACCTGCAAGGCAACAAGAAGGATCACAGTTCGCGTCGTGGGTTGCTCGTCATGGTCAGCCAGCGTCGTCGGCTGCTCAATTACCTTCAGAACACGGATAACACTCGCTATCTGGCCATCACCAAGAAGCTCAAGCTCCGCAAGTAACGCCGGCCTTTTCCATTTCGGAGCCGGGCGGCCATTGCGGCGACGCCCGGTTTCGACACTCATCCATCCCGCCGCTAAGAAACCGGCCCGTCACCATGGGGAAATTTCAATCAGCACCCGCGCCAGCGGCTGCTCACTGAAGTTCCTCCGGGTGGACGGGCCGAGAACCACCAGAAAAACATGTCAGTCAAAGTCACCGCCCAAGTCGGAGGGCAATCTCTTTCCATAGAGTCCGGCAAACTCGCCAAGCAGGCCGACGGCGCCGTCGTCATCCAGTTCGGCGAAACCATCATCCTCACCGCCGCCGTCGCCGCCGTGAAAGCGAAGGAAGGTCAGGACTTCTTCCCGCTCACCGTGGACTACCGCGAGAAGGCCGCCGCGTGCGGCAAGTTCCCCGGCAGCTACTTCAAGCGCGAAGGTCGTCCGACCGAGAAGGAAATTCTCACGATGCGCCTCACGGACCGGCCCATCCGCCCGCTCTTCCCGAAGGGCTGGTTCAACGAAGTCCAAGTCCAGTCGCTGCTCCTCAGCTCCGACGGCGAGAACGACCCCGACATCCTCAGCATCGTTGGCGCGAGCGCGGCGTTGCTCGTCAGCGACATCCCGTTTGCGGGGCCGCTCGGCGCGGTGCGCGTCGGACGTGTCGGCGGCGAGTTCGTCGCGAATCCAACACATTCGCAAATGGCTGAGAGCGATCTCGACATCGTTTATGTTGGCAACGAAAAGGATGTCGTGATGATCGAAGGCGCGGCGAAGGAAATCACCGAAGCCGACTTCAACGACGCGCTGCGCTTCGGCCACGAAGCCTGCCAGCCCATCATCGCCGCGCAGAAGGAACTCGCCAAGCAGATCGGCAAGAAGAAGCGCGAGATCATGCTCAACATCGTCCCTGACGAAGTCCTCAAGGACGCCAAGAAGCTCGCCGGAGAACGCATCGTCCCCGCGCTGCTCACGCCCGGCAAACTCGCCCGCGAAGCCGCGTGCAAGGCCATTCAAAACGAAGTCGGTGCCAAGCTCGTCGAGAAATACGGCGCTGAGAAAGTCACGCCCTTCACCGTCTCGCAGGCCTTCTACTACATCCAGAAGGAAGCCGCCCGCGACATGATCATGACCAGCGGCAAGCGCCTCGATGGCCGCGGCTGCGACGATCTCCGTCCGCTTTCGAGCGAGGTCGGCCTGCTCCCGCGCGCGCACGGTTCCGCCGTGTTCTGCCGTGGTGAGACACAGGCCGTCGCGCTTGCGACGCTCGGCACCACCGAGGACGCGCAGAACTTCGACGCCTGGACCGGCGGCAAGAACAAGAAGGAGTTCATCCTCCACTACAACTTCCCGAACTTCTCCGTCGGCGAGACCGGCCGCATCACCGGCCCCGGCCGCCGCGAGATCGGCCACGGCGCACTCGCCGAGCGTTCGCTCGAATCCGTCGTTCCGTTCGCGGATTTCCCCTACGCGATTCGCGTGACTGCCGAGATCATGGAGTCCAACGGCTCCACTTCGATGGCCTCCGTTTGCGCTGGCACCTTGGCGCTCATGGACGCTGGCGTCCCGCTCACGCGCCCCGTCGCCGGCATCAGCATCGGCCTTTGCTCCGAAACGGACGACAACGACAAGATCAGCGAATACCGCCTGCTCACCGACATCATCGGCTGGGAAGACGCGTTCGGCGACATGGACTGCAAATTCGCCGGCACCACGAAGGGCATCACCGGCTTCCAGCTCGACCTCAAGCTCCGCGGCCTCCCGCACAAGCTGCTGGCCGAGGCGTTGGAGAAGGCCCGCCTCGCCCGCCTCACGATCCTCGACTCCATGCTCAAGACCCTTGCCGAGCCGCGCAAGGAGTTGAACAAGTATGCCCCGCGCATCGTGACCGTGAAGATCAACCCGGAGAAGATCGGCGCGCTCATCGGACCCGGCGGCAAGAACATCAAGCGCCTCGTCGAGGAATCCGGCTGCGAGATCAACATCGAGGACGATGGCACGGTCCGCATCTACTCCGTCAACGAGGAGGGCATGAAGATCGCCCGCGAGTCCATCGAAGGCATGACCGCCGAGGCCGAGATTGGCAAGATTTACCGTGGCAAGGTTGTCACGATCAAGGAATTCGGCGCGTTCGTGGAATTCCTCCCCGGTCGCGACGGCCTCGTGCACATCAGCGAGTTGTCCAACAAGCGCGTCAACAACACCGAGGACGTCGTCAAGATGGGCGACGAAATCTACGTCAAGTGCCTCGGCGTGGACGAGAAGGGCCGTGTCCGCCTCAGCCGCAAGGCTGCGATGGAAGATCGCGGCGAAGCCGTTGCTTCCGAAGGCGGCGACACCGCTGCTGAAGCCCCCGCTGAAGGCGGTGGCGAAAGCTCCGGCGGTGAACGCAGCGAGCGCGGTGGCCGTGGCGAACGTGGCGGTCGCGGCGAGCGCGGCGGTCGCGGCGAACGCCGGGAGAAGCCGGGTCGCAAGGAACCTGCTGTTCCCGCCGAGGACGGCAAAATCTACCGCGCCAAGGTCGTCTCGATTAAGGACTTTGGCTGCTTCGTGGAATACATGCCCGAGTCCGAGGGTCTTGTGCATGTCAGCGAACTCGCCAACTTCCGCGTGAAGCAGGTCGAGGACATCGTCAAGACCGGCGACGAAATCTGGGTCAAGTGCATCGGCACCGACGAGCGCGGCCGTGTCCGCTTCTCCCGCAAGGCCGCGATGGAAGAGCGCGAGAAGGAACAGGGCGGTGGCGAAGCCGCCGCAGCCGCGCCCACTGCTGACACCGCTTCCGAAGCGAAGGCTTAAGCGAAACTCAACTCACTCGAACGGCGGATTCGCAAGGGTCCGCCGTTTTTGGTGTAGCCCCCCCTCAACGCAAAGACGCGTAGGACGCAGAGACGCGCAGAGAATACGGCAATGAAGCCCAACCGTTCTGGGGCGCGAACAGCATCGCTCAACTCTGCGCCCCTCCGCGTCCTCCGCGTCTCTGCGTTGAAGGGAACGCTAGCTTCAACTGCCTCGCTTTTGTTTGGAGAGATTGGCTGGCAATCCCAGCCGCCCGCGCTAAAACTTCTCCCACCTCAAACATGAAAGCACTCGTCACGGGCGGCGCGGGATTCATCGGTTCACACATCTGCGAGGCGCTCTGCCGGCGCGGCGCGAAGGTCGTCGTGCTCGACAACCTCAGCACCGGCAATGTCCGCAACCTCGACTGGAAGAAGCCCGGCGACGAAATCGAGTTCGTCCAAGGCGAAGTCGCCGACGAGCCGCTAGTGAAAAAGCTCGTTGCCGGCTGCGATTGGGTTTTCCACGAGGCCGCGCAGCCCTCCGTGCCGCTCTCCGTTTCGCAGCCCGTCCAGACCAACCGCCACAACCTCGACGCCTCCCTCGCCCTGCCCGTCGCCCCGGGCGCCCCGGGCGGTCGCCCCCCGCTGTTCCCCCCCCGCCACGCCGCCTACAGCCCCCCCCACCCCCCCGTTT
>CAYZJP010000049.1:0-32953 GCA_964478755.1 uncultured Klebsiella sp.
CCTGCAGGAGCCGCGCCGGGACGCGTCCGGCCTCGGCGGCGGCGAGCAACTGTTCCGACCCGGCCGCCGTGCCCGCGAGCGCGGCGGCAAACTTCGTCTGCAGGCGCGACGGCGCGTTCGTCAGCGCGGCCACCACCACCTCCAGGCCGCGTGCCTCCGCCGACTCGCCGAGCTGCGCCGCCAGTTCGGCGCGCAAGTTCTCCGGCTGCGCGGCATCGCGCACGAGCGGCTCCACCTTCGTCAGCGCGGCGACGGCATTGAGCGAAATCCACGCCCGCCCGGCCGAGGCGCGGACGGCTGCGTCTGTGGTTTCGCTGAACAGCTTTGTCACCGCCGGCTCCAGCGTCGCTAGCTTGAGCACCCGCGCGAGGTCCGCGCCGGCCTGCTGGCGGCGCGCGATGGACACCGGCTCGCTCAAGGCCAACTCCGGCAGGGCCGGGACGAACCGCCCGAAGGCCAGCCACGCGTAAGCCTTCCCGTTATCGCCGTCCGTCACCTCGAGGACGGCCCGCTTCCCGGCCAAGTCGGCTAGGTCCCAGGTGATTTTGCGCGCCGTGTCGTTCCGGGGCACCTTCGCCTCGCGCACGACGCCCTTGGGCAAGTCCCCGGCCACCGGGGCGGCGGCCAGCCGGAGCGGAAACGTCTCCCTTTGGACCTCGGACCGGTTCAGGCCCAGTTCAGCGGCGCTCTGATGGCCTGCCAAGTCATCCGGACCGCAGGCCGGTTCATTTTGGTGTGCCAAAATGTCACACTGGCAGGCCGGAGGGCGGTTCAGACGTGTTTCCGGCTCGCTCCTACGTATTGGAAAGTCGTTCCTACGTGTTCCCGGCTCGCTCCTACGGGTTGGAAAATCATTCCTACGTGTTGGAAAATCATTCCTACGGCGTAGGAGGCCTTCGGGAACACGTAGGAGCGCGTCGCCAACCCGTAGGAATGGTTCCGGAACCCGTAGGAATGATTTTCCAACCCGTAGGAGCGGTTCGCCAATACGTAGGAGACCATCGGGAACCCGTAGGAATGACTCCGGAACCCGTAGGAATGATTCGGGAACCCGTAGGAATCCGTCTTCAAGCCGTAGAAATGGGTCCGCCACAGGGCTTTGCAGCTCCTCTCCCGGTTCTCCGCTGTTTCCGGTGGAATGAAAGCTGCCGTCTAGCGTCGTCTCTGCCCCGGAGGGGCTTGTGAAGGTAGCCGGTGGGAAGGTTCGACCTGCGGGAGAACCGCACCCACCGGTAGGCGTCCACCAACGCGCCGCGCCCCGGCGGGGCGCATGAATTCTGGGGCCAACCTCAAGCGCTCCCTCTGGGGCGCGGCCCGGGGCGGCCTCTATCCGGTGGGTGTGCTCCGCTTCCCACCGGCTACCTTCAGACGCGCCTCCGGCGCGAACGCAGTCCGCTATTCCACCGAAAACAGCGAGGAACCCCTCTCCCTCACCCCAGCCCTCTCCCGCCGGGAGAGGGAGGGACGCCGTCCGCCAAAGTGATTCACCCAGCCGTCCGGTTGTCAGGCCAGTCTCGCCGGAGCCAAGCGCGGCCAAGCCGTTTCCCTCTCCCAGCGGGAGAGGGCCAGGGTGAGGGAGAAGGGCGGCTGCGTCGGCAGGGCCAGCTTCTGCTTCGTGATGTCCGAACGCTAACTGGTAGGGCGCGTCTGTCCCCGGCGCGCCGCTGGACCATTCGGACACCCAACCGGCGCGCTGGGACAGACGCGCCCTACCCGCCATCGTAGGACTACGAGAGCATTCTCCCTCACCCCAGCCCTCTCCCGCTGGGAGAAGGAGCGAGGCAATCCGCCAAAGTGATTCACCGTGCCATGCACTGTGGCAGGGCTGCTCTGTAACTTGGCAGGGCTGCGCTGCTGCGCGGCCTTCGGCCACGACCGACGCTGAGACCTCCGCGCTAGTCTCCGTTCGCCCGAGGCCGACCAGCAGGGCGGCCCTACCAGCGGGCACTTCCGCCTTGTCGGTGTCCGACACGAGGCGCAGGCGGACGAAGTTCTTGCCACCGGCGGGCTGTCCAGGCGGGCCATCGTGGCCGCAGAGGTAGAAAGAAAGTTGCTTGGGCAGGACGAAGACCGGCGAGCGCAGGATGCCGGTCAACGTCTCGCCGTGCGGAAAGCTGGACATGAGCCGCACGCGCTGGCCGTCGGCGCAGTTGCGCTCCTCGAAGGCGAAGGGATTGGGGCCGGGCTTGTCGGCGTTCAACGGCACGTAGGTCCACGTCACCGTCGGTGGCGCGGCGGCGAGGAGCTGGCCGGCGAGGTCCGTGCCCCACGCGCGCAAGTCCGCCGGCAGCGCGCCGCCGCGCGAGGCGAGGCCGTCCTGGAGGGACTTGAACAGCGCGGCCTGCGTGTCGAGGTCGGCGGCGAATTGTTTCTTCGCGAGTGTGGCGACGGTGCCCAACTCCGCGTCCGGCGCGTAGCGCGCGGCGTGCGTGACGTAGCGCGCGAGGACATCCGCCGGCTCGGCGTGCGCCTGCACATGGCGGAGGAGGAAGGTGGCGGCCTCGGCATTGGTCACGCTCCCGGCGACGACGGCGAAGGCGCGGGCATCGGCCTCAGCGAGCGGTTGCGCGGAAAGCTTCGCAAACGCGCCGGGCAGGCGAAGCTGCTCGCGCAAGGCCAGCCGCACGACGTGGGCGAGGTGGGTGTCTTGTTCCGGTAGGGCCGCGCTGCGCGCGGCTTCTTTGGCGTCTTGGCGGGGCGGAGGATTCTTGGTGTCCGAGGCCGCGCGCAGCGCGGCCCTACCGGGAACCGAGGCGTCGGTCAGGCGCTTCTGCAAGTCGAGGAGTGGCGCGAGGTTGTCGGGATGAGGGTTCGCGGCGAGGGCGTCCGCTGCGGCGCGCTGGACATGGGCGGAGGGGTCGTTAAGTGCGGTGCGCGCGGCGACCAAGTAGGACAGTGCGTCCCGCCTGTCTTTCTGATTTCCAGCAACCGCTTGAGCGGGGTCTTTAGTTAGAGGGTCAGGCGAGACGCGCTGACCTACTTGGGCGGCGGCGCGCAGGCCGCGCTCCGTGAGGATGCGCAGGGCGTGGACGCGGACGGTTTGGTTTGTCTCTTTGAACATATCGAGCAGCAGCGAATCCGCTAATAGTCCTTGGCGTTCGAGCAGCCAGAGCCAGAGGCCATTCTGCTCCGCCCCATCTCTGTTTTCAGCCGCGCGGAAAATCACTTTAGTTGCTGCGGCCACATTCTCGTTGCTCACGACAGTCTGATGCGTGAGCAAGTCTTCCAACGCCAGCCGGCTTCGGGTTGCGTTTGAGTTGAAAAGTTCGGGGAGCAGGCCATTTACCAAGTCGGCTTGCGTCGGCTGCTCAGTTTCCTTTCGCCAAATGTTCAACTTGGGGCGCCCCACGAAGGCTTTGCCGGGCGGAACGATTCGCCAAATTCTGCCACGCTCGCGGTCGCGGCCGGGATGCACGAGCGGGACTTCGTAGTGGCCGATGATGCGGTTGTAGAAGTCCGCCACCCACAGCGCGCCGTCGGGGCCGTATTGGATGTCCACGGGGCGGAACCACGGGTCGTCGGTGCGCAGGAAGTCGGGCATCTCTTTCCCTTTGCTGGTGCTGCCGGTGAAGGTGATTTCATCGCGGTTGATGCGGCTGGTCATCACGTTGCCGATGAAAATGTTGTTCTGATACTCGGCGGGCCAAGCGGGGTCGCTGATATACACGATGCCCGCGATGGCGGTGCTGCCGTGCGAGTGCTGGATGGTCGTGGGGCCGAAGCCGAGGCCGTCGTGCGGCCTGCCAAAGCTCGGGTAATGCGCGCCGCGCAGGAGTTGGTAGATGGGGGAGCTGTGGCAGTCGGCGGAGTAGAGATTTCCGAGCGGGTCGAAGCAGAGGCCGAAGGGGTTGACCTGCCCGTGGGTCCAGTGCTCGATGCGCGAGCCGTCGAGCTTGAAGCGGTAGATGTTGCCGGAGGGGAGGAAGATTTCGTGGCCGTCGCGGCCATGCACGCGCGACTGGTTGTTGAAGCCGTGCGTCGCGTAGATCCAGCCGTCGAGGCCGCGCCGGAAGCTGGCCTGGTTCCCGTGTGTGTCGCGCGTGGTGTCAAACGGGCCGTAGAGGAGTTCCTTTTTGTCAGCGACGCCGTCGCCATCGGTGTCTTCGAGCAAGTAGATGTTGGGGATGGACCAGACGACGCACTTCCAAGTTAGGGGATGGGTGATAGGAGATGGGGAATTGGGGTTGGGCTTCGGGGCGTTGCTGGCGGGACTGCGGAACGGGTAGAGGCCGATGGGGATGTTCAGGTTGGTGGCGAAGGTCGTGACCTTGTGGGCGCGGCCGTTGTCATCGAAGTCGGAGAAGATGCGGATGGTGTCGCGGGCGGTGGCGTCGTTCGTCGCGGCGAAGGGATACTCGCGCGACTCCGTGATCCAGAGCCGGCCGACGGAGTCGAAGGCCATGTTCATCGGCTTGCGGAGTTCCGGCTCGGCGGCGACGAGCTGGATCTTGAAGCCGGGCGGGAGCTGGAACTTCAGGCGCTCCTCCTCCGGCGGGAGCGGGTCGGTGGTGCGGATGTTCTCGGCGAAGACATCCGGTTTGGGCGCGGCGCGGAGCGGCACGACGAAAACGGAAGCAAGCAGGCAAAGGGCGGTGAGCAGGGGCTTCATGCGATGCGGCGGTTATGCCGGAAGCGACGGCGGGTCGAAAGGAAAAGTTCACGGCGCGGGGGAAGGTGAGCCGGGCCGGAAGTTTTTTCTGCCGTTCCCGACGCGGGCCATTATCCTCGCGGCAAACCTATGGCGACCATCGCAGTGCTCGGAACAATGGACACGAAGGGCGAGGAGCACGCCTTCGTGGCGAACCTCATTCGTGCGCGCGGGCATCAGGTGCTCGTCGTTGACACCGGCACGCTCGACGCGCCAAAGCTTGCGCCCGACGTGACGCGTGACGAGGTCGCGAAGGCGGCGGGCGTGGACCTCGCCGCGCTCGTCGCGCGCAAGGACCGTGGTGAGGCGGTCGCCGCGATGGCGAAGGGCGCGCCCGTGGTGCTCGCGCGGCTCGTCGCGGAAGGCCGCGTGGACGGCGTGATCTCACTTGGGGGCGGCGGTGGCACGGCCATCGGCACCGCCGCGATGCGCGCGCTGCCGATTGGGTTTCCGAAGTTGATGGTCTCCACGCTCGCGTCCGGCAACACCGCACAATATGTCGGCGTGAAGGACATTGTCATGTTCCCTGCCGTCGTGGATGTCGCCGGGATCAACCGCATCTCGCGCCAGATTCTCACGCGGGCAGCCGGCGCGATCTGCGGCATGGTCGAGAGCGTCCCCCAGCCCGGCGAGGACAAGCCCCTCGTCGTCGCGTCCATGTTCGGCAACACCACCGACTGCGTGCAGGCCGCGAAGAAAATCCTTGAGGCCGCTGGCTACGAAGTCCTCGTCTTCCACGCCACCGGCACGGGCGGTCGCGCAATGGAGTCGCTCATCGAATCCGGTCTCGTGGCCGGCGTGCTCGACATCACCACGACCGAGTGGGCGGATGAGTTGGTCGGAGGAATTCTCGGGGCTGGTCCGACGCGTTGCGAGGCCGCCGCGCGTCACGGCGTGCCCGCCATCGTCGCGCCCGGCTGCCTCGACATGGTCAACTTCGGCGCGCCCGACACCGTGCCGGCGAAATTCGCGGGGCGGAACTTCTACGCGCACAACCCGCAGGTGACGCTCATGCGCACGACGCCCGAGGAATGCGCCGAGCTGGGCCGCATCCTCGCCGAGAAGGTCAACCTCTCCACCGCGCCGGTGACAGTGCTCTACCCGCGCAAGGCCATCAGCGTCATCAGTGCGCCGGGGCAGAAGTTTCACGACCCGGTCGCCGACCGCATCCTGTTCACCACGCTGCGGACGTTCTTGCGAAAGGACATTGAGCTGGTGGAAATGGACTGCGTCATCAACGCGCCGGAGTTCGCGAAGGCGTGTGCTGAAAAGCTGCTGGCGAACATCGCGAAGGCTAGGAAGGTCTGAGCCGCCTTGAGCCAATCTCACCGCAGTCGGATGTCCGGCGGCTGCGCCACGTAATCCGCCACCGTCAGCACCGCGTCGGAATGCAATCGCAGCAGTGAGGCGGGACACGCCGACGTGACCGGCCCGTGCAAAACGCGGCGCACCACCGCGCTCTGCCACGGACGATTACAGTAGAACCGCAGCTTCCGCGACGCGAGCATCTCCTTCATCCCGACGGTCACGCAGCGCTGCGGCACGACTTCGATTCCACCGCCCACGGTCACGGAGTTGATGGTGCGCGTTTCGCGAGACAACGAGAGCACGCGCGTGGGGAACGCAGCGAATTGCTCGACGGAGATTTTTTCGCCCGGCTCGGGCGGCTCGTTGAACGCGATGTGCCCGTTGATGCCGATGCCGCCGAACGTCACGTCCACGCCACGGCGTTTCTCGATGAGTTGCTGAATCGCCCCGCAATCACGCGGGTCGGGGAAGACGCGGTGCTCCGGCGGCGGCGCGAGCGCGGGGTCGAGCAGCCCGTAGAACGCCCGCTCCATGTAGCCCTGGAAGCTCAACGGATGCGCCGCCGGCACCCACGCGTCGTCGTCCGAGAGATACTCGTCCATGTTGATGAACACCACGTCGCGCAGCGACAGCCGTTCCTCGTTCACCAGCCGCGCGAGGATGGGAAACTGGTCCACCGGCCCCACCGGCACGATGAACGTCCCGCCGCGCCCCGCCGCCTGCGCCGCGCGCATCTCCGCCAGCAGCGTCCGCGCGAAGTCCTCCGCGAGATTCGCCATGTCGCCGAGGACGCGGACTTGGACGGGCGTGCCCTTGCCGAGTTCGGCGGCGGGGACAGTCAGGTAATATGGAAAAAGTGGATTGCTCACGGCTGTTCAATTCGACTGAACCAAGCCTTCTGCAACTGAACGCGCGCCTCGGCCAAGTTCGTGGCTTGGGCAACTCGGAGGAGTTCAGGAAACCGCCGTTTTATCTCGCCTTGAAGCTGATCCGCGTCCTGAAACCACTGCTTACGGAGCTCGGGATTCTGCTGTTCAGCCGCGCTTTTCCAAAGCTGTGAGTAGCCCTCCAAGTCTCGGCCGAATGCCGGCAGCTTACCGCAATAGTGGTGGTGGCTCTCGTAGAATTGCCCCCCGCTGTCCTTCGCGACGGCAACCGACCAGATGCCACCGGCATGTGAGTCGCGATAGCGGATGGCCATCCACCACCCGTTGGTGGATTGAAGGTAAAGCCCAAGCCCGCCGATGGCCTCACGCAATTGAGCTTCGCTCTCCGCTGCCTTCAGCCGGGCAATCGCCTCGGTGCGTGCCTGACGAGAGCCGAAGACTGGATACACAAACGCAAACCAGACGAACAAGGCCACTGGCAGGCTGGAAAGGATGGTGCCAATCCAGCCAACCCAATTGGACTTCTCGCCCAGCTTGAGACAAACGGCCCCGGCAACGCCGATGGCGAGGAGCACGAAGCCGAGCGCCGTCCTGAGAGCCAGCAGCCCAATCAACAAGCCCAGCAGCGCGACAATCCACCGAAGCAGCAGGATGAGTCGTCCCTCAAGCAAACTGGGCAATTGGCTCATGAGATCAAGCTGGTCGCGGCAGCGCGCTGGCATCACAGCCAATCACCCTCATGTCATGCGCTCCATCCGCCCGTGCGAACTCGTAGAACAGGTGCCACTGGCCATTGGCAAATTTGGCATCGAAGTAGCGCGCCGAGCCGGACACGAACGGGCTGGTGACGAACGGCCCGTTCGGTGAGACCGATCGCCAGTCGCGCAGGTTCGGGGACACCGCGAGCGCGCACCGCTCCTCGTAGTTCTCCGCCTCGCTCGCGCTGCCGTCGTAGAAGGCGAGCCAGCGGTCGCCCACGCGCGCCACGCTGTTGATGCGCCGGCAATACTTGTCCCAGCCGGTCGTATCCGGCTTCAACACCACGCCCTGCCATTCCCACTTGTCCAAGTCGCGCGACACCGCGAGACCAGTGGCGGAAACGCACTCGCCGGTGTTGAAGATGTCGAGCGTGCCGTGCGAGGCGGCGTTCGTGCGCGCGGTCGGCAGCGCGATGCTGAGGAAGAGATGGTAAATGCCGTCCTCCTCCAGAATCCACGGATCCTTCACCCCTTCGAGGCCGAGCGGCGCGCCGATGAAGATGACTTCGCGCTGGGCCGGGTCGAGCTGCTCCACCTTCGCAGCCTTCATCAATGCAGTGCACCAGCGGCCATCCGCCGGGTCCACGTAGCTCGTGAAGTAGCGCCACAGCCCGTCGCGCCCGCGATGCAACGCGCTGCGCTCGATGGAGGCGGAGTTGTATTGGTCCTTCGTGATGCGCAGCACGTCGTCCCACTGCTTCAGGTCGGTCGAGCGTGCGATGCGCACCTCGCCGCCACGGTCGGGTTGCACGCCGCGTGGACGACGGATGCGGTAGGTGAGATACCACGCTCGCTCCGTCTCATCGAAGAACGCTCCGGGGCAGCCGACCCAGTAGCCCTTTTCGTTTCCGACGGGTTCGCGGATGACGGTGCCTTGCGCGAGCATTTCGGAAGTGAGCTTCACGGGTTGCATGGGGAAGTTCTATCGCCAGCCGACGCATCGGAGAAGCCAAGACTTGCCCGCGAATCACACGGATGAACGCGAATGGAGGCAGCTTTGATTCGCATCCATCGGCGTGATTCGCGGGTCAACTCCCTGGCGCAATTCGCGCTCTTTTGCGACCAGTCCTACACGACCAGGCTCACGTGCTTGGTTTCGAGGAAGGCGTCCATTCCCTCGACACCCAGTTCGCGGCCCCAGCCGCTTTGCTTCACGCCGCCGAAGGGCGCGTTGCTTGTCGTGGGCACGCCGTCGTTGATGCCGATCATGCCCGCCTGGAGCACATCCATCAGGCGGAAGGCACGGCTCAAATCGCGCGTGAAGACATAGGCGGCAAGGCCGTAGCTCGTGTCGTTCGCGCGCTCGATGGCCTCGGCCTCGGTGTCGAAAATGTTCACGTAGGCGACAGGCGCGAACGTCTCGTCGCACATGCCGAGTGATGCGCCGGGCACGCCTGTGAGGACGGTCGGTTCGAGGAAGGCGCTGCCAGCGTCACCGTGTCGCTGGCCGCCGCAGAGCAGTTGCGCGCCTTTGGCCTGCGCATCGGCGATGTGCTTCAACGCAGTGTCCACGGCGGCGGCGTTGATGAGCGGGCCGATCTCGACGCCTGCTTCAAAGCCGTTGCCGACCTTGAGCGCCTTCACGCGCCCGACGAAGGCCGGGATGAACTGCCCCGCGACGCCGCGCTGGACGTAGATGCGGTTCGCCGCGATGCACGACTGCCCGGTGTTGCGATACTTGGCAATCATCGTGCCTTCGACGGCCTTGGCGAGGTCGGCGTCGTCGAACACCAGCACGGGCGAATGGCCGCCGAGTTCGAGCGAGAGCGGTTTCACCTGCGCGGCAGCGCCGGTGATGAGCTTCTTCCCCACTTCAGTCGAGCCGGTGAACGTGATCTTGCGGCAGAGCGGATTGTCGAGGAACTCCTGCGCAATCTCGCCCGCGGAACCGGCGACGAGCTGGAACACGCCCTTTGGCAAGCCCGCCGCGTGGACGCACTCGGCGAAGAGCGCGGCGCACAGCGGCGTCGCGCTCGCGGGCTTGAGCACGACCGTGCAGCCGGCGGCGAGCGCGGGCGCAATCTTCCGCACCGCGAGCACGAGCGGGAAATTCCACGGGCTGATGGCGGCGACCACGCCCAGCGGCGTCTTGATGACGAGGTGGCGTTTGCCATCGGCCTGCGGCGGGATGACGCGGCCATAGCCGCGCCGCGCTTCCTCGGCAAACCAGCGCAGGTGATCCACGGTCATCGCTACCTCGCCCGCGCTCTGCGGGAGCGGCTTGCCGTTTTCGAGTGTGATGGTCCTGGCGATCTCGTCCTTCCGCCGCTCGACCTCCGTGGCGATCTGCAGCAGGAAATCCCCGCGCGTCTTGCCGACGACGTTGCGCCACGACTGAAACGCCGCGTGCGCATCCGTCAACGCCTGCGCCACGCGGTTGCGTCCGCAAGTGGACATCTGCCCGATGGTTTCGCCGGAGGCGGGGTTGCGGACGGGAATGGTTTTGTCCGTCGTGACGAACTCGCCGTTGAGGTAGAGGGGATCAGTTTGCATTCGAGTTTTCGGATTCTCTTGCGGAGGTTTCGCGGCTAACGGCGAGGTAGTCGAGTAATTCCCCAATGTTCCAAGCCGTGCAGAACAAACGGCTTAAATGGGGCGGGTCAATCGACTTAATCGCGAGCCTATTGAGCATCTTGTGGCCAGCATTTTCTAGCATGTCAAAGGCGTGTCCAAAGTATTTGAAAAAGGGGGGGGCGCGGAAGTCACTTCCCGACCAATTCCAGCACCGCCGCGCTCATCGCGATCACGCCGGTCTTCAGCGTCGGCTCGGGGACGGGGGCGAACTTGCTGGAGTGCAGCGAGGGAAGGGTCTTACCGGTCTTGATGCTCTCGGTGACGGATTCCTTCGTGATGGTGCCGAGCCAGAACATGCAGATGGGGATCTTCGGCTCGACGCGGCCGTAGAGGCCGAAGTCTTCCGCGCCCATCACGGGCTTTTTCGCGACGAGGTTGCCGTCGCCGAGCCAGCGACCGATTCCACCCATCACGCGCTTGGTCAGCGCGGGGTCGTTGTAGGTGGAGCGGGTGCCCTCCTCGGAGATTTCCACGACGGGCAGGAGCTTCTCCGGGATGCCGGCGGCGAGCGCCTGGCCGCGCACGATGCGTTTCAGCGCGGCGATGGATGCGTCGCGCACCTCGTCGGAGTAGCTGCGGAGCGTGAGTTGAAGGCGGACTTCCTCGGGGATGATGTTGTGTTTGGTGCCGCCGTGGATGGAGCCGACGGTGACGACCGCCGGCTCGGTCGGCGAAGTCTCGCGGCTCACAATGGTCTGGAGGCCAAGAATGATTTGCGCGGAGAGGACGATGGGATCCTTGGTCGTGTGCGGCCACGCGCCGTGCCCGCTCACGCCGCGCACGAGGATGTCCACAGTGTCGGCGTTGGCGAGCGCGTAGCCCTCGGTGTGGCCGACGGTGCCGGCAGGCAAATCGCTCGCCGAGTGCAGCGCGAGGCAATAGTTGGGCCGTGGGAACCGCGTGAACAGGCCGGCGTCCAGCATGCCCTTTGCACCGCCGACTCGTTCCTCGGCGGGCTGGCCAATGAAGACGAGCGTGCCGCTCCACTGGTCGTGCAGCGTCGCCAGCACGCGCGCGGTGCCGATGAAGGAGGTCATGTGGACGTCGTGGCCGCAGGCGTGCATGGCGGGCACCTCATTGCCTTTGTCGTCCTTAGTGCGGGCCTTGCTCGCGTAGGGCAGACCGGTTTCTTCGAGCACCGGCAGTCCGTCGAGGTCGGTGCGGACAAGCACGGTCGGGCCGGGGCCGTTCTTGAGCACGCCCACGACGCCGTTGCCGCCGACCTTCGTGGTCACGTCGAAGCCGGCCTGCTTCAGCTCGTCGGCGATGCGCGCGGCGGTCTTCACTTCCTGGAAGGAGATTTCCGGGTTCGCGTGGAGATGCTTGTAGAGTTCGAGCAGGCGCGGCAGTTCGGCGTCCACGCGGGCGCGGACGGCGGGCTGGGAATCTGCGGCGGGGAGTTGCGGCACTGCGGCGAGCAAGCTGGCGAGAAGCGTGGGCAGAAGTTTCATGGCGGATGAATTGCGGCGAGGGTAGAAAAGATGCGGTGCCAGCGCAAGCGGCGGCGCTCCTCAAACCGCCTCGACCAGCGCCTCGTGCCCGCTGCTGCCGATGATGCGGACCTGGCGGCCCGGCTCGATGAGGTCGCCCTCGGAGACGACATCGAGGATGTCATCACCGAACTGTGCCCGGCCGCTCGGCCGGAGCGGCGAGAGCGCGACTCCGACCTCGCCAAGCCGCGACTGCTGTTTCTCAGCGAGCGACTTTTCGGCCTGCGCGCCACTGACGCCTTGCGAGACCATTACGTGGTATGCGTTCGTCTTAGGCAGCACACGACTCAGGAGGAAGATGACCACCACCGAGCCGAGCACGGCGATGGAAAGGTCGTTCAGCGGCAGACGCAACTGCGGCAATGTTGGCAAGCCGGGCATGCCCGGATAGAGGTCCACCATCGCCATCACGAGCGAGACGAGGATCAGGCCGAAGCCCGCGACGCCAAGCACGATGGTTCCCGGAAAGAAGAAGAGTTCAAGCGCCACGAGCGCGATGCCGACGATGAACACCGCCACCCATTCGAGTCCGGTCAAGCCGGCGACGTAACCGCCGAAGAAGTAGATCGCGAACGCCGTGATGCCGATGATGCCCGGCAGGCCGAAGCCCGGCGTCTTGAACTCGATGTAAATTCCGGCGATCCCGATGATGAGCAGGATCGGGCTGATGGCGTTGACCCAGAACGCCAGCCGCTCCGCACCGCTGGGTTCAATGCGTTTCACTTGTGCGGTTTCCAGCCCGAGCTTTTTGATGAGCGCCTCGACGTTCTCAACGGTGCCGGCAGAAAGCAGCGGCTTGCGCGGGTTGCCATATTCGCGCTCCGCCTCCAAGTTCGTGAGCGTCAGAACCTGGCCCTTCTCGTTGAGCACCTTGCCGTCAATTTTCAACTCCTTGGTTTTCTTTACCATTGCGTCCACTAACTCGGTGTTGTGTCCGTTCTTCTCCGCGCTGGCGCGGATGAGGGCACTGATGGCCGAGGCGGATTTGACCTCCATCGTGTCAGACATGGCCTCCACGCCGCCGCCAGCCCCGGCCATCACGGGCGCGGCTGCGCCGATCACGCTGCCGGGAGCCATGTAGATTTTTCCTGTCGCGAACGAAATCAGCGCACCGGCGGAAAACGCGTTGCTATTCACGAACGTCACCGTTTGGCCTTTGAATTGCCCGAGAATTTGAATCATTTCCATCATCGTGCGCCCACTGCCGCCGTTGGTCTCCATGTCGAGCACGAGCAAGTCCGCCTTCGCCTCCATCGCCTCCTTCACGCCGCGCCGCACGACATAGACCAGCGGCGGCATGATGTCCTCGCGGATGGGAAGGACGTAAACTTTCTTCGTGACAGCACTGGCCGTCGCTTTCGCTTCGTCTGCGTGAGAACGAAGGGGTGCGGCCAGCGCGAAGAGCAAGGCCGGCAAGAAGAACATCCACTGCGTCATGCTGCTCCAGCGTATCGCAGACAACCCGGAGCCGCAAGCGGGCGCATCTCAGTTTCTTGCAAACGGCCGGCGGTCGTCGGAAACATCGCGGAGCGATGCCAGCCATTAGCCGGGGGTTGAGGAGCATAGCGACGATACCCCCGGACTACGGCGAGAAGCCAACGACGCCGAAGGCGTCGCAGCGGCCGCCGCAGTCGCTCTGGCACCGCTCACGCGGTGCTGCGCCCGGCCCGTTGACCGGGGGTATCGCTGACGCTCAACCCCCGGCTAATGGCTGGCAAGCCTCCGGCTTGCAGAGACGGAACTGCCGCTTGCAAGAAAGTGAGATGCGCCCGCCGCAAGCGCGCCGCCACTTCTCCGCTTGCCAACACGCGAGGTGTCCGCTTGAGTCTCGCGCGCAGCGCGCCGATGCAATCACCCGACCACCCCAAACACTACTGCGGTGTCTTTGGCATCTATGGGCACCCCAATGCCGCCGAGCTGGCCTACTATGGTCTTTACGCGCTGCAACACCGGGGGCAGGAGAGCGCGGGCATCGTCGCGTGTGATGGCAAGCAGTTTCGCGAGCAGAAGGGCATGGGCCTGGTGCCGCAGATTTTCGACGGCGCGGACCTGCACAAGCTCGTCGGCAGCATGGCCGTCGGCCACACGCGCTACTCGACCACCGGCTCCTCGCACATCCGCAACGCCCAGCCGCTGACGGTGGACTGCGCGCGCGGTCAGATCGCCGTGGCGCACAACGGCAACCTCACCAACGCCGCGCAGCTCCGCGAGGAACTCGAGGCCAAGGGGTCCATCTTCCAGACCACGGTGGACAGCGAGATCATCCTGCACTTGATGGCGCAGCCCAGCGATCCGCGCGGCGAAAGCTCGCTCGTCAGCACCGTCCGCCGCATCGAGGGCGCGTTCTCACTGGTCATCATGACGGAGAACGAACTCATCGGCGTGCGCGACCCGCATGGGTTTCGTCCGCTCTCCCTCGGCAAGGTCGGCGACGCCTGGGTGCTTTCCAGTGAGACGTGCGCGTTTGACTTGATCCACGCCAAGTTCGTCCGCGACGTGGAGCCGGGCGAAGTCGTCATCATCAACCAGGACGGCTTGAAGAGCGTGCAGGCGTTTCCCGCGCATGAGCGCCGCGCCTTCTGCATCTTCGAATACGTCTATTTCTCGCGGCCCGACAGCACCATTGCGGATCGCAACGTCTATCGCGTGCGCGTCGAGATGGGCCGCCAGCTCGCGCGCGAGAACAAGATCGAAGCCGACATGGTCATCCCCGTGCCCGACAGCGGCAACTCCGCCGCGCTGGGCTACTCACTGGAATCCGGCATCCCTTACGAGATGGCGTTCGTGCGCAACCACTACGTCGGGCGCAGCTTCCTCCAGCCCTCGCAGCTCATCCGCGACTTCGCGGTGCGCGTGAAGCTCAACCTGATCGGCGACCTCGTGAAAGGAAAGCGCGTCATCATCGTGGACGATTCCATCGTGCGCGGCACCACGTGCAAGACGCGGGTGAACAGCCTGAAAGAAGCCGGCGCGAAGGAAGTTCATGTGCTCGTCTCCTGCCCGCCGCACATGAACCCGTGCGTGTATGGAATTGATTTCCCCGACCGCAGCAAGCTGATGGCGGCAAACCATTCGAACGAGGAGATCCGCAAGTATCTCAACGCCGACTCACTCCACTACCTCTCGCAGGATGGCATGGTCGCGGCCACCGGCCTGCCCAAATCCTCCTTCTGCATGGCCTGCTACGACGGAAATTATCCCGTGGCCTACGATCCAAAGCTGGAGAAGAACATCATGGAACGCCGCCGCGCGCGCGTGGAAAGCCTCGGCGAGTCCGTCGCGAAGGACGAATTGCAGCCGCGGCTGCTGTAGCGGTGGCCTGTGACCCCCGTCGGCGCTTACAAAGCGCCGCCAGGGTTTGCCTCAACTTTTCCGCAGAAACTGCGCCGCAATCATGTCCGCCGTGCGCTCTGCGGCCCCCTGATTTCGTTGCGTCACGCGCAGCGCGTTCGCGCCGAGTTGCTCGCAGCGGGCAGAGCCGGCGAGCAGTGTCGCGAAGGCTGATTCCAGCGCGGTGGCGTCGGGAACTTGCACGGCTCCATCGTGCGCGACAAACTCGGCGGCGATGGGACGGAAGTTTTCCATGTGCGAACCGAAGACCATCGCCTTGCCCAACGCGCCCGGCTCGATGGGGTTCTGCCCGCCTTTCGCCGTGAGGCTCTTGCCAACGAAGACGACGGTGGCGTGCCGGTAGAAGTGGCGTAGTTCGCCGGTCGTGTTCACCAGCAGGCAGTCCACGGAGCCAGTTGTGAAAATTTTCCCTTCGTTGAGTTCCGTGCGCAGCGCGAGGCGAATTTGTGTCGGACGGAGTTCCTCGACGACGGCTCTCGTGCGCTCGAAGTGGCGCGGGACGAGCACGAGGAACAGCTTCGGGAAGCGATCACGAAGTCGGAGGAACATTTGCGCAAGCAAGACTTCCTCACCCGCGTGCGTGCTGCCGGCGACTAGCAGTTGCGCGTCGTCGGGCACGCCGAGCTGGCGCAGGAGCGCGGGCACGTCGAGCGCGGTGCCGCTGGTGGGCGCGGCGGCGTCGAACTTCGCGTTGCCAGTGACGCGGATGGCCTCAGCACGACAGCCCAGCTCGCGGAGGCGCGCGGCGTCGGCGTCATTCTGCGCGCCGATGGCGGTGAAGTTCGCGAAGAGTTCGCGGAAGATAAAGCCGGCGCGCCGGTAGCCACGGAAGGACTTGTCTGAAACACGCGCGTTGGCGAGGCAGACAGGCAGACCTCGCTCACGGACTTGCCAGAGGAAGTTCGGCCAGAACTCCGCCTCCACAAGCACGACGGCGGCGGGCCGCACGGCATCAAGCGCGCGGCGCACGGCCCACGGGAAATCCACCGGGTAGTAAATGCGCGCGACATCCGACGGCAGTTTCTTCTCCAGCTCGCCCATGCCGGTGGTGGTCGTGGTGGAGACGAGGAACTTCCAACCCGCAAGGCGCGGTCGCAGCGCGGCGATGAGCTGGAGGCTGACGTTGACTTCGCCGACGCTGACGGCGTGAAGCCAGAGAGTTCTTCCGCCGGAAAGAGACTGGAGTTTGCCCGCCTCGATTTTACCAAACCGTTCGCCGAAGCCGCGTTGCCAGCCGCCGCGCCGCCACAACTTCCAGAAGTAATACGGCGCGCTCAGGATGAAGCCGACCGGAAAGAGCAGGTTGTAGAGCAGCCGCACGCGCCGCAGGTTGAAACAAAACGGCATCCTGTTACCAAGCTTAAAAGCAGGTGGCGACCGGCTCGCGTAGGAGGCTGGAATCAAGTCTTGAGCATGGCGGCCCCGGTGCTAACCTGCGGTCGCAGTCCACGGGAATGAGCGAAGGCAAAAAATCTTTGAAGATGGTGTCGTGCGGCAGGTGCAGCGCCAAAAACTTCATTCCGAGCGACCTGCCGCCCTTCGAGACGCAGCCCTGCAACAAGTGCGGCCACCCGGTGATGATCACCGTCAAGCTGCGGCAGTTCGAGCTGCGCGCGGTCATCGCCTCCGGCGGCATGGGCACGGTCTTCCGCTCTTACGACATGAACCTCAACCGCGAGGTCGCGGTGAAGTTGATGAAGCCGGAGATCGCCGCCGACCCCATCCAGGTCGAGGCCTTCAAGCGCGAGGCGCGCGCCTGCGCCGGGCTGAACCACTCGAACATCATCCACATCTACGCCTTCGACGAGGCGGAGGGGCAGAAATACCTCGTCATGGAACTCGCCGACAACGGCACGTTCGACGGACGCATCGAGTCGCAAGGCCGGGTGGACGAGCTGCTCGTGCTGGACGTGGGCATCAAGATCGCCTCCGCGCTCGATTGCGCGAACCGTCACGGGCTGCTGCATCTCGACATCAAGCCGGGCAACATCCTCTTCAACAATGACGAGCCGCCGGAGCCCAAGCTCGTGGACTTCGGCCTCGCCCAGAGCGCCGAGGGCGGACGCGATCCCGACGCGGGCGTCTTCGGCACGCCGTATTACATCGCGCCGGAGCGCATCTCGATTCACACGGAGGATTTTCGCTCCGACATGTATTCGCTGGCAGGCACGCTCTACCACGCGATCACGGGACACGTTCCCTTCGAGGCTCCGACGGTGAACGAGGTCGCGCTCGCGCACGTCGAGCAGCCGCTCACGCCGCCGATTGAGGAGCTGTCGGAGATTCAGGAGAAGACCAATGAGGCGATCTGCTGCGCGATGGCGAAGAACCCGGATGAGCGCTACCAAAGCTACGACCAGTTCATCATGGAACTCACAGCGGCCCGCAGCCACCTGCTGATTCAGAAATACAGCAGCTCGGAGTAGCGCCGCTGCGGATGCCAAAAGGAATCTCGCGGCTCACTTCTCCACCGGTTTGCCCGCCGCCTTCCAGCCGTTGAAGCCCGGCGCGAGATCAATCACCGACTGGAAGCCAAGCTCCTTCATCTGCTCCGCCGCGTTCGCGCTGCGTCGCCCGGAGGCGCAGTGGACGAGGTAAGTCTTCGATTTGTCGAGTGCGGCCAACTGCTTCTCGAAGCCCGCTCCCAGCACGTCGAGGTTCATCGCGCCGGCGATGTGACCGGCCTTGAACTCATCCGCCGTTCGCACGTCGAGCACGGTGTATTTGTGCTCCAGAAGCAGCTTTTCAAAATCCGCCACGCCCACGCGACGGAAGCCCGTTGAATCTCCCGCAGGAGAAGCGTCCGCCTTCCGCACCGGCTGCGCGAGCGCCCACTGCACGACGTTCAAGAGCAGCCGGTTGAACGGCTCCAGTTCAAAATCTTTAGGATGTCCGAGCGACGTGTAGAAGACCGGCGTGCCGTGATAACTGTGCGTCCACGCGATCGGCTCAGCGGGCTGGCCCTCGACGGAGCCGGTGAGCAGCACCTTGGAGCCGTCCGGCAACGGGTTGTTGCGGTAGAGCGAGCCTGGGCTGACGAATTCCGCCGGCACGCCCGCGAGAATCGGGTGTCCTGCCGCCTCTGGCACCGCGCGGACATTCGTGCTGAGTTTGTTGTCAAAGTGCATGTGGTAGTTGCCGCCGAGCACGTCGTGGTCCCACTCCTTCCAGTTCTCGAACGCGTGGCTCGCCGTGCGCAGGCCGATGATGGGCTTGCCGGATGCGGCGAACTTCTTGAAGTGCGCGAGCTGATCCTCAGGCAACATCATGCGTCGGATGAAGAGGACCGCGAGGTCGGCTTTGTCGAGTGCTTCGAGGCCGGGGATGTCATGCACGTTCGTGCCCGGCTTGCGCTGGAGATAGATGCACTTCGCGCCGAGCTTGGATTCAACCAGTGTCTTGAACACTGGCAGCGTCTCGGTGGACTTGTATTCAAACTCGCCGCTGATGAAGACAACGGTCTTCTTCGCAGGCGCGGCAGCAGTGGCGGCCAAGCTAGACACGCAGACCAGTGCAAGGCACAGGACAAATTGGAAAACAGCTTTCATCGTGGCGCAGTCATAGGCGCGGATGCGGACGCTGTCCAGCCGCAAGGCATCCTCGTTTCCTCGCCTGACAAGCCGCGCACCACTCGTTACGCTCCTTCCCGTGTCCGCCGCCATCCAGACGCTCGGCCTCATCGCCGGCAACCGCACGCTGCCGCTGCTGCTCGCGCGCCAGGCCCGCGCGATGGGCGTCACGCGCCTCGTCGCCGTCGCGTTCGAGGGCGAGACCGACCCCGCGCTCGTGAAACTCGTGGACGACCTCGTCTGGCTGCGCGTGGGGCAACTTGGCAAGTTGATCTCTGCTTTCACTGAGCGTGGTGTGAAGCACTGCGTCATGGCCGGGCAGATCGCGCCCAAGAACCTCTTCGATCTCCGCCCCGACCTGCGCGCCGTCGCGCTGCTCATGCGGCTCAAGGAGAAGAACGCCCACACCATCTTCGGCGGCATCGCGGACGAGTTGAAGAAGGACGGCGTGGAACTCATCTCCGCCATGACGTGGCTGCAACCGCTCATGGCCGGGCCAAACTTCACGCTGGGAAAATCGTTGAGCGATGACGAGACGGCGGACGTGCGCTTTGGATTCCGCATCGCGAAGGAAGTCTCGCGCCTCGAAGTCGGCCAGACTGTAGTGGTCAAAGACGGCACCGTGCTCGCCGTCGAGGGCTTCGAAGGCACTGACAAGGCTCTCGCACGCGGCGGCGAACTCGCGGGCAAGAACGGCGGCGCGGTCGCCGTGAAGGTGGCCAAAGATCAGCACGACCTGCGCTTCGACATCCCGTGCATCGGCCCGCGCACGCTTGAAATTTGCGCCGCCAGCGGTGTCCGCGTGCTGGCGTTCGAGGCGGGCCGCACACTGCTGCTGGAGCAGGATGCGGTTGAGAAAATCGTCCGGCAGCGCGGGCTTTCCCTGCTCACCGTCGCTGGCGCTGAGTGATTAGCCCACGTCATCGCCAGCGATGGCCGCGACTTAAAATTCGATTACCGCACAGCCACGCACTCTGGCACTCTGCCGACCGTGAAGCCCGTTCAACCGAACTCAACGGCGCAAATGCGCGCCACTGGAGGCCACCATGTTTCGTAACTTCGGATTCTTCGAGTTGCTGGTTTTCCTGTTCGGCGGCTACGTTGTGTTCAGGCTCTGGCAAAGGGCCGGCGAGACTGAGGAGGAGCAACACCGGCTCAACACGAGGGCGACCGAACTGGAGCGCCGACTGGTCCAGACCGAGAAGGAATTGGAGGCCGTCCGCAAGCTCACCGCGGAAAGGGCGGCCGCGTCGGCGAGTGTCGAAGCGACAACGCACAGCCTTGGGCAGATAGGCCAGCCGACGGCCTCGGAGAAGCTGGCAGCCGCGCTCGCGAAGACGGCTGAACCCGCTACACCGCAAGCCTCCGCCGTATCCGTGCCCCCGCCCATCCCCGCTGCGGCCATTTCGTCACTCGGCGGCGCAATCCCGCCGCCGCCTATCACCGTTGATTCGACTCCCGTCTCGCCAACACCGCAAAAGTCTCTAGTGCCAACTCCGGTCAAGGCACCGCAGCCCACGTTCAACTTGGAGCAGTTCCTCGGTGTGAAGCTTTTCGCGTGGATTGGAGCGTTCGTGCTCTTTCTAGGTATTGCGTTCGCCCTGAAGGAAGCTTTCAACCGAAACCTGATTTCGCCCGAGGTTCGTGTCGCGGGCGGGCTTGTTACCGGCATCGCCCTGCTTATCGGCGGCCTGAAGCTCAACCGCGAGCGCTACGCCGTCACCGTGCAGGCGCTCTGCGGCGCGGGCGTGGTCATCCTCTACGCGGACTTCTTCACGGCGCATGCGTTCTACAAGCTCATCCCAAGTCCATACGCGACCTTTGCGCTCATGTCGCTCGTCACCGCCGTCGCGTTCTTCCTCGCCGTGCGGCTCAACGCGCAGGTCGTCGCCATCCTCGGATTGCTCGGCGGCTTCCTCACGCCTATCCTCATCAACACCGGCCAGGACAACCCGCTCGGCCTCTTCGGCTACGTCGCGCTGCTCGACATCGGCCTGCTCGCCGTCGCGCTGCGGCAACGCTGGCTGCACCTCACGCTCCTTGCCGGCGTGGCGACGGCGCTGATGCAACTCGCGTGGGCCGGCAAGTTCTTCGCGGTTGAAAAAATCAACACCGCGATGACCATCTTCGTATTTTTCAGCGCCCTGTTCTTCGCGTTCTTCAGCGTGGTGCATCGCGTTGCGGAAAAGGCCGCCGACGCCGTGGACAAGTGGAGTTCGTATTCCGCCGTGCTCTTGCCGGGCATCGGCCTGAGCTTTGCGTTGAACATCTTCGCACATCCTTATCGCGAGCTGTGCGACCGCCCCGGCCTGATGTTCTCCTTCATTTTCCTGCTCGACCTCGCGCTGCTCGGCGTCGCATGGACGCGCGACAAGTTGCGTCCCGTGCAACTCCTCGGCGGCGGTGCGGCGTTCCTGCTGCTCGCCATCTGGACCGGCTCCTTCCTCACCAACGACCTGCTCAACTGGTCGCTCGCCTTCACGCTGATCTTCGCCGTGCTGCACTCGGTCTTCCCCGTCGTGCAACAGCGGCTCCAGCCAAACCTCTCGCGCGTCTGGTGGGCGCATCTCTTCCCGCCCGTCGCGCTGCTGCTCCTCCTCATCCCGCTCTTCAAACTCGAAGCGCCGTCGTTCCTGGTGTGGCCCGTCGTGCTGTTCGTGGACGTGCTCGCCATCGGCCTCGCCATCGTGACCGCGTCGCTCGCGTCCATCGCCATCGTGCTGTTGCTCACGATGCTTGCGACGCTCTGCTGGGTTCTGAAAGTGCCGACGGAGCTTGCCGGAACTTCCGCTCTGCCGGGAATGCTTTTCCTCATCGGTGGCTTCGCGGTGTTCTTTTTCGCCGCCGGCATCTTCGCGATGAAACGCATCCTGCCCAAACTGGAGGCGATGAAGGCCGACGCGAACACCGCCGCTGGCCTGCCGCTCACCGGCGCGATCAACGCTGCGCAAGCCGTGCAACTCAGTTCGATGGCCGCTGTGCTCCCATTCCTGTTGCTCACGATGGTCGTCCTCCGTCTGCCACTCGCGAATCCCTCGCCCGTCTTCGGTCTCGCCGTTCTGCTCATCGTGCTGCTGCTCGGCGTTGTCGTGCGCTTCGGCACGGACTTGCTCACCATCGTCGCAATGGGCTGCACGCTGCTGCTGGAACACGTCTGGCACACGCGACACTTCACCGGCACTGGCGAAATGCCCGACTGGCTGCCGCTCGCGTGGTATGCCGGTTTCTCCGCCGTGTTCACGCTGTTCCCGTTCGTCTGCCATCGCCAAGTTACCGAACGCCGCATCCCGTGGGCCGTCTCCGCGCTCGCGCTGCCGCTGCACTTCACGCTGATCTACCAGCTCTCCAAGGCGAACCTCCCGGACTTCGCCTACCTCGGTCTGGTGCCCGCCGTCTGCGCGCTGCCTGCGTTTGCCGGACTCGTCTGGCTGCTGCGAAAACTTCCCGCCGACAACGAAGGCCGCAACGCGCTGCTCGCGCTCTTCGGCGGTGCGACGCTCTTTTTCATCACGCTCATCTTCCCGATCCAGTTCGACAAGCAGTGGCTCACCGTCGCGTGGGCGCTCGAAGGCGTTGCGTTGCTCTGGTTGTTCCACCGCGTGCCACATCCGGGCCTGACGCTCGTCGGCGTCGCGCTGTTGTGCGTCGCGTTCGTGCGACTGGCCTTCAACGGCGCGGTCTTCAGCTACCACCCGCGCAGCGATACACCCATTTTCAACTGGTATCTCTACACCTACGGCATCGTGACCGTCTGCCTCTTCGCCGGAGCGCGGCTGCTCGCCCCGCCGCGCAATGTCGTGCGCGGCCAGAGCGTCCTCCCGCTGCTTTACAGTCTCGGCACCGTGCTCGCGTTCATCCTCGTGAACATCGAGATCGCCGACTACTTCAGCGAGGGCACGCACACGACTTTTGAACTCACCGGCGGAAACCTCTCGCGCGAGAAGGAGCTGGGGCGGGGCATGACCTATTCGCTCGCGTGGGCGGCGTTTGCCTTTGTGCTGCTCGTCATCGGCTTCAAGAAACGCGTCATCGCCGCGCGCCGGGCCGGCATGGCGCTGCTCGGCGTGACCTTGCTCAAACTTTTCTTTCACGACCTCTGGAGTCTCGGCGGACTCTATCGCATCGGCTCGCTCATCGGCCTCGCCGTCGTGCTGATGCTTGTCTCGATGTTCTATCAAAAATTCCTCGCCACCGAGGCGCAAGCGGAAAGGCCCGCACCGCCTGCGAAAGACGCGAATCAGCCGCCACCCAATCCATGAACCATCAAACCGCTACTTCCAGACGCTCGCTCGGTAATGCAGATGCCGTTCTCCCTCACTCTAACCCTCTCCCGCTGGGAGAGGGAACAGCTCCAGCCAACCGTCGCGCCACCGATCGCGTCGTCGCAAGCTCGCCGCCGGCTGACGTTCTCCCTCTCCCAGCGGGAGAGGGCCGGGGTGAGGGAGAACTCTTGAAAGCCCGCGATGCCTTCTCCCTTCGCGGAGCGAGGGGAGAAGGTGGCCGAAGGCCGGATGAGCGGTGCGGACGCCAAACCAAACCAAACCGCACGCACAGGAGCGGCTCTTGGATTTTCTCCCCTTGCTCCGCAAGGGGAGAGGGAGTCGTCCGCAACAGCCTCCGGCGCGCAATCGTCCTGCCACTCCTCCTCGCCGCGTGTTCCCTCTCCGCCGCCGAACTTCCCTCTGCCTGGAAGAACTATCAGCCCATCACGCTCGCGCAGTCCGGCCTCGTCCGCTTCTCCGTCCCGCCGGAGACGCTCGACGCCGCGCGCTCCGGCCTCGAGGACTTGCGCATCCACGACGCGCAGGGCCGCGAAGTTCCCTTCGACCTCGACCGCCCCGTGCAACGCGCCGCGCTGACCGCCGCCCCGCGCAAGTTCATTTCCAAAATCGAGACCAACGCCACCGTTGCGTTCATCGAGACCGGCCTTACGCAGCCGGTGGTCGGTGTGACTTTGCAGACGCCCGCGCGGGACTTCCTCAAGGCCGTGCGCGTCGAGGGCAGCAGCGACGGCGCGCGTTGGGCGACCATCGCCGACGGCCTGCCGGTCTTCGCCCTGCCCAACGGTGCGATGCAACTCCGAGTGAACTTCGCCGCCGGAGTCTGGCCGCACCTGCGACTCACGCTCAACGACCAGCGCGCCCAGCCCATTCCCGTCACCGGCGTCTTGCTGCACCCGGAGTCCGCCGAGGCTGCGCCTGCTGAACCGCTCGGCCTCGAAATCACCGAGCGCGCCGAGACCGACCGCGAGACGCGTCTCACGCTCCGGCTCAACGGTGGCAACGTCGCGCTCGCCGGCCTCTCGCTCGTGACGACGGAGCCGCTCTTTTCACGCCGCGTCACGCTCGCGCAGCGCAGCGTGAGCGAGGGCGAAGTGCGCGAGACCATTATCGCCACCGGCCACATCTTTCGTTTCGCGCTCTCGGGCCAACCCGCCGTGTCGAACGTCACTTTCGCCGTGGACGTGCCCGTGCAGGCCCGCGAAGTTTTGCTGACAGTTCACAACGACGACAATCCTCCGCTAAACATCGCCGCAGTCGAAGCGAAGCGCCGTCCTGTCTTCGCGTTGCTGTTCAACGACCGGCCCGGTCCGCTGAACTTGCTTGCTGGCAACGCGCAGTGCCCCGCGCCGAAATACGACCTGGCCGCGCTGCGCCGCGACTTGCGCACCGTGCCCGTTGTCACCGCGCAGGCCGGCGCGCTCGTGGTGAACGCGGCGTTCTCCGCACCCGACCCGCTCGCGATGCTCGCCGCCGGCACGACACCGCTCGACGTGAATCCTTGGCGTTTCCGCAAGGCGGTCAGGCTCGTCGGCCCCGGCATCCAGCAGTTGGAGCTCGACCTCGAAGCAATGTCCCGCTGCGCCGCGAGCTTCGCCGACCTGCGCGTCGTCGCCAGCGGCCAGCAGGTGCCGTTCATTCTGGAACGCACGCCGATCCAGCGCAGTTTTCCCGTCGCCGCGAGCAAGACTGACGACCCGAAGCGCCCCAAGACCAGCGTCTGGAGCTTCGCGCTGCCGCACAAATCGCTTCCGCTCACGCGTCTGACGTGCGAGACGACCGCGCCGCTCTTCCGTCGCGATGCGGTTGTCTTCGAGGAGCGCGCCGATTCGCGCGGGGAGAAGCATCCTGTCGCTCTGGGCAACGCTTCCTGGGTGCGAACGCCGGAGCAGAAACTTGGCAAGCTCGTCATCACGCTGAACCAGCCGCCCGCCACCGACCGACTCTGGCTCGAAATTGAGAACGGTGACAACCCGCCGCTGCAACTCAGCAACTTCACCGCGTGGCATTCGACTGCGCGCCTGCTCTTCCGCGCCGCCGAGGGCCATGCGCCCGCGCTCTACTACGGCAACGCCCAAGCTGCCTTTCCGCGCTACGACCTCGACCTCGTCGCCCGGCAAATTCTGTCTGCCACCAAAGTGCAGGCGAAGCTCGGTCCTGAAGAAGCCTTGAAAGGCACGCCGCTCGGCGAGTCGCTCGGTGGCACGAAAGGCAACACGCTCTTCTGGGGCGTGCTGGTGGGAGTCGTCGCGGTGCTGATCTTCGTGCTGAGCCGGTTGTTGCCGAAGCCGCCGGAGCCAACCAAGTAGGTCAGTGCGTTCCGCCTGATCTCCATCCGAAAACGATCCGCTCAAGCGGAAACTAAAGTGACACGCACGAGGCGAGCCGCGCGGTCCTACTTTCTCCGCGAGAACGTCTCCAGCAGCGAACCCTTCTCGGTGCGGATTTGCATTCCGGGCTTCACGTTGTTGCGCTGGAACCAGCCCTGCCGTGTCTCCAGCACGAACTGCACGCGGTCGCTGTCCGATGGCAGGGGCGTCTCGTCCTTCGGCTTTGCGGCGTGAACTTCGAGGAGCGTGCCGTCCGCCGCGAAGAAGGCGATGTCGAGCGGGACGAGCGTGTTCCGCATCCAGAACGACTGCCGTCGCGGCTCGTCGAAGATGAAAATCATCCCCTCCATCTCGGCCATGTTCGTGCGCCACATCATGCCGACCTGATGCTCGACCGGCGTGCGCGCGATCTCCGTGACCATCTCGTGCGCGCCGAGCCAGAGCCTGATGGTGGGCAGCTTCGGCTGCGGTTGACCGGATTCGGTCGGGTCGGTCGAAGTGGCACCGGGGCCGGCTTTGGGCGTGGAACTCGGACTTGGACAGGCAATCAACAGCGCGCACGCGCACGCGAGGAGCAGGACGGAAAATCGTTTCATGCGCGGCGAGCTTGGCAGAGGCAGGCGGAAATTCAATGACCCGGACGGGAGCGCGGCCTTCAGGCCGCTTCAAGGTGGAGCGTATTTTGGGATTCGTCGCTCCTCGTCCAGGCGGACATTGAAGCGGGCTGAAGCCCGCGCTCCTTCACTTTCCATCGCGCACATGCTGGTCCATCCACGCGACCATCTTGTCCCACATCTCCGGCAGATAGACGTGGCCGAGGCCGGGATAGACGATGTTCTCGAAATTCGCCTCCGCGCGATAGAGCCCGTAGGCGGGACGAATCTTCGCCTCCAGTTTGCGAATGCCCTCGATGGGCGAGCCATAATCCTTGTCGCCAGTCATGAAGAGCATCGGGCGCGGCGCGGCCAGCGCCATGACGGCCTCGCTGTCGAAGTGGTTCAGCATCCCCGGCACGAAGTAATAGATGCCGTGGTATTTCAAGCCCTCGATGCTGATGAGGTCGGTGTAGCGCGTCATGCACGCGACGGGCACGCCGGCGCGGAGCCGCTCGTCGAGCGCCATGAGCCACCATGTCCGCGTCGCGCCCATGCTGATGCCGGTGACACCGATGCGCGACGCGTCCACTTCCTTGCGCGCTGCGAGGTAATCCAGCGCCATCAAGTCATCGCGCAGAATCATTCCCCACAGCGAGCGGCCGGCCCAGAGGTTGAACTTGGACGCCGTCATCTCGCCCGCGCCGCCTTTCTCAGCCGCGCCGCCCGGTCCCTGGCCATTGCGCTCGCCGAAACAATACGCGTCCACGCCCAGCACCACGTAGCCGCGCTTCGCGAGTGCCGGTCCGGGCGGCACTGGCACGGCGTTCGTGCGGAGCAACTCGTCCTTCCCGATGTCGTATTGGCCGCCGTGCCAGTGGCAGTAGAGGATGGCGGGCGACTTGCCGGAAACACCTTTCGGCAGGAACACGTAGCCCGGCACGGTCGCGCCCGCGCCGTTGTCGAAGGTGAACTTCTCGAACACGTAATCGCCCCGGTCCTCGCGCACGAGCGTCGTGACCTTCGGCACCTTCGGTCGCGGCGGCAGCTTGCCGAGCAACTGCCACAACGTCGCGCGCACCTCGACACGACGCTTCTCCCATGCGGCCTTCGTCTTCGGCACGCTGAATTCCGGCGCGACCGGCGCGGCGGCGAGCCACGCCTCGGCGGCGGAAGTGTTCGTCTGGGCCATGAGCGGACTGGCGCTGCAGAGCAGCACGGCTCCCGCAGCCAGTGCGGTGAAGGATGAGGGAATCGGTTTCATTGCGACAGGAAATCCGTGGCGATGAGAGCAGCGTGCCGCCGGGATGCGAAGCCATTTCTTCACCGCCCCCCAGCTTGTGCAGGGAATTCCTTGACCCTCCACGCCCGCTGGTTTCCACTGCGCGCGAAGCCATTTCTGCCTGCCATGAAAGCGACCAAAGCAGCCCCCGCCCCCACCGCTCCTGCCGCATTCCCCGGCCTCGTCGTCCGCGACAAGAACCCGGAGAACCTCGAATTCCCGTTCGCGTCGCTCAACAGCGCCGTGACGCCGAACGAGCAGTTCTTCATCCGCAGCCATTTCCCGGTGCCGAAGGTCAACGCCCGCTCGTGGCGGCTGCGTGTCGAGGGGCGGGTCGAGCGCCCGCTCGAACTCTGCCACGAGGACTTGCGGGACTTCCCGCGCCACGCGGTGACCGCCACGCTCGAATGCGCAGGCAACAGCCGCATTTTCCTCCACCCGAAAGTCAGCGGCCTCCAATGGGAACTCGGCGCGGTGGGCAACGCGCAGTGGAGCGGCGTGCCGCTGGCCGCCCTGTTGGAGCGCGCCGGCGTGAAGCCTGGCGCGGTCGAGGTCGTGCTCGAAGGGGCCGAC
Organism: uncultured Klebsiella sp.; assembly: GCA_964478755.1. Classification (GTDB taxonomy): domain Bacteria; phylum Verrucomicrobiota; class Verrucomicrobiia; order Limisphaerales; family SXTU01; genus SXTU01. The sequence continues at coordinate 27,644 of CAYZJP010000049.1, forward strand.
AGCGGCGAGATCAAGAAGGAACCGGTCTCGCCCGGCAAGATTCACTACGCGCGCGGACTGCCGCTGGCCAAGGCGCTCGACCCCGATGTCATCCTCGCCACGCACATGAACGGCGAGCCGCTGCCGCTCGCGCACGGATTCCCGCTGCGCGCCGTCGTGCCGGACTGGTATGGCATGGCGTCGGTCAAATGGCTCACGCGCATTCTCGTCAGCGACCGAGACTTTCGTGGCTACTTCGAGGGCAGCGACTACACGTATTGGGAACAGCGCGACGGCCTGCCCATCCAGCTTCTGCCCGTCGGCGAAGTCGAGGTGAAGGCGCAGATCGCGCGGCCCGCGCTCCACGAAGTCGTCGCCGCCGACTCCGTCTATCGCGTCCACGGCGCGGCGTGGACCGGCAACTCCGTCATCACGCGCGTGGAAGTCAGCACCAACGGCGGCCGTTCCTGGAAGGAGGCGCAACTCCTCGGCGAATCCGTCCGGCACGCCTGGCGGTTGTGGGAATACCACTGGAAAACTCCCTCCAAGCCCGGCCCCTGCGTCCTCATGGCGCGCGCCACCGACGCCCGTGGCCGCGTGCAGCCGATGCAACGCGACACACACCGCGGCACCTACATGATCACCCACATCCAACCCATCGAAGTCGAGGTGCGGCGGGCGAAGACCAGCCAGCCGGACCAGGACAGCTACGCGATTTGAGCGATCCTTGAAGTCCATGCTCTGCGAGAAGTGCCAACAACGAGAGGCCATCGTCCACCTGACAAAGATTTTTGGCGATCGGATGACAAGGGAGAACCTGTGCGAACCGTGCAGCCGCGACGTGGGCTTGCCGATGTCTGCTGGTGTGCAGGCGGGTTGGACAAGCTATCCGCCGCAGCCAAGCACGGTCTGGGAACTGGCCGACCTCAGCCAGTTACTCGGAAGACAGCCGCGCTTTCCGAAGGAGGCTTACGACTTCGTTCGGGAGGCTCTCAATTCCGCTGTGCAAGCGCAGATGACCGACAAGCGCCGGCAGCAGAAAGGCCCGCCCGCCCACGTTTCCGCCACACTACTGCTCGAAGCGTTCCGCAAGCTTGCGTCGAGGCGCTTCGGTAAGCAGGCGCGCGCGCATCTGGCCGGATTTGGTATTCTTCGCACCGAGGACGTGGGTGAAATTGTCTTCGACTTGATCGAAGCGCGACTCTTAGCGAAGACACCTGAGGATAAGCAGGAGGATTTTGCTAACGGGTATGATTTCGAGAGCGCTTTTCCGGATAATTGAGACGCAACAGATTGAATGAATAATCCCCTCTACCTCAACAGCGAGTTCATCACCACGGACAAAACCATTCCCGTCCGCACTCCCGCGACTGGCGAAACCATCGCACAGATGTCCGCCTGCGGACGTGATCGCGTGGCGCAGGCGTTGACGGATGCGCACGCATTTCAAGCGGCTGGTGGCCGACAGGAGGTTGGAGAGGACTGATGTGAGGTGGGGAAGGAGCAGAATCAGCAGTTCAAATCGCTTTTGTCTCCGGTGGACGGGCCAGTCCGTTCAACTCGGACAGTGATGTGCGGCCCTCGTCCGCGAGCCAGCGCTCGAAGTTCGCCTTCCGCGTGGGCCAGTCGGCGTCGAGCATCGCGAACCAAGCGGTGTCGCGGTTGCGGCCTTTGACGATCATGTGCTGGCGGAAGAGGCCCTCGAACTGAAAGCCCAGCCGGAGCGCGGCTGCGCGGCTGCGGACGTTTTCAGCGTCGCACTTCCACTCGACGCGCCGGTAGCCGAGGTCGTCGAAGAGGTGCCGCAGCAGCAGGAAGACGGACTCGGTGTTCACCGGCGTGCGTTGCGCGGCAAGGCCATACCAGATGTGGCCCAGCTCGGCGACGCCGTGCTGTGGCGTGATGCGCATGATGGAAATCATCCCCACGCGTCGCCCGGTCTGCCGGCTCGTGACGGTGAAGAAGATCGGGTCCGCGCCGTCCTGCACGCCGCGCAGCCATTCGCGGAAGTCGGCCTCCGTCGCGAACGGTCCATACCAAAGGTAACGCCAGGTTTCCCGTGCCTCTGCCGGTTCGTGGCCCGCTTGATACAATTCCGCCGCGTCCTCGTCCGCGCGCAGCGGCGTTAGGCGGACGTGACGGCCTTCGTGCGCCTGGCGCGGCGGCACGGGCCACACGGCGGGGAATTGTCCGGCGTCGTTCATCAGTGCGGGCAGTTCAAACCAAACGCCGTCGCCGGCTGTGCGAATTGCAGCTCTCGTTCAAGGCGTGACGACGCGGCGGGCGATGCCGGCGGAGGAGCCGATGTTGCGCACCCAGTAGCCGCCAGAGTTGACGTAGCTCTTGTAGCCTCGGTCGCCGAGCATTTCGGTCACCGCCTTTTCCGTTTCGGTTTGGATGGCCTTGGCGGCGGTTTGGCGTTGCTCGAGGGAAAGAGTTTGGTCTTGCCGGAGCTGGCTGGCCTGTTCCTCGGCGGCGGTCTTGATGGCCCATACCTTCTTGGCCGTTTCCTTCGGCAGTTCATAGCGCGCGGCGACGCGGGCCAGCTCGCGATAAGCGTAGTCACTGGCCTGCTTGTATTCCGCATAGCGTTGGTCGCCGAGTTCCGCCTTAAGGGCCTCGTCCAGCTTGCGCTGGGCCTCGGCGCGTTTCTTCATCTGCTCCGCGTCCTGGGTGCCGCCGTAGTTGGGGCCAAACTCGCTGTCGAACTCGACGCGCGCCTTGAAGACCTTGCGAAACTCCTCCTCGCTGGGTTCGAAGGCGGTGAGATCGTAGCGCATCTGGCTCGCGGTCTGCGAATTGCGCAGCTCGTATTCCAGCAGCTCCTGCGGGGTCAGCACCTTGGCCAGCTCGGCCCGGCGGTCGTTGCGGATTTTCAGCAGCTCCTTCGCGTCCTCCGCGTCCATGTGTCCATCGCTCTTGCGATACACGTCCTGCTCCAGATCGGAAAACTTTTGCACCAGCTCGCGCACGCTCTCCCGTTTCTCTTTCGGCAGAAAGCCGCTCATCCGCTCGTAGTAATCCGTCCCGCCGTAGAGTTTGCGCGCCTCCTCCTCGGAGTCCACTCCCAGCAATTCCTGCAACAGCGCCTTTTTCTCTTTTGCAATGTCGCGCATCTGCTGCTGCTTGTCCTTGTCCATCACCGATCCGAAATTCCGTTGCGGCTCCCAATACTTGTATTCCGTGGCGGGGCGGTTCAGCGCCGCCAGCTTCGGTGCGTAAAGCTTGTTCACGTCGGCGATGATGATGTCCCTGATGGTCTCCTCCGGGCAGCCGATGGCGCGCAGGTTGGCGATGTATTTTTTGTAGTCCTCCGACTCGACGCTGCGCCAGTTGAACGCCGCGCCTCGCGCGGTGGCCGGCATCGGCGCTGGCTCGCTGGCGTGTGCGGCACCGCGCTTGGACGGCCCGGCGGTCGTGGTGGCGGGTGCGGTCGCGGGCGGGGACTTGGCTTCAGTCGTAATGGCGGTGCGATTGAGATGCCATCCGAAGCCGACGGCGAGGCCGACGTTCAGGAGGATGGAAGCCAAGAGGAGATTGCGGGAACTCATGAGCGTGGCGTCAGTTCAGAATTTGCAAATGATGGGTTGTGTGCGGAGTCTAGCCATTCCCAGCCCGGTGGCGAGTGGAGATTTGCAACGCGCCGCGTCACGGCTGCGCGCCCGTGATCTCCGCCAGCAGCCTGAAGAAGCCGCGTTTGCGGGCGCTGGAGATGCCCCAGTTGACCGGCACGCTCTGGTAGCCCTCGTCGAAGCCCTCGTCCTTCATGCGGAAATCGAAGAAGCCCCAGCCGGCGCGCTCGCCCACTGCAGCGGTGAAGTTGTTCATCGGCTGATCGAAGTCGAAGTGGTCGTCCTCGTTGAAGAGGATCGGTTTGGGCGTGTAACCAGGCACGGCGCGGGTGAGCCGCACCAGCTCGGCGATGCGCTCCGGTTTGGACACGGGCGCATCTTGACACTGCCCCCGACCCCGCTGGCATTGCGGAGCGCCGATCTCTGAATCGGCGCGTTTCTGCGTGGCATTCAACACCTGCCGGTTCGGAGACCGGCGCTCCGGGGGCAGTGTCAAGATGCGCCCTTTGGACACGCCGTTGCCGTGCAGCAGCAGGAAGTCGCTCGCGCGAACGACGTTTTCTTTCGGCACGGTGTTGCCACCGTAGCTTGTGGAGACGAGCAGACGGCGACCGTTGTGCGTCAAGTGCTTCACGCGCTCGATGAGTTCGTGGACGCGCTCGGGTTTCAGGATGGCGTGGTCATAACGAACATTGCACTCGTTGTTGACCTCGACGAGGACGTTGCGCCAGCCGTGTTCGAGGAGCCACTTGGTCGCGTTGTCGGTCGCGCGGAGGACGGCGGCTTCGTCTTTCAGCCGCTCGTCCTGGCCGAAGTAGAAGTAGCCGAGGATGACCACCATGCCGAGTTCGTCGGCGCGGTTCAGGATGCGCTCCAGACGCGCGAGATAACCGGGCCGCGGCGAGCCGTCGCTGGTGAAGGCGTTGTTCTCCCACGGCTGATCGCGCGAGTAGCCCTGTGGCGAGCCGCCCTGCAAGTTCAGTGTGAAGGCGAGCAAGCCGTGCCGCCGCCACTCCGGCATCGCGGTGAGGAACTCGCGCGTGTTGCGTTCCGCGTCCCACTTTTTTGTGTCGGGGTAAGCCCAGCGCGAGGCGGTCTCCAGGTTCAAGTCGTCGAAGGTGGCTTGCACCATGCGCGAGTTCATCAGCAGGCCCTGAATCTTTTTCCCGTTCCAAGTGCGGCCCGCGTAAGTCGGCTGGCCGTTGATGTAAAATTCTTCGCCGGCGATGGCGACGTTGGTTTTGCGCGCAGGCTCGGCGGCGGGACTGGTGAGCAGGGCCGCGAGCAACGCGAGGCCGGGCAGCGTGAATTTCATTTCAGCGATAGGCCTGATGCAGCGCGACGTTGGTCGCCCGCTTGGTGCGCAGACGGATGTTCAGCATCTCGACGCCGACGCTGAAGGCCATGGCGAAGTAGATGTAGCCCTTGTTCACGTGCTGGTGGCAGCCCTCGGCCACGAGCATCGTGCCGATGAGGATGAGGAACGACAGCGCCAGCATCTTGATGGTCGGATGCCGTTCCACGAAGGCGCTGACCGGGCCGCTCGCGAACAGCATCATGATCATCGCCAGCACCACCGCGGCCACCATCACCACCAGGTGATCCGCGACGCCGACGGCCGTCACCACGCTGTCGATCGAGAACACGATGTCGAACATCGCGATCTGGAACACGGCGGAGGAGAACGTCGACTGCGGCGCATGGTGGTGCTCCTCGTACTCCTCGCTCATCTCGTGGATTTCGCGCGTGCTCTTGGTCA
>CAYZJP010000050.1:0-5902 GCA_964478755.1 uncultured Klebsiella sp.
ACCACTACCTCGAACCCGTCCCCGTCGCCGACACGCGCAAGGAAGGTTTCGTGGATCGCTGGATCGTCTATGGCAAGGTGGATGGCGAACAGCTCTTCACCGCCAAGGAACTCACCGTGGATCCCGGCGTGAAATGCACCATCAAGGACACCGGCGCCTACGGCCTCATCTGCGTGCAGGGCTCCGGCAAGATCAACGGCCAGCCGCTCGTGAGCCCGAAGCTCATCCGCTTCCACGAACTGACTGAGGACGAATACTTCTGCACCGAGGACGGCGCGAAAGCCGGCGTGACCTTCGAGAACACCAGCGAGACCGAACCGCTCGTCTGCCTCCGCTACTTCGGCCCCGAGGTGAACCCCGACGCCCCGGCAATGGGCGCGTATCGGAAGAACAAGTTCAATTGAGGTGCGCTCTCTGCGATGGCTAACCGGGCTGAATTCGTCGTCGAAGTGCTGGATGTTTCCAAGCACCGGCGGGAACAGTTCATCTGCGAGTCCCCGGAGTTGACGGAATTTCTGCGCACGCGGGCGCGGAAGGAGACGAAGGCGCGGGCGTCGGCTTGCTTCGTCCTGGTGCCGGTCGCAGATCGCGGGCGAATTGCCGGTTTTTACACGCTGTCAGCCACGAACATTGCGCTGGAGAAAGTGCCCGAAGAACTGGCGAAGAAGCTGCCGCGTTATCCGGAACTGCCGGCCACGCTGCTCGGGCGGTTGGCGCGTGACCTCAGCTTCAAGGGGCAGGGCATCGGCAATCTCCTGATGGTGGATGCGCTCAAGCGCACCTACGAAAGCAGTTCGGTGATCGGCTCGGTGGCCATCGTGACGGACCCGAAGGATGACCGGGCGGCGAGGTTCTACGCGGAGTTCGGATTCAAGCCGCTGGATGGAAAGCGGCTGTTCCTGCCGATGAAGGCGGTGCCGGAATGGCTGGGGTTGCCGAAGTCGGAGGAATGAAAGCTCAGCGGGTCGCGACGCGCTGCCGGTGCTCCTTCGCCGCCTTGCGCAGACGCGCAGGCACCGTGGGCGTGGGCTTCAGCAACGCCTCGACGAAGCGCCGGGATTGCGCGGCATCCAGCTTGATCTCGTCGGAGTCGGCAACGATGCGGCGAGCCACGTCCCGGGCGTAGGTGATGACAAACGTCGCCACGGACATTCCCTCCAACGCGGCGGCGCGAGCGAGCAGTTGCTTGTCGCTTCCGCTCACGCGGGCGACGAACCGTTCTTCGCGAAGTTCTCTGGCTGCAACTGGCACGTGGGCAATGTGGCTACAAATGGCACACATTGCAATATCGGATTTTCCCCGGACATCCTGACCTGAAATCAGGATGCGCCGCCATACTTTTGCACCGAAGACGGTGCGAAGGCCGGCGTGACCTTTGAGAACACCAGCGAGACCGATCCGCTCGTCACGCTCCGCTACTTCGGCCCCGAGGTGAACCTGGATGCACCGACGATGGGCACGTATCGGAAGAACAAGTTCAACTGAGCTTTGACCGATTTCGCGAAACGGCGGCTGGCGGACTCGTCAGCCGCCGTTTACGCTTTGCAGACGTGAACGACAGTTCAATCCATTCAAATAACGGGGCGTCATCCGCGCAATTGAGCGCCGCGGGAACATTGGGCGACCAGCTCAAGGCCGCCACGGAGCTGCTCGAAAAGGCCGCGCAAAACCGCGCGCTGCTCGCGCAGCTTTCCATCGAGGATCGCACGCGGCTGCTCACGGCGGCGGGGGAGATTTACTGCCCGGACTTGAAGGAGCGCCGCCGGCTCGTGAAGGCGCGCGTGAAGCAGCGCAAGGCGGAGAAGCTCCAGCGCGACCAGTCGAAGCTCAACGAAACGGGCATCCGCAAATTGCGCCGGGAAAAAGTTTTCATCACGCCGAATGTTTTTCCGCCGGAGAATTTCGAGCAGCAGGACGTTGCGGACAACCCGGAGTTTCGCGAGGTGGTCGAGCCGCAGAATTGTTACATCTGCAAAAAAGATTATTCCACGATCCATCATTTCTACGACCAGCTTTGCCCGGCGTGCGCGGGGCTGAATTGGGTCAAGCGCACGGAGTCGGCGGACTTGCGCGGGCGCGTGGCGCTGCTCACGGGCGGGCGCGTGAAGATCGGCTACCAGGCGGGCATCAAGCTGCTGCGCGCGGGTGCGCACGTCATCGTCAGCACGCGTTTTCCGCGCGACTCGGCGGCGCGCTACGCCGCCGAACCGGATTTTAAGGACTGGGGGCACCGGCTGGAAATCTTCGGCCTCGATCTGCGCCACACGCCGAGCGTCGAGGCGTTTTGCCGGCACCTGAACGCAACCCACACGCGGTTGGATTTCATCATCAACAACGCGTGCCAGACCGTGCGGCGTCCGCCGGATTTTTACGCGCACATGATGGAGCGCGAAAACGGATCGCTGCACGACTTGCCGCCGGAAGCCGCGAAATTGCTCGGCGCATACGAAGGTTTGCGCGGTTATCGCATGTTGCCGGAAGCCGGAGCGCCGATCTCTGAATCGGCGCGTTGCGAAAAACAGATTCGACGGGCCGAATCGGAGTTCGGCGCTCCGCTCGCTGGCATCACACACGCGGCGACGTTGTCGCAAGTGCCGTTGTTGGTGGACGAACTCGCCGCGCAGAAGGATTTGTTCCCCGAAGGAAAACTCGACCAGGATTTGCAGCAGGTGGATTTGCGCGACCGCAATTCCTGGCGTTTTCTCATGCACGAGGTGCCCACGGTGGAACTGCTCGAAGTGCAGCTCGTCAACGCCATCGCGCCGTTCATCCTCAACGCCCGGCTCAAGCCGCTCATGCTGCGAACGCCGGAGCGCGACAAGCACATCGTCAATGTCTCCGCCGTCGAGGGACAATTTTACCGGAAGTTCAAGACCACGCGGCATCCGCACACGAACATGGCCAAGGCGGCGCTGAACATGATGACGCGCACGGCGGCGGCGGATTATCACGCCGACGGCATCCACATGAACGCCGTGGACACCGGCTGGGTGACGGATGAAGACCCGGCGCAGATTGCCGTGCGCAAACAGAAGATGCACCGCTTCCATCCGCCGCTGGACATCGTGGACGGCGCGGCGCGCATCGTGGACCCGATCATCGCGGGCATCAACACGGGCACGCACCTCTGGGGAAAATTCCTGAAGGACTACCGCGAGACGGACTGGTGATTCCGCCTACCGGTGATGTCCGGTAGAAAATGGGCGCTACCGTCACTCCTTCTCCCTTCGCGGAGCGAGGGGAGAAGGTGGCCGCGGGCCGGATGAGGGGTGCAGCCACTTGCGCAGGAGCAGCCAACTCCTCACTCCAACCCTCTCCCCTTGCTCCGCAAAGGGAGAGGGAGAAGCCAATTTGTCCTCGCCTGAGCCCTACCGGTGTTGACCAGTAACCGGTATGAGATGGGCGCGACATGATGTTCTGCTGTCCGCTTCCAGTCCAAGTTTCTCAAAATTCCATTCGCAAACTTCGCGAGTGGAAGTGAAGATGCCCGACCCATGCAGTCAAATTCGTCAACTGAAGAAGGCAACGAAGCCGCTACGTCCGCCCCTGCGCTGAAGGTCATCACCGCTCCGGATTTTTCCGGCGAGCCGCAGCCCATCGGCCAGTGGACTGTGCGTCCGGACTTTCCGCTGTGCGCGCTCGGTGCGCACGTCAGCATTCACGGGTTTGCCGGCGTGGTGGTGGAGATCATCAATCAGTCGCTCAAAGTTCGTTCTCACGAAGGCGTTTCGCAGCGCTTCAATGCCTACCGGCTCAAGACGCTCTTCGCGCCGCCTGAGCGGACGAAGCCTGCACCACAGACGTTGTCCATGGAGCGCCCCAAGCCCGTCGCCGAGCGCAGGCCCGCGCGGGACGAGCCGGCGGCTGAGCCGCCGCCGCGCGTTCACATCACCGACCCTGATTTTAGCCAGCCGGTCCGCGCGATCAGGACTTTCGCGAGCCAGCCAGAGTTCCCCCAATGCGCCTACGGAAAATACGTGGACATCCCCGGCTACGCGGGCGTGGTGGTGGAGATCGTGAAAGGCTCGCTCAAGGTGCAGTCCCCGACCGGCGCCATCCGCAGCTACAATGCCGAGGCGTTGAAAAAACTCTACGGTCGGGCTTGACCGGCGCTTGCGCGGCGCGGCTACAGCCGCAGGAAAATCTTCCGCCGGTAGAGGAAGTTCACGAACCAGAAGATGAGCGCGAAGCCCACGAGCGCGATGAGAATGTTGCCAGCACCATCCGCGATGTTCGCGTCCAGCCACTTCTTCACGTCGCCGCCCACGAAGCGCGTGGCAACGGTGCGGAAGGAAATGACGTTGTTCGCCACGTAGATCGTGATGGAGTTGGTGCCAATCCACAGGAACGGCTGGCACCAGCCGCGCCACTTCCACACGTCCACGACTTGATAGAACACGGCGAGCAGCAGCGCGCTGTAGCCGCCGGCCACGAGCACAAAGCTCGAGGTCCAAATCTTCTTCACAACAGGGAAGGACATTCCCCACGTGAAACCCGCGATGAGCGCCAGCGCGCCGAAGCTCAGGAGGTAAGTCACCTTCCACTTGTCGCAGAAGTCTTCGCGCCGCAGGAACACGCCCGTGAGCACGCCGAGCAGGCAGGTCGCGATGGCGGGCAGCGTGCTGAGGATGCCTTCGGGATCGTAGAACAGGTCATACTTGCGGCCCGGCAGGAACTGGAAGTCGAGGTGGTTCGAAAGGTTGTGGCCGGGCGCGAACTGGCCCGTCGTTGTGGCGGTGGTCTTCGCAAAAAGCTCCTCGGCCTTCTGCCACGCAGGACTGTTTTTGGCCGCCGACGGGTTCGTCTCGGACTTAAACGCGAGAGCCCCGCGAGCGTCATCGGACTTCTCCGCAAGTTCGGCGAGCTTGGCTTTGTCCAACTGGATGTCGCGGATGGGCACGAAGTTCATCACCGCCCAGTAACCGATGAGAATTCCTGCGATGATCCCGGCCAGCGCCTTCATCCGCGCGCCGACGAAGCAGAAGATGAGTCCCGCGCCCAGATACGCGAGCGCGATGCGTTGCAGCACGCCGAGCAGCCGGATGTCCGGCCATTCCTTCGACAGTCCGCCGGAGTAAATGATGCCGAGCACGAAAAGCAGCGCCGCACGCCGCAACACGCGTTGCAGCGCGCCAGCGCGGCCGTGGAGCCGCGTCTCTTTCGTGAGCGAGAAGACAACCGACACTCCGCAGATGAAGACGAACAGCGGAAAAATCAAATCGTAGAACGCGAAGCCGTCCCAGTCCTTGTGGTGGAACTGGCTCGCGAGCCAGCCGAAGAGCGTCCACGTCCGGTCGCTGCCGCCGGACATCTTGCCAGCCGTGGTGACGACGAAGTCACCGCCGAGAATCCAGAACATGTCGAACCCGCGCAGCGCATCGAGTGACATGAGGCGCGGGCTGGGAGATTCGGCGGGGGAAGACGGCGCGGGTGCGGTGGCGGCAGAAGTGCTCATGTGTCGGCCACCGTAGCAAGTCGTGGGAGCTTGTGAAGGCCGCGTTGTGGCCCGCGCGATTCCGGGCCGATCACTTCCCGTCGAGCCGCACGGCGAACTTCACGAGCGGCCCGCCCGGCACGCGCAGGCGGCCGTTTTCCAACTTCCCCGCCGTGCTGCTGTAGTTCGCCACCGAGCTCTCCGGCACCACGAACCACACATCGCCCTTCGTCGGACCGAGTTCGAACTCCAGCGTCACGCCGGTGTCCGATGCCTTGCTCACACGTTGCCGCACGGGCACGCCATCCACCTCAAACTGAAACTCAGGAAACTTCTCCACCAACCGGTAGCCGCGAAACTTCACGACCGGCTCCGAGTCGGCGTTCGCGATGCGCAGTGGCTGGCCGGCGGGCGCGGTAAACGTTATCCGAGCCGCAGCTCGGGCCACCCCCTTCGCTCAACCCCCGC
>CAYZJP010000050.1:5912-17017 GCA_964478755.1 uncultured Klebsiella sp.
CCGGCGGGCGAGGTAAAGAATTTTGTCCCCAGCACCTTCGCCTGACCGCCGCCGCGTCCGGTCCAGAGCGGGCTGACATCAAGGAACTCGCCACGCCATGCAAAGCGCACGCGGCATTGCTCGGCATCGAAGACGTAACTCACGCCGCCCGGCAGACCGACCGCGATGCTCCGCGTGCTGGAGTCCGCGATGAACGTGCGCAGCAGCACCGGCTCTTCGCGCACGACGAGGCGATAATCCTGCGGCCCGTCGAGCAAGCCCTCCGGCAGCGGAAGCGACTTCCCGCCCGCAAGCACTCGGGCCAGCGCAAACATCTTCGCGTTCGCCTGCGCCGCGGGCATATCGCTGAAGAACGCCGGCATCGCGGTGCCCGGTTGGAGTCGGCTCGGCTCGCGCAGCCAGCGCAGCAGCCAGTCCGTGCGGATGCGTGCGTGCATCTCCGTCATGTCCGGTCCACGCAAATCTCCCGCCGAGCGGTGTCCGGCGAAGTCGTGGCAGTTGATGCACCCCAGCCCACCCTCGCCCTTGCCCAACAGCTTCAAGCCCTCGGCAGCCTCCGCCTGTGTGGGAGGCGAAACCGTTGTGCCCTCGCCCAGTTCTGCGCCCGCTTGCCGCGCGAATAATTTCACGAGCGGACTCGCCGCCTCGCCGCCATGTTGCGGCTCCAGTTTCATCCACGGGCGCACTCGCTTGTTGTGCACGAGCACTTGAGTGAGCCAGCTCGCTCGCAGCTTGTTGCCCGCGTCGGTGAGCGACGGTGGCGCGTCGTTGCCTTCGAGTGCGCGCTTGGCCGGGCCGTAAAGCTCGTGGCACTCGGTGCAGTTCAACTGGCGGGTCAACCGGTGAAATTCCTGCAAAGGCGCAGGCCAAATCACCTTCTCCGCAAGCTGCTCGGCAACTGAGTCGGGCCAATCCCGCTCACGGTTGCCGAACGCGGTGTGCGGCACCGGCTCGCGCGCGAAGTGGTCGGACTCCCACTGGAGTTGCAGCCGCACGGTCGAGTTTGGCTTGCGAGCGAACTCGATTGTCAACGCGCGCTCGCCGGCTTCGAGTTGCGTCGGCTGGCCCTGGATTTCCTTCCCGTCCACGAAGACCTGCGCATCCGCGAACAGCGTGTAGCGTCCGCTGCGCGACAGCTTCAGCACGCCGCTCCACTCGACCTTGAATGTTGGCGCGAGCGCGGGATGGATGGACTCGCCCGACAGCAGCGTGAAGTTCGGCGTGGGAAGGATGAACTTCGCGGTGCGCTGGCCGTCCGTCGCGGTCGCGACAAGCCCGACATGAAGCGGCTCGGCTGCGTGAGCACCAAATCCCAAATTCCAAGCGACGAACAAGCCCAGAATGACAAACCTGAAGCCTGTCGGGCCACTGCTCAAGTTTCGCATCGCGCGGTGCATGACGGAGGTTGTCGTCGAAGCGGGGCGGCGCGGGCAAGCGAAGACTCAAAGGTTGTGGGCGGCATTCGAGCGCTGTGACGGCTCGCGGAGGCCATCCTCAACCGAGGAGAGCTGGCGTGGATGTGGAGGTGAAACGCTCTGCTGGCTTGTTCATCCATCCGCCTCTCGTTAGCTTGCCGCCATGAGCACCGTTGACACTTGGAATTATTACTGTCGTTCAACTCGTTCCCCGCTTCATCGCCGGTCCATCACGCCGCTCCTCATGTTCCTCTGCGTGTGCGCGCTGCGCACCTTGGCGGCAGAGCCGACGCTCGTCGTTGACCTCTGGCCGGGCAAGCCCGCCGGGGACAACGCGGAGACCATCGGCGCGGAGAAAATTCGCGATCCCCTCAAAGGCTCGAACGCGAAGAAGTGGCTCACGAACGTGACGCGTCCGCAGCTCGCGTTCTTCCGGCCGGTGAAGGACAGGGACGCGGGCGTCGCGGTGCTGATTTGTCCCGGCGGCGGTTATCACAATCTCGCATGGGACCTCGAAGGCGAGGAGGTCGCCGAGTGGCTCAACTCACTCGGCGTCACCGGCATCATCCTCAAGTATCGCTGTCCGCGCCGGCCCGGCGACGAGAAGGGCGTGCCTCCGCTGGGACCGTTGAAGGACGCGCAGCGCGCCGTGAGCCTCGTGCGCAGCCGCGCGAAGGAGTGGGGCCTCAAGCCGGACCGCATCGGCATGGCGGGCTTCTCGGCGGGCGGGCATCTCGTCGGCGCGACGGCGACGATGTTTGCGCAGCGCAGTTACGAGCCGGCGGATGATGTGGACAAGGTGAGCTGCCGTCCCGATTTCGGCATCATGGCTTACTCGGGCTATTTCTTTCCGCCGGAGACAAAGGAATTGTCGCCCACGGTGAAGGCTGTTCCCGACGCGCCGCCGCTGTTCTTCGTCCACGCCGCAGACGACCCGGTCAGCGAAGTGGAGCACAGCATCATGTTCCATCTCGCGCTCAAGCAGGCCGGCGTGCGCAGCGAGATGCACATCTACGCGCGCGGCGGCCACGGCTTCGGCGTGCGGCAGGACGGCGGCCCGTGCTCCGGCTGGACGCACGAGTGCGAGCGGTGGCTGCGCGGGCAGGGAATGTTGCCGGCGGCGAGTGGAAAATAGGAGAGAGCGATCTTGGTTGGGTTGGCGGCTGGCTCGAACAATCGGCTCGCCTGATCGGAGGTCTTGCAACCGAAGCCGCGCGGTGCAACGTGAGCGTTTGTCCAGCCTTCGCCTTGAACGGCTCGCTGATCAGCAATGCGCGTTCGCTTTGGATTCCGCGTTTCCGATTGGCAATCACCGCGCTTTCCGGTAGTCACCGGCGCGAAACATGGCCGACGAAAAGACGAAGCACAATTACGACGAGAGCAAGATCAAGACGCTCTCCAGCATCGAGCACATCCGCCTGCGCACGGGCATGTATATCGGGCGCATCGGCACCGGCTCGCACCCTGACGACGGCTGCTACATCCTGCTCAAGGAGGTCGTGGACAACGCGGTGGACGAGTTCATCATGGGCTACGGGCGCGAGGTCCATATCACGGTGGCCGATGGCATGGTGACGGTGCGCGACTTCGGCCGCGGCATCCCGCTGGGCAAGGTGATTGACTGCGTCTCGCAGATCAACACGGGTGCGAAATACAACGACGAGGTGTTTCAGTTCAGCGTCGGGTTGAACGGCGTGGGAACAAAAGCGGTAAACGCGCTGTCGAAGGATTTCCTCGTGCGCAGCCATCGTGACGGGGAATTTTTCGAGGCGCAGTTCAAGCAGGGCCGGTTGAAGAAGGAGAACAAGGGCAAGACGACGGACGCAAACGGCACGTTCGTGCGCTTCACGCCGGACCCGGAAATCTTCAAGCAGTCGGAGTTCCGCGACGAGTTCATCGAGCGGCGGCTGCGGCATTACAGCTACCTGAACGCCGGGCTGAAGCTGGTGTTCAACGGCAAGACCTTTGTCTCGCGGCACGGCCTGCACGATCTCGTGATGGAGGAGCTGGCGGGCGACAACGCCGAGCCGATCTACGCGCCGCTGCATTACACGAGCAAGACGCTGGAGTTCTGCTTCACGCACAGCAACAGCCGCTACGGCGAGAGCATCCACTCGTTCGTCAACGGCCAGTTCACGGGAGATGGCGGCACGCACCTCTCGGCGTTCCGCGAGGGACTGCTCAAGGCCGTGAACGAATACGCGAAGGCGAGCTTCGAGGGCGACGACGTGCGCGAAGGCATCGTCGGCGCGGTGGCGATCCGGCTCAAGGACCCGGTCTTCGAGTCGCAGACGAAGAACAAACTCGGCAACACGGAAATCCGCACCGACCTCGTCAACAAGGTGCGCGAGGAGCTGCTGCACTTCTTCAACCGCAACAAGGACATCGCGCTCAAGATCGTCGCCAAGGCCGAGGACAGCCGGCAGTTGCGCAAGGAATTGCAGGAGGTCAAGAAGCTCGCCCGCGAACGCGCCAAGGCCGTGAGCATCCGCGTGCCGCAGTTGAAGGACTGCAAAATCCACTTTGACAAAAAAAAGGACAAGGGCCGCGGCTCGATGGTCTTCATCTGCGAAGGCCAGTCCGCCGCCGGCTCCATCACGAGCTGCCGCGACGTGAACACGCAGGCCGTCTTCACGCTCAAGGGCAAGCCGCTCAACGTGTGGGATCTGAAGCGCGACATCGTCTACAAAAACGACGAGCTTTACAACCTGATGTGCGCCCTCGACATCGAGGACAACCTCGACGGCCTGCGCTACGAGAAAGTCATCCTTGCCACCGACGCCGACGTGGACGGCATGCACATCCGCAACCTGATGATCACCTACTTCATGAAGTTTTTTGAGCAGGTGGTCCACGACGGCCATCTCTACGTTCTGGAGACGCCGCTCTTCCGCGTGCGCAACCGGCAGGAGACGATTTATTGCTACAGCGAGGTCGAGCGTGACGCGGCGGCGGCGAAGCTGGGCAAGAGCTGCGAGATCACGCGCTTCAAGGGCCTCGGTGAAATTTCGCCGAACGAGTTCAAGCAGTTCATCGGCAAGGGCATGAAGTTAAGCCAGGTGGAATACGCGCCCAAGCCCGACGCCGCGAACATTCTGACCTTCTACATGGGCAAGAACACGCCCGAGCGCAAAGACTACATCATGGGCAACCTCGTGGTGACAGTCGAAGAGTGACCTGACAACCGATTCCCCTCAACGTCATGTCCGCGAAACGAAAAAACGATTCTAGCCAACCTGAATTGCCGATGGACGACGCTACAAAGAAAACCGCAGAAACAAAACCAGCTCAGGAGAAGACCGCCAAAGGCAAGCCCGCCGCGAATGGCAATGGCGGCTCGCACATCGTCGCAGAGGAAACGCCGGACATCGCGCACAGGCCGTTCGCGCCGGACAAGATCGAGCTGCCGCTGCACCGCCGCGTGGACAAAAGCTTCCTCGAATACGCCTCCTACGTCATCCGCGACCGCGCGATTCCGAATCTCGAGGACGGCCTCAAGCCCGT
This sequence comes from uncultured Klebsiella sp., assembly GCA_964478755.1. Taxonomy (GTDB): domain Bacteria; phylum Verrucomicrobiota; class Verrucomicrobiia; order Limisphaerales; family SXTU01; genus SXTU01. Next base: position 10,832 of record CAYZJP010000050.1, read on the forward strand.
GCAGCGGCGCATCCTCTGGACGCTCCACAAAAACGACGACGGCCGCTTCATCAAGGTCGCGAACGTTGTTGGCGGCTGCATGAAGTATCACCCGCACGGCGACGCCTCCATCGGCGACGCGCTCGTGGTGCTGGCGAACAAGCGTTATCTCATCGAAGGCCAGGGCAACTTCGGCAACATCTTCACCGGCGATCCCGCCGCCGCGCCGCGTTACATCGAGTGCCGCCTTACGGAGCTGGCGCGCGCGGAGCTTTTCAACGACGAGATCACGCAGTTCGTGCCCAGCTACGACGGGCGCAACAAAGAGCCGGTGATGCTGCCGTCCAAGCTGCCGCTCACGCTCATGCTCGGCGCGGAGGGCATCGCGGTCGGGTTGTCCTGCCGCATTTTGCCGCACAATTTCCCCGAACTGCTCGAAGCGCAGATCGCCATTCTCAAGAAGCAGCCGTTCAAGTGCCTGCCCGACTTCCCGACCGGCGGCCAGATGGACGCGCGCGATTATCAGGACGGCAAGGGCAGCGTGAAGGTGCGCGCCAAGATCAAGGAGAAGGACGAGCAGACCGTCGTCATCAAGGAGCTGCCGCCCGGCACCACCACCGAGTCGCTCACCGCGTCCATCGAGGACGCTGTCGCCAAGGGCAAACTCAAGGTGAAGTCCGTCAACGACTTCACCTCCGAGTCCGTCGAGATCGAGATCAAGGCCCCCAACGGCGTCAGCGCGCAGCAGCTCACCGATGCGCTCTTCGCTTTCACCGCCTGCGAGATCACCATCAACAGCCGCATCACCGTCATCCGCCAGCAGCGCCCCGTTGAACTGACCGTCAGCGAAGTCCTGCGCGAGAACACTGACCAGCTCGTGCGCCTGCTCCAGCAGGAGCTCGAACTCAAACAACGCCACCTTCAGGACGAGCTCCACTTCCGCACCCTCGAACGCATCTTCATCGAGGAGCGCATCTACAAGGACATCGAGAAGTGCAAGACCAACGAGGCCGTCAAAGCCGCAGTCATTGAAGGCTTCGTCCCCTTCCGCAAGGAATTGCTTCGCGACCTCGCCGACGACGATGTCGAGCGCCTCCTGCAAGTCCGCATCCGGCGCATCTCGCTCTTCGACATCAATCAGCACCGCGAGGAGATGGAGAAGACCCGCGCCGAACTCGCCGAGACGCAGAAGCACCTGAAGAACGTCACCAAATTCGCCATCGGCCACCTCGAAGCCTTGCTCGCCAAATACGGCCCGATCTACCCGCGCCTCACCACCAAAACCGCGCGCCACGAGGAAGTGGACGTGAAAGCCGTCGCCTTCAAGGCCTTCAAGGTCAGCTACGACCGCGCGACCGGTTACGTGGGCTACAAGGTCAACGGCGACGAGTTCAAGCTCGACTGCACGAAGTTCGACAAGGTGCTGCTGGTCTTCAAGGACGGCACCTACAAAGTCACCGAGCTGCCGGAGAAGATGTTCGTCGGGCCGGAGCTGTTTTACTGCGGCCTGCCGGATCGCGAGCGCGTGTTCACCTGCGCCTACACGGACCGCAAGGCGAGCTACCTCAAGCGCTTCACCTTCGGCGGCACCATCCTGAACAAGGCGTATCTCTGCATCCCGGACAAATCGCGCATCCTCTACTTCGCGGCGGACACGCCGAAGGTGCTCTACGTCCGCTACAAGCCCGCGCCGCACCAGAAGGTCCACCAGCAGACCTGCGACCCGGCGAAGATTGACGTGAAGTCGCCCAAGACGCGCGGCCGGATGCTCTCGATCAAGGACATCAGCAGCGTGACGCCGGAACCGACGCGCGGCTGGGATGAAGCGGCGGCGACGACAGAAATTGTTTTCGTCTGAAAGCTGTCGGGGTAACGTCCAGCCAACCGCCTTGGGTCAGAGTTTGTTGAGAAGTTCCGGGAGTTCGAGTCGTCCGTTCTCGGCGAAGCGGAAGGTGAGCATGAGGCTGTTGAGGGCGTATTTGAACTCCTGCATGTTCGCAGCGCTGGTGAGGAGATGAAATTCCATGACCCCGGCCGGCGTGGGGATGAAGGCGATCCGGCTCAACAGGCCCAGTCCGGCATCGGTCTTCCACGTCAGATCGAACGCCGGCCCGGAGCGCCCGCCCGCGCTGAGGGTGACCTCCTCGGTGATGTGGCCGTTAGGAAACCGCTGGAGGACCAGCTCGCGGAACGCGTCGGGCTTGAGGCTGCCGGCGGCCTTGTCCACCGCGTTGGTTGGCGTGTCCATGAGGCGGACGGTGATGGAGCACTTGTCGTCGTGCTCGATGGCGCGCAACTGGCGGTTGGCCTCGTCGAGCCGGATGGCGTAGCCCTTGGGCACGACGAAGGCGAACTTGTTGGTGCCCACGGTGGCGACAGCACGGAAGTAGTGGCCCAGCCCTTCCAACTCATGGCGTGTGGTGGTGAGCTGGAAGGCCGAGGCGTTGGTCGCCGCATTCTCCTGCGCTGCGAGCGGCAGGCCAAGCAGGACGCAGAGGAGGAAGAGACCCAGCCGGGCTGGCTTAAAAGGCGGCGACATAATTGGTGCGGTTGGGCGGGGCGTTGACCCAACTGCCGCGGATGAGCGTGCGCAGCTCGGGCGTGCCGGGCGGCTGCCTGGTCTCGTTGAGAAAGTTCGGGTCGAAGTTGAAGTTGCGGCTGGGCGCCGAGTAATACGCACCGGGCCATTGGAACGGCGCGGTGGCACGGGCGCTGTCGTAGAGGTTCACCAGCGAGCCGTTGAGCGTGAGCGTGTGGCCGGTCCAGGCCTCCAGCAGGCGCGGAAAGTTCACCACCCCGCCGCTCCGGATGGTCGTGCCATCCGACGAGGAATAAACCATTCCGGAAAGCAGCGCCGCATTGACGGTGGTGTCCGACGGGACGCGGGACGTGTAGGAGGAAGCGCTGGCGCCATCACTCCAACTGCCCGACTGGACCGTGAGCGCATCCGAGACCAGCGAGGCGGGCATGCTCGAGGTGGTGTTGGTGGTGCCCAGATGCGCGGCGTTGGTGCAGTTGAAATTTCCCTTCACGTATAGCGGGTTGACCGTGGCCAGCGTGAGACCGCGGCTGGGAAGGGTCGTGCCGTTGATCAAACGCACGGCGGCAAGCTGGCTGGACGTGACGGTGCGGTTGTCGGCCACATAAACGATGTTGGGCGCGTTGCCCGCACCCAGCTTGGCGGCCACGGAAGCGTTCGTGGCCGCCCAGGTGCGGTATTTGGCGATATCCAGCTCGGTGGACACGATGGTCTTGCCCTCGCGCTGGTCGGTGAAGGTGACATTGGTGGTCATGAAATAATTCGCGTTGGTCCAAGGGATGACGACGGGCACGGCGTCAAACGGCGTCTTCACCTGCACGTTGACGGTGGCGTTGCTGACGAGGATCAGCAGTTCGGCCTTGTTGTAATAGCGCTGCTGGCCCATTGCCGAGGTCATCAGTTCACCGACGGGGGGCAGGTTGATGACCTCGCGCACGGCGGCGGCGCTGTTGTTGGTGCCGATGGGCAGCGACAACGACCGGACATTGGTGGAGACATTGCCCTGATAGGTGATGTTCCCCGTGAAAGTCGAGAGTCCGTAGCCGAACCACGCCTGTTTTTGGATGGTGCCTGTGGAGGTGATGTCCTGTTGCAGGGTGAGGTCCGCCGAGGAGCCGAGGAAGACGTTGCTGTTGGCATGAACGCGCCCGCGCACCACCAGCGGGGCCGCCATCGTGAACTCGAGCAGGCTGTTGTAAAAGATGGCGAACTGAAACACCGGGATGGACGCGAGCTGGACATCCTGCTGCACCGCGTTGGTCACGTCGAACCGGCCGGTGGTCAGCTTGGCGTTGGACACGACGCGGTAGGTGGAGGCGAACCCGCTCAAGCCAGAGTATTGGGACTGCAGCGGCACATACGTTTGTGCCACGGTGCGGTCCACGAAACTTTGGTTGGCCACGCCGCCACCGCTGGAAAACTGGTAGGAGCTCCACAGGGCGTCCTCGGAGCTGTTCGGAATGCTCGTGCGGTAGGAGGCCAGGTTGCCGTAGACGGCCCCCTCGCCGCTGACGTCGTAATCCCGGATGAGCCGCGTGATGATTTTCTCGGTCGCCGCCTCCGCCGCAAACAGGGTCGTGGAAAGCTGGTTGTTGCGCTCGTTCATCAGCGCGGTCTGCGAGGCCCAGTTCATCGAGGCGCTCAAGACCAGCAAGCCAATGGCGGCGAAGATCATCACCATCAACAGCGCGTAGCCGCCGGAATCGGCGCGCGAGGTGGAGAACGATATTTTCATGGCAGTCCTTTCAGTCCAAGGCCCGGCGCGTGATGCGCGTTTGCAGTTGGTAATAGTCGAAGAAGTTGTTCGTCCCGATCTTCGTCATCGGGTAGGAAAGCTGGTAGAACTGGAGCCGCACGTTGATGGCTGAGTTGCCAGTGTCGGTGGTAAGGGTGTTGCCCAAGTAGTCTTCCTTCGAAAAAAGAATCGCATTGGTGACGTAGGAGGCGATGAGCTGCGGCGTGCTGTTGCTGGCGGTGATGCGGCGCAGCTCGCTGGTGTTCGTGATGTAGAAGTAACGGATCCACCAGTTGGTGTTCGTGCCCGGATAAATCTGCAGCGCGTGACCCTGCAACGCGGACCCGTTGGTCGCCGCATTGAAGATGGTGGCGTCTCCGTCGCCCACCTTGATGGTCTTGGCGGCGCGGATTTCGTCCTGAAGTTTCCCGAACGCTTTCCGGGCGGAATCGTTGGCCCCGAGTTTCTCCACGGTGATCTGCATCAGCCGCCCGCCCATGATGTGGCTGTAGATCACGCCGCCAAGCACCATGGTCATCAGCGCCATCGAGATCATCATCTCCGTGATCGTGAAGGCGATCTGTCCGCGCCGGACGGAATGTTGGAATTGTGTCGAGGGCAGACGCATATCAGTTGTCGGGTGAGCGGTAGGTGGCGACCGTGTTGGTGAACACCCGCCCGGTGGTGGGAAATTTCCAGGTGCAGTCCACGCGGATCATGCGCAGGAGCGGCGGGTTGGTCGAGATGGTGGTGATGGTGGTGACATTCGTCGCATAGGCGGCGTTGGTGCCGATGACCGGAATGTCGAGGACGACCGTTTGAACAGGGAAATTGGCGCTGACCAATTGGTCCACCCCGCCATCCGGATCCCAGCGACAGGCCCGCGTCTGCTCTATCCGTTGCACTGCCAGAGCCTGCGCGGCCAGGGAATAACCGGACCACTCGGCGCGCTTGGTGGACTGCGTGTAGCCGTAGATGATGCCGGCCACGGTCATCGCAGCGACTGCGGCAGAAACACAGACCTCGGCGAGGGTGAACCCCGCCGTGCCAACTGCCAATTGTCGTGCAATCCCGCCGGTCTTGAGTCGAATGTGCATATCTGCGAGTGCTACGTGTCAGCAAGGCTAGGGCCATAATTCCCTGTTTTCAACAAAGACATTTGGCACCAGCACTGAAACAACCATCGGGGATTTCCTGAAGCAAACACGCAGCGCTCAATGCGCGCAGCCTCGATCCTTGGCGTATGGAAGAAACCTCCTGCAATCTCGTCTCAAACAACGGGAGACACACAGCGGGCACGAAGCCGCTGATGCGCGCCTCAAGGTTCCACCAAACGCACGCGGTAGAACTGCGGCCCGCTGGGCGGCGGCGTTTGGAACTCAATGTCCCGACCATTGCCAACCACATTGGTGGCGATGGCCGTCCAGTTGGTGCTGCCGAGCGCGGAGGAGACTTCGAGGAGGTAGGTCTTGCCCGCGACGGTGGGCCAGCGCAGGCGCGGGCCGCCGGAGAGCAGGCCGGGCAGGCGCAACGCGAGGCCGGAGCCGGCGTCGGTGGGATCGGTGCCGGCGCGGAACTCGGCCCAGTTGGGAATGCCGTCGCCGTCGGCATCGGCATTGGCGGCGGAGAGCAGGTTGTTCAACGCGCCGAAGTGTTTCAGCCGCCACGCGTCAGGGATGCCATCGCCCCACGAGGAGGGGGAGCGGTTGGCGAGCGTGACCAACCCGGTCAGGTCGTTCTCGGGGAAGGTTGCCAGTCCGTTGGGCGAGCCGGAGACATGATCGAAGTGAACGGCGTAAGCGGCGCCGGCGGGAGCATTGGTCGGCAGTATGATTTGGAGATTGCCGATCAAACCGTTGCTGGCGATGCCTGGAATCGTGCTGTTCAGCCACGTGCCGGCGGCCCGAGCGTGCGATCCGCTCCCGATGTCCAG
>CAYZJP010000050.1:17027-32820 GCA_964478755.1 uncultured Klebsiella sp.
CGGTGGGGCTCGGACTTGGGGGGGGAGGGCAGTTGTTTCCATGGGCGGAAGGGTTTCAGCCGCCACCGGTCGGGGATGCCATCGCCCCACGAGGAGGCGGTGCGCGCGGGTGTGGTGATGAGGCCGGCCTCGACGCGCGCGGGCGCGGCGCCGATGCCGGCGGGCGAGGCGGAGGCGTGATCGAAGCGGACGGCGTAGGCGGCGTTCGTGCCCGCCCCGGCGGGCAGGGTGATGACGAGCGTGCCGACGGCGGCATCGCCCGCGAGGCCGGTGACGGCGTTGTTGAGCCAGGCCGCGCCGAACGCGCTGCCGTGGGTCTCGCTCATGGAGGGCGTGCCGAGGGCGGGGTCGGGGATGAATTGGACGGGGACGGTGAGCGCGGGCGAGCCTTCGAGGGGCACGACGTTCAGGCTGAGGGCCAGCACGCGCAACGCGTCAACCCCGGTCACGCGGGCGGTGATGGGGATGTTCAACGTCTGGCCCGCCCCGGCCACGTTTTCGCCCGCGCTGAACACGACTGAAGGCTGATCGTTCGCGGCGACCAGCGCCTGCGCCACGCGGTCGGAGCGTGGGGCGGGCGCGGACCCGCCCGACACGGACTGGCCCGCGAGACCACGGAAGGAGTTGGAGCTGACAAACGCATATTGCACCCCGTTCGAGCGGAAGCGCATGAAGTTCGTGAGCGAGGCGTCCAGCGAGCGGCGGAAAGTGACGAAGAGGTCGGCGACATCAAGCTTCCCGTCGCCGAACGCGATGGAGTTGATGTTGGTGTCGCTGCCGAGTGAGACGGACCCGGGATAATTCGTGCTGCGCAGGAGCAGCCCGGCGGCGGGAGCACCAACCGTGGTGTAGGTGCCGCAGCAGGAGTCCATCGCGTCGGCAAAATCGCTGCCGGGCAGCGGGGAGTTGAAAAAGCCGGGGAACACGACCGCCGCAAAGATCTGCGCAACGTCGTTGGCCAGCAGGTTGGTGTCGCCGAAATCAGGCGCGTTGAACCAGCGGAAGGGCACGGCGTCCCCGACCAGATACGCGGGCGAGCCGATGGTGACGGTCTGCACGGCCTTGAGCGCGCCGTTGGTCGGGGAGGCGATAAAAACATCCTCCTTGATGCCGTCGGAGGTGGCCGAGGGGCGGACAATGTTGATGCTGTAAGTGAGGCCGTTGGTCACGCTGTTGGTGGGGACGACAAAGCCAAACGCCCCGATGATCACCTGACCGTTCGCACTGTCGAAGAGCGTGTTGTGGACGGCGGAGAACTTGATCAGATCCTGGCCGATGGTGTTGTAGAAGTTTGTGTCGGGCGGCTGCGTGACCCAGCCGACGCCGATCAGGTTGTTGTTCGTGAACAGCAGGTTCGTGAAGCCGCCGTTGGTGAAGGCCTGCGGGTTGATGATGCTGTAAGTCACCGGCGTGGTGGCGTTCTGGTTCAACAGGCGTGACTGGAAGGCGACCAGGCCGTTGGTGTTGGTCAACGTCGGCGCGGTGAGGTTGGAGACCGTCAGCCCGAACTGCAGCGTATACATCTTCTGGCCGGAGAGCAGGGTGAGCACCACGGGCGAGTAGTTCGTCTGGCCCGCCGCCGCGATGAACTGGCTGGAACCCTCGCCCGACGAGAACCCGAAGGAGATCGTGTTGGCAACAAAGTTGGAGGGGGAGAACGTGGTGGTGACCGTGAAGCTCGGAGCGTAACTGGTCTTGAAGGCCCGCGCCTTGAACACGATGTCCGAGGCGAGCGGCCCCAAACTGAGCGGTGAACTGGACACCAAAAAGTTTGAACTGCTGGCGATGTTGGTCGGATCCACGCCGTTGGTCGTGTAAAATGTCTGCGCCCCGACAGTCGCATTGTTGATCGCGAAGGAGGCCGCGTTGTTGCCGGAGATTTGCGGGCTGGCGGTCACGAACTGAAACCGCGCCTTGACCACGCCGCTGGAAACCCGCCCCGAGGCGATGCTCTGGGCCTTGACGGTCAGGTCGGGCAGCGATCCCACCAGCGACGTTGGAGACGGCGAATTCGTCGTGTAAGCGGTCACCGTGCTGCTCGGCGCCGGGACGGTGTCATTGAACGGATCGGTCGGTGTCACGCCGGAACTCAGCAAGGTGGTGACGTTGGCCTCGGCGGTGACGGCGATGACGGCGTCGTTGTTGAACACCCCGTCGGTGATGGCGGTGAACACGGGGGTGACTGACCCGGTGCTCAAATTGGTGACCAGCGTGACGACGCCGATGGACGGGTCGCTGATCGGCGGCAGGGCCGGCGTCTGCTGCACGCGGCGGATGGCCTTGTTGCCGGAATCCGACACGAGATAAGCCCCGTTGAGAGCATCCGCCGTCAGCCCGATGGGGGAGTTGAAACGCGCCGCATTCGTCGCCCCATTGACAAATCCCGCCTGCCCCGGCGAACCAACGGAAGTCTCGATGGTGTAGCTGCTGATGGTTGTGTTCGTGTAGAGGCGGCGGAGCGTGTGGTTGCCCGAATCGGTGATGAGCAGACCCGCGCTCACACCCATCCACACCACTCCGCGCGGGCTGGAGAGCTGCGCGGTGGCGGCGAGCGGAAAGGTGTCGGAGCTGCCCGCCGTGCCGGTGCCCGCGCGCACGGTGATCGTGCCGTTGGTCGCCACGGTCTTGATCTGATTGTTCAACGTGTCGGCCACCCACAGATCGCCGTTGTCGCCGATGGCGACGCCGTTGGGCTGGTTGAAGCCGGCGGCGTAGGTGGTGACAGCGTTGGCGGTGTCAATCTTGCGAATGACGTTGTTCTTCGAGTCCGCCACGTAAATGTTCCCGGCGGAATCCACCGTCAAGCCCAGCGGAGTGTTGAACCGCGCTGCGGAGCCTGTGCCGTTTACAAGCGCCGCGAGCGTCGGCGAGCCAGCGAGATTCGACACCACGCCGTCGAAACCGACATAACGGATGGTGTGGTTGCCGGAGTCGGCCACCACCAGGCCGCCGCGCGCCAGGACGATGCCCGCCGGGTTGAAAAAACGCGCGGTGTAGCCCGCGTTCGCGGTCGGATTGTCGTTGGTGCCGTTGCTGCCGGCGGGGTCGCCAGCCAGAAACGTGAGGACGGACGTGTTCGGGACGAACTTCACCACCCGGTTCGCAGACGGCTGCCCCAGCGACAGCCCGCCCTGATCCGTGATGTAAAGCGAGCCGGCGGAGTCCACCGCCAGGCTGTGCGGCTCCACCAGCCCGTTGGTCAGGACCACATCCACCGTCTGCGCGCCGGCGACGGCGGCCCAGCCGACGGCGAGAGCGAGGAGGCCGCTGCGGAATTGGCGTGCGAACGTCATGGCGCGTTGAGCAGGAGCAGTTCTCATGCGATTCGCAAGTTCAAGGCAGCACCCGCAGGCGGTAATAGCGTGGCCCGCCCGGGGTCACGGTCTGGATGAATTCCTTCAGGTTGCCGTCGCCCAGATTGGTGATGACCGGGGTCCAAGCCGGGCTGATCAAATCGGTGTTGCTCTCCAAGACATAGAGCTTGCCCGGCGCGCTGAGGAGCTGGAACGCCAGATCGCGCCCGCCGTTGCGCCAGCCGCCGGGATTGAGCTGCACGCGCGAGGTGGCGCTGGTCGGGTCGGTGCCCGCAAGGTATTCGAGCACGTTGGGCACGCCGTCGCCATCCGGGTCCGCGAGATCGGCGGCGAGCGGGTTGGTCGTGCTGCCAAAAAAGGCGATCTTCCATTCATCGGAGATGAGCGAGGGCGGCGCCGGGGCGGCGCGCCCCACCCAGACGGAAGCGCCGCGCGTCTCGAAGTTGTATTGCGTGAAGAAGTCCGGCGAGCCGTCGGCGTTGGCGAAGCTCACGGTGTAGCTCGATCCGGCCGGCGCGGCGACCGGCACGGTGAAGCGCACGAAGCCCAGGAGGTTGCTGCTCAACGCGGGCAGCGCGAGCTGGCCTACGTTCCAGCCGGCGGCCACCGCGTTGCTGGCTCCGGCGACGATGCCGGGGTTGAGAAGCTGGGTGAGCGAGACGAACTGCGGCGGCTGCGCCAGCCCGGGCGCGCCGTTGTCCGCGTTGACGAGCGCGCGGAATTGCAGGCCCACGACCTGCGCGCCCGGCGCGACGCGCGCAAAGACCGGCACGTTGACCGTCGCCCCGGGGGCCACATTCTCCAGCGGCAGCGCGCCGATGGCGGCCTGGCGGTTCCACACCTCGCCGGGCGGCGGCAGGGCCGTGGGACGCAGGGCGGCCGGGATGATCAGGTTCGTGGTGGTGGTGACCCGCGCGCCACCGGACCACGACCGCAGCCAGTTTGTCGTGCTCACTCCCAGCGTGGGGTTGGTGTTCAGCCGCAGCGCGCGCAACAGGATGATCTGCCAGTCGAGGAAACGGATCTGCCCGTCGCCGCCCACCGTGCCGGCGGTGTCCTCGGGGAACGCGTCCATCGCGTCGAACGCGTCGCTGAACGCGAACGGCAGCCGGAGACCGGCGGCGGCGGCGAAGGCATTGTTGACATCGGCGTTGTCGAGGTTGCCGTTGCCGAAATCGCCCGCGTTATACCAGCCGCCCGGCGAGGTGTCGCCCACGCGATAGGCGAGGTTGGTGACGGTGATGACACGCGAGCCGGCGGAAGCGATGGCAACGGCAGTCTGCCCGGCGTCGGACGTGCCGGAGGGCAGAAGGATGTCAATGCTGTAAGTGCTGCCCACCGCCGCGCCCGCCGGGATGGGAATGCTCACCAGCGCCGCAACGGCAAAGCGGCTGACGGTCAAGTTCGCGTTCGTGCCGAGAAAAGAGACGCTCAGGCCGCGCGTCGTGCCCGCCGTGTAGGCCAGCGTGCTGAAGCTGGCGACCCCGGAACCGCTGGAGGCGATGACCGGGACGAAATCATTCGTCGAGTTGATCGCCAGCGCGCCAAACGCCGCGCCCACAATCGGCGGCGGCACCGCGCCCGTGGGCGACACCTCGATCCGGAACTGGAGGGATTTGAGGGTGTCGTTGGTGCGGAGGTTCAGCACCACGGGCACCACCACGCGCGCGCCGACGCCGGCAAGAACATTCGTGTTCACGCCCGCCGGAACGCCGATGGTCGTGGCCGTGGCAGGCACGCCGGTGACGTTCGTGCTCGCGCTGTTCGTGCTGCTGAAAACGAAGGCGGAGACGCGCAGGCCGGTCAGGTCGTTCGTCGAGTTCTTCCAAAGGATCGTGCCGGTGCCGCTGGACATCGTCACCGCCGTGCTGTTGGTCGTCGGCTCCGTGCCATCAATGGTGAAATAGACGTTTGTGCTCGAGCTGGTGACGATGATGCGCGTGCCGGCCGGGAAGTAGCCGGTGTTCGGGCTGAAGGACAGCGAGGGCGGGTTCAGCGTGACTCCCGAGCCGCCAGTCCCCCCCGAGCCGACGCCGCTGGGGCCGGTGAGGCCGGAGCCGGACGCGGAAGCTCGGCGGACGACATGATAAAACTGCTCGGTCACAAACACGTTGCCGCTGCCGTCCACGACCACGCCGGCGGGCGTGCGCGATTCGGCCACCGCACCCGGACCCGACCCGCCCAAGCCGTCGGCCCAGCCGGGGAAAATTCCGGGGGCAGAGGCGGTCTGCCATCCATTGGACTGGATGCCGTAGAGCACGCTGGTCGAGCCGTTGGTGGCGACGACCACGACGCGGTGGTTGCCCTGGTCGGTGACGACGAGCACGTTGCCGCCCGCCTTTGCGAGCTGGAACGGGGAGCTGAACCGGCTCTGCGCCGCAGTGCCGACGTTCGTTCCGGAAGTGCCAACCAGGCCGGAGAGCAGTGAAACTGTGAACGGCGCGGTCGGGTTGACGAGGCGGATGACGTGGTTGCCGGTGTCGCTGACGGCGATGACGCCGCTGTCGAGCACCTCGACACCGCGCGGTGAAGTGAAAGTGCCCGGGCCCACGATCGTCGTGACCGCGCCGTTGGAGAGGGCGACGCGTTTCAGCACGCCGGCCAGCGCTCCAACGCCCAGTTCGGTGACGTAGAGGTTCGCGCTGCCGTCGAACGCGAGCGCGGTGGGCGTGGTAAGCAGGGCCGCGTTGTTCGTCGCGATGAGTTGGGCGAACTGGTCGTATTGACGGATAAGCCCGTCGCCCTGCGTGAGAACATAGAGGTTCGTGTTGCTGTCAATGGCCACATCCACCGGCGTGCTCAGGCCGGTGAGATACGTGCTGGTGGTTCCGGCAGTCAGGTCCAGCCGGCGGATCGCACCGTTGAGCGTGTCGGCGAGGAAGAGGAAGCGGCCCGAGACATCGAAGACGAGGCCGCCGGGCGTGTTGAATTGCGCGATCTGGAGCGTGTTGCCGTCCTGGAAGCCGGAGGCGGCACCGGTCAGATTGGTTGGCCCGCCGCCGATGGTGGTGACGGTCGTTTGCGCGAAGGCGTCGGAGGCTGTCAGCGCGCCGAGCAGGAGCGCCAAGATCCAGCGCGCCGCGCGGTTCGTGCCGCGCTGCTTGCCTGCTGTCCGGATGGCGCTCATGAAGTGGGTGCGTGGGTCGGCCCGTTATTTGTCCGGACTGCCCGGTTTCTTGCTCTTCTCTATAGGCTTGGCGGAGTCCATAAAGGAATCGGGTTTATCCTGCATCGCGGGCGGGCGCTGCTGGAGGAAGTCCGCCGCTGTCGGAGTGGTCTGGCCCTGGAGGAAGTCCGTGCTCGGCGCCTGGAAATGCCCGCCCTCGATGAGCGTTGGCGTGACAAAGATGAGGAGATTGGCCTTGGTGCGGACCTTGGACTCCTTGCGGAACGCCCAGCCAAGGCCCGGCAGATCGCCGAGGCCGGGCACCTTGACGTAGCCCTTGTTGATGTTGTCGGTGATGAGGCCGCCCATGACCAGCGTGTGGCTGCTGGGGATCATCACCTGCGTCTCGATGCGGCGGATGGCATAGACGTTGGCCTCGTTGACCTGGCCGTTGATGGTCTGCCGGTCCTTCGAGTCAATGTTCGACACCTCGGGCACCACCTTCAGCGAGATGTTGCTGTTGGCGGCGATGCGCGGGGTGACCTCGAGGATCGTGCCGAGGTTCGTGTAGGTGATGGTCGTGGTGGAGGGTATGTTCACCGATCCCGGCGTGGTCTGGAAGATCGGGAAGGCACGTGTGACGGAAAGGCGCGAGGTCTGGCCGTCCATCATAACAGAGCGCGGGGTCGAGATGACCTCCGTCTCCGTGTCGGTGTTCAGGAAGGAGAGCGTGGCGCGGAGACCGTCGGCGTTGAGGAAGCCGACCGCCGGGTTGAGGCCGTCGCGGGTGCTGACATTGAAGCCGGGGACCAGGCCGCCGATGGAGGTGGTGAGCGTTTCGGTGAGGGTCGAGGGAGCGGTCGTTGAACTGGTGATGGTGCGGCCACCGGGCAGGGTGGTGGTCGTGCTCGTGGTTGCGCCCGGGCGGGTGGCGGTGCTGACACCGGAGATGCTGCCGTTGCCGAAGCCGACCTGCTGGTTTTGCAGGGTGCCGCTCCAGTCCACGCCCTTGAGCGACTGCGGGCTGCGGGAAGTTTCCAAAATGCGCGCCTCGATGAGCACCTGCATGGTCGGGGTGTCAATCTGCTCCAGCACCTCGGTGAGAAAGTCCCACTCGCGCTCGGTGGCGGAGATGATGAGGGTCTGCGTGCGCGGGTCGGGAACGACCTTGGCACCGGTGGATAGAACGGCGGTGAGGATGCTGACGACGTTGGTGGGGTTGGTGTATTTGAGGGCGATGATCTTGGTGACGAGCGGTTCCTTTGCAATCGCGTCCCTGGGGCCGACGCGGTAGGTGTTCGTCTTCGGGTCATGCACCATCTGGAGGCTGTTGTTGGCGAGGATGGCCTCAAGCGCCTGCCGCGCGGTGACGTTCGTCATGCGGAAGGCGGGGACTTTGGCGGGCGCGACGGGCGTGCCGTCGGCGGCGCGGGTCACGGCGGTCAGCTTGGGGTCGAAGAGCACGTTGATCTCCGCCTGCAACGCGAGGCTCTTGATCAAGTCCACCAGCTCCATGTCGTCGTATTTGAGTTCGAGGATCATCTCGTTGTCGCGTTCGGTGCGCAGCGCCTCCTTCGCGTCGGCAGCGGCCTTGGCCTTGGCCTCCGGGCTGAGGACGGGCTGCACCGGGCGCGGCGCGGCGGGGGCCGGCTGCGCGGGCGGCGCGTTCTGGGCCACGAGCAGGTGGGCGGGCAGGAGGAATCCCGCAGCCAGCAGGAGGACGGACTTCGTTTTCATGCGCATGGTCAGTTGGCCGGCGGCCGGAGCCGCCGGACGTTCTCAGAGTCCTTCTCGCAAAAAGAGTTCTTTGATTTGAGTTTCGCCTTCGACTTGAAATTTCGCCGAGCGCTCGCCGATGTCGATGCAACGGACCTTGAGCTGTTTCTCGTTGGGGAGCCGGATCAGCATTTCCTCGCCCTTGGCGAAATCGTAGCTCTTGACGCCGCTGTGAACGGTGGCGAAGCGGCGGGTCTTGGTGCCGACAAGCCCACGCAGCGAGAGGTTCGCAGCGCCGAGCAAATCGGGCGGAGGCGGGGCGACGACCACATTGGTGGCTGTGGCGGGCGGCGGATTGGTCAGCGCAACCGGCGGGATGACGACCGGGTTGGTGGTGGTGGCGGGCGGCGGCTTGGGAGGCTCAACGGGCTTGGGGGGCTTGGGAAAACGGCGTTTGCTGGCGGGAAAAAAAGGGTCCTTGCCGGTGTCCAGCGCGGTGCTGAAGACCGCCTTGGGGAAAGGGACGACCAGCGGCACGGCGTTCGTGGCGGGCGCGGCGGTCTTCTCGGCGGTCTTGGGATCGGCGGCCTTCTTGGTGTCCGGCGTTTTTTTGTCGTCCGGTTTCTTCTCGTCCTTCTTGTCCGCCGCGAGCGCCAAGCCCGACGCCACCGTGAGCGCCAAGGCGAGGGCCAGGACACGGCGGAAAGGTTGGACGGCGGGCTTCACGGTCAGTTGCGTTTGGCCGGTTTGACGAGGGCGGACACTTCGAAGGTGAAGGCGAGTTTCTCGCGTTCTTCGCCGCCGCCGATGCTGGCGGTTTCTTCCGGCGTCATGTCCAAGCTCAACACACGCATATAAGGATACTGGTTCTCCCAGTCGGCAAGATATTTGCCAAGGTCGTGGAAGTAGGCCGTCCCGCTGAAGCCGTAGCCCGCAGCCTTGTAGGGAAACTCCGGAATCATGCTCATCTCGCCCTGGCCGCGGAAGGGGAAGTTTGGAATCTCAACCTTGTAGGGGGCCTGCGAGCGGAACTTGTTTTCGGTGGAGCGAATCCACAGCACGGGATCGCCGGTGACCATGCCGGCCTCGATGGCGGACAGATGCTCCTCGAGCTTCTCCATTTCATCACGCACGGCCTGCGTGCGCTTCACCAGCCGGTCCGCGTCGGTGTATTTCTTCTCGGCCTCGGCGATCTGGGTGCCCAGTTTCTTGAGGGTCTCCTGGGCCGGTGAAATCAGGAGGAAATACACCAGCGCCAGCGCCATGCCAGTCCCCATCGCCACCGCGATGAGGTGCTGCTTCTTCTCGGCCGAGAGCGCTTTGATTTCGCTGATCATGTCAGTTGCGCACCTGGTCGGCGAAGGCGCATTCCATGGTGAACGAGACGAAGACGCGCGACGGGTCGTCCTTGTCCGGCGTGGGATTGCTGAAGCCCTTGAAGGAGATCGGATTTTCCTTGGCCAGATACTGCTTGAACCAGGGATGGTCCTTGATCCGGTCCTTGAACTTGGCGGAGCCTTCGTCCTCCGCGCGCCCGTAGTCGCGCGCGACGATCACCAGCACGATGTGCTCGGTCGAGCTGGCCGGCTTGCTCTTGCCGCGCTCCTTCGAGAGGACGGCGGGCTGCACGTTGTAGCTCTGCTCGGCGCGGATGCGCGTTACCTGGATCTGGTTCAACGCGCATTCTTGCAGCGCGTTCATGCACGCGGACCACAACACGCGGTTGGTCACCATGCGATTCAGGCTGTGAATGTTCCGCTCGATGTCACCCGCCTTCTTGATCTGGTCGCCCGTCTCCTTGGACGCCTTCTCAATCCGCTGGAAGGAGGCCTCGTGGCCCGCCATCGCATTCTTCGCGTTATGCATGCTGAAGTGCAGCCAGCCCACCCACAGCAGCATGAGGAAAACCAGGAAGCCGCCGAGCCACGCGGCGCGCTTGACCGGATCCCGCCGGCGCATCTCGGCGAGATACTGTTCTTCGGCCAGCAGATTGATGCGAATCGGCATGGTCTATAAGGCGGCCAGTCCCGCGCCCACGGCCACGGTCAGTTGCGGCGCGACGGACTCAATCTCGCCAAGCAATTGCGGCGGCAGGTTCATCGTCATGCCAGCGGTCGGGTTCCACGTCTGGCATGGCACCATCAGCTCAACTTGCAGTGCCTGCACGATCTGCGCGTTGCGCGAGGCCCCGCCCGAGAAAAACACCTGGCTCACGGCGCGGTCCCGCTGGTGGTCGTGGAAATCAATCGAGGCCCGCAGCTCGCGGCCCAGCGGCGCGAGCAGCGATTGTGCGACGGACTCCACCTCTGGCGGCATCGTGACCTTCGCGCCTTCCGCCTCCTCCATGCTCATGCCCAGCGCCTCGGAGATGCCCTGGGTGAGCTTGCCTGATCCGAACGCCACCACCCGGCTCAAGGTCAGTTCGCCGTTGTAAAGGATGCAGATCGTCGTGTTCTTGTGGCCCACGTCCACCAGCGCCACAACTTCTTTGCCGAACACCTCGGGTTGAGACAGCTCAAAGGCGTTCGCCGGCCCGATGAAACTCGGGATGATCTGGTCCGCCTCCAGCCCCGCCTGTTCCGCCGACTCCTTCAAATCGGCGACGATCTGTTTCTTCGCCGCACCCACCAGCACGCGCATCTTGAGGTTGCCACCTTTCGGCGCGTCTGGTTTGGGCGGAGCCTGCGCGGCGCCCGCCATCATGTGCACATCGAAGAGGCAGTCCGACAAATCCTGCTGGAGATAATTTTTGCTGCTGAACTTGAGCATCTGGCGCATGTCATGCGCTGTGACCACCGGCATGTCCGCATGACGCAGCAGCGAGCTTTCAACCCCGATGGCCAGGCTCACGGGCTTGAGGCGGGCATTGAGCACCTGCGTCACCGCCTTGAGATGGTCCGCCATGGGGCCGACGTTGAGGCCCTTGTCAAACACTGGCGCATCCACCAGCGCGAAACTGTTCAGAGTAAAGCCATTGGCCTTGCGGGCCAGGTGCACGGCCTTGGTAACCTTCGCCCCAAGGTCTATCACCATCACCTGGTCGCGCTTCTTCTCAAAGCTGCTGAAGAACGGCAACGGCATCCGTAGTCTTGTAAGCGAAACCACCCCGCCGTGGCAAGCCGCAATGTCGCGTTGGCGCGAACTTGCGTTGGCTCGAAATAATAGAACGGACGACTGTGCGCAACCGCGTCGTCCCGGGCCGCATCGGGAGAACGCGACCCCAAAGCTGCGGGACTATTTGTTCTTCGCCTTGCCCTTCTTCTTCTGCGGTTCGCCTTCCTCGCCGGAGCCTTGGGTGCGCGGGAGTTCGGGCGCGTTGTCCTTGGGCATGAGTTTCACGAGCGCTGCCTTCTGCGCGGCGAACGCCGGGTTGGTGGCGAGATTGGTCCACTCGTATTCGTCCTTCGCGTGGTCGTAGAGTTCCTCGCCGTCGGCCCCGTTGTAATGGATGTAGCGGAACTGCTCGGTGCGGATGGCGTGGTTGTTCAAGTGATAAGTCGTGATGCCGGGCAGGTCCCACTTCGCCTTCGGGTCGGCGAGCAGCGGACGGAGGTCCGCGCCCTTCGCGTGCGCAGGCACGGGAAGTCCGGCGAGGTGGCAGAGTGTCGGGTAAACGCCCATGAAATCCACCGTGCGGTCGCAGCGGCCGCCGGGTTGCGTCATGCCGGGCACGACCCAGATGAACGGCGCGCGCGTGGACTCTTCCCAGAGCGCGAATTTCCGCCAGTGATGCTTCTCGCCAAGATGCCAGCCGTGGTCACCCCAGAAACAAATGACCGTGTTGTCGTGATAGGCGGACTTGTCGAAGGCGTCGAGCAAGCGGCCCACCTGCGCGTCGCAGAAAGTGATCGCGGCGAGGTAGCCTTGCACGGCTTCCTTCCAGCGGCCGGACGCAAGCATCTGCGCATGGTCGCCCTGCGGCTTGGCCATCTTGATGCCGCCGGGAGGGATGTCGTCCAAGTCATCCTCGCGGTAGGGCGGCAGCTCGATTTTGTCGAGCGGATGAAGGTCGTAATACTTCTGCGGCACGTTCCACGGCATGTGCGGCTTGTGCAAACCGACGGCGAGGAAGAAAGGCTTGTCGTGCTTCTGGCCGAGCTTCTCGATGCCGTAGCTGGCAATCTTGTAATCGGGCAGAGCGCTGTCCTCGCAGTCCAACGGCGCGAACTTGATGCCACCCACGCCGTCGTTCTTTGCTGACGCCGCGAACTTCAAAGCCCCGCCGCCGCCGTCGCGGTCGGAATATTCCGTCCACTCGCCCTCGCGGTGCGCGCTCGCGTGGTAAATTTTTCCCGAGCCAAAGACGTTGTAGCCCGCTTTGAGAAACTGCGTCGTGAGCGTCTGCTCCTTCGGCACGACGGGCATCCAGTTCTGGCCGTTGTCATACACGCCCGTCTCGCCGGGGCGGCGGCCAGACATCAGCGCAGCGCGGGATGGGTTGCAGACCGGCGCGGCACAATACGCGTGGGTGAAGGTCACGCCCATCTTCGCGAGGCGATCAATGTTCGGCGTCTTGGTCTGCGGGTTGCGCCCGAGGTGGCCGACCCAGTGATTCAGGTCGTCCACGGCGATAAAGAGGACGTTCGGCTTCTTCGCGTCAGCGGCGCGGAGGCCGGACGAGAGAGAGATCAGGCTAACGAGCAAGAGAAGGAGCAGGCGTGTCGGAGTCATAAGTTGGTGCTTGGTGCGGGGAGAAGGACGCGCGAGGAGGCGGTTTGGTTAGCGTGGAGCGAATTGCAGGTGAAGTTCTCCGGCTAAAATTTTGCGGCAATTAACACCGAGCGAGATCATTCCTCAATCATGCGGTAGAATCTCCGGCTGCTGCTGGTGCTGCCAGCATCATCGAGCAGGATGAGTCCATTGCTGAAACTGAGCGGAACTGCTGAAGCACATACCGCCTGTGTCTGGCGATGGCAAGACGGCGAGGTCACTGGTCCACGAGGACAGCCTCCAGCTTCTTCGTGTCGAGGGCGTATTTCTTGCCCGGCGGCGGAGTGGGCAACCGGTAGATGCAGCGGGCTTGGACCAAGTCATCCAGTGTGGCCGGGTGTTTCCCTTGGGACAGGTAGTAGGCGCGCACGGCCATCGTGAGTTCGGCGGTGTCCTTTTGCGGGTCCGCAGGTGCGGCGGGCTGGGCGTTCGCGGGAGCTGCCGGAGCGGACCGCTTCTTGCAGCCGGGCACGACGACCAACAACAACGAGAGCAAAAGCAGTGTCCTCACGGAATGGCGATTCGTCCGGTGCGCGTGGCTCCAGCTCACTTGTCCCACAGCGCTCGGGGGTCGCCGCGCGGCAGGAGCCAGCCGGCCTGACTGTTGCGCATGGCTTCCACGTGACCGTCAACAAAGCCCATGTTGGCGCGCTGGTTGTGCCGGTTGATGGGCCGCGGCGTGCTCGGGTCGCCGGGGACGCCCGAGAGAATGCTGCCAGGCGACTTGAAGTAATACGGTCGCGTGCCCACAGCCAGCGAGCTGGACACCCACTTGTCGGGGTCCGGCTCGGTCTGGTTGCCGGGCAGCGGCTCGGCGACGAGCAGCGCGCAGTCCGCGTAAATTATCGTGGCCGACGGTTGGGAAACCGCCTGGACACGCACGACCGTGGCATCGCTCCAGGTGGTGGCCAGTTCCGTATAAGCGATCCCCACCCCGAAGGCAGGCGTGTTGCCCGCGTCCTTGAACTCATATCCCGGACACTGGTAGCTCGCGATCGTGGCGCCGAAGAACGGTCGGATGTAATCCATCCACCAGACCCGCGTGGCGCTGGGCAGTATGGGTGTCCCGGGCGGCATCGGGATGAACAACGGCGGGTTCGCCGTGTCCGTGCAGAGCTTGACGATCCGGTCATCGCACGCATCCGAGTAAAGGGTCGAGCCGATGGCGATCTGCCGCAGGTTGTTCGTGCAGGCGATGGCCTTGCTCTTGGCCTTGGCCTTCCCCAAAGCCGGCAACAGCATCCCGGCCAGAATCGAGATGATGGCGATGACGACGAGCAGTTCGATGAGGGTGAAGGCCCTGCGGCTTTCAACTGTTCGCGTTGGGTTCATGGGTAGCTTCAGGTGCCATACGAATTCTTGGGAGGACGCGGGTCAAGTCATTTTTCCGCTGCGCTCTTGCGGGTGGTTCCGTTAAGGTCGTGGCATGAGCATCACGATTCGCGCGCTAGTGCTTTTGGCAGGGCTGATCTGCTCGGCAGGCCGGACTTTGGCCGCCGATGCCCCGCGCCTGAACATCCTCTTCATGTTCGCCGATGACTGGGGGCGTTATGCCAGTTGCTACAGGGGACTCGATGGCCGCCCGACCCTGAACGACGTCATCCAGACGCCGAGCGTGGATCGCGTGGCGCGCGAGGGCGTGCTGTTCAAGAACGCCTTCGTCAACGCGCCGAGCTGCACGCCGTGCCGCAGCTCGTTGCTGTCGGGCCGCTACTTTTTCCAGACGGGGCGCGGCGCGATTTTGCAGGGCGCGGTGTGGGACAGCAGCATTCCCACATTCCCGCTGCTGCTGCGCGACTCCGGCTATCACATCGGCAAGAGTTTCAAGGTCTGGAGTCCCGGCACACCTGCGGACGCGGGTTTCGGCGGGCAGCAATACGCGTATCAGAAGGCCGGCAACGCGTGCAACAACTTCTCCGAGGAGGCCACCGCGCGCGTGGCGAAAGGCATGACTGTCGCCGCCGCGCGCGACGAAATCCTCGCACAGGTGCGCGGCAACTTCGACGACTTCCTCGCCGCCCGAAGACCCGGCCAGCCGTGGCTCTACTGGATGGGCACGACCACGACGCATCGCACATGGATCAAGGGCAGCGGCAAAAAACTCTGGGGCATCGAGCCGGACGCGCTCCGGGGCAAGCTGCCGAAGTTCGTGCCGGACGTGCCGGAGGTGCGGGAGGATTTTGCGGATTATCTCGGCGAGTCGCAGGCGGTGGACGCCTACGTGGGCGTGCTGATGAAGCGCCTCGAAGAATCCGGCGAACTCGAACGGACCGTCGTCGTTCTCAGCGGCGACCACGGGATGCCCGGCGTGACGAGCGGCAAGTGCAATCTCTACGACCACGGCACCGCCGTCGCGCTCGTCGTCCGCTGGCCGGGCGGGAAAGCGGGTCGCGTCGTCACCGACCTCGTGCGCCTGCCGGACTTGTGCCCGACCTTCCTCGAAATCGGCGGCGTGAAACCGCCGGAGAATCTCTACGGCAAAAGTCTCGTGCCGTTGCTCAAGTCCGACAAGAGCGGCCTCGTGGACGCGAGCCGCGACTGGATCGTCGCGGGCCGCGAGCGGCACGTGGCTGCGGCGCGCGAGGGCAACCTGCCGTATCCCATGCGCGCCCTGCGCACGGCGGACTTCCTCTACATCCGCAACTTCATGCCTGACCGCTGGCCGATGGGCGCACCTTATTCCGCAGCGGACTCCACCCCGGACCTGAAGGCGATTGACCGCAGCACCTTTGCCGCGTTTCCAGACATGGACGCCAGCCCCACGAAGACCTGGCTCATCGAACACCAGCGCGACGCGCAATGGAAAGGACACTTCGATCTCGCCTTCGCCAAACGCCCCGCCGAGGAACTCTACGAGCTGAAAAGCGACCCCGACCAGGTGAAGAACCTCGCCGCCAATCCCGCCTTCGCCGCGAAGAAGCGCGAGCTGTCCGAACGGTTGATGAAA
>CAYZJP010000051.1:0-32567 GCA_964478755.1 uncultured Klebsiella sp.
TTGCATCGCAGAAAATGGAACCAAATGCCTGCTGCCCTGTTTCGCAGAGGTCTCCTACACGCCAAATTTTAATTCTGATGGCAATACGCGCAAAGTTGGTTATATCATGTGTGGAGCGAAAGATTTAACAAGGGATAAGGCGTTTTCCTCGCTCACTCTTTATCGAGATGGCATTGAACAGCTCGCAGAACCACTTTATACGATGGATGAGTTCGTTCAATTTTTCGTAAATCCTCCAGCCGATATTCCACATAACCTTGCGGAATATTTTACGAGTGCAACGAATACTGTGCTTTGGAGCTCCTTGAGGTCTCTGACAAATTCGCAGGTTTTGATTTACTTCACTGGCATGAATGGTGCCGAATCTCCTAGGTGGAGCTTGGCGCTCAAAGATGATGCTGGTAACGCGATGGAAGTCGCGAATTATCTTACTTTTAATACTTCCCTATCTCCGAAATCAGCCGAAGCATCCAGATCCGCGGCGCTTTCCTTCGGCACGGTTAGCCGGGACACCGTTGCGACGCATGATGTCGCCTCGGTCCATGAGTTTGCCGTCACCAACAATGGCCCTGGAGCCGCGCATGGCATCACCGTCAGTCTGCCCGTGCCCAGCGGCTTGCAGGTGCTCTCCATCACCGGCACGCAAGGTTCCGGCGTGCTCACGAACGGCAGCGTGCTCTACACCGTCGGCCCGCTCGCCAGCGGCAACAAGGCCCGCATCCAACTCAAAGTCGTCCCCAACGCCACCGGCACGGTCGCCACCGCGAGCCTCGCCACCACCGCCATCGGCGCCGGCCTGACCAACACCGGCACCAACAGCACCGGCACCCTCGCCGCCATCACCGTGTCCGCTCCCGCGCTGACGCAGACCAAAGGCACCAATTACATCGAGCTAAACTGGCATTCAGACGCCAACCTACTCGGTGTGGATAAAACGAGCAGCCTTCGGAATCCGGTCTGGCAGAGCGTGGGCAACACCGTCACTAGGAACGGAGCGGGCCGCACCTTGCGCCTGCCCTTTGACAGCAACGCGACCTTTTACCGCCTGCGCTCGCAATAGGGTTGGTAGGGCGTGGGTGTCCTCACCCCGCCGCCCCCGAGACGAACGAAACTCCCATGCGATATGGACACCGCAGCGGCGCGCTGAGGACAGACGCGCCCTACCGATAAAATGCTTTTGCCAGCCCGAGTGGACTGGCCCCGGGCGGGAGTGTGCGTCGTGTGCCGCTCCCGCCCGGTTTGTTTTTAGCAGCACAGCGCGTCCCGTCCGTCTCGCCAACTAAAGAACCCTCCTTCAGGTTCAGCTTTGCGCTTGGCGGCACAGCCGCTAGCCTCGCGCCGCTGATGCAACCAACCGCTCCTCTCGACCTTTCCCACGTCCGCGTCTTCCCGCTCGCGCAGCGCAAGAGCATGAGCACCGTGGACGAAGTGCTCATCGAGCCGACGCTCACGCCGCCGCCGGTAAGCGACTTCAACGCCGCGCTCATCGAGCGTTGCGCCCGCGACATCCAGGCCGCGCTCGAACGCGGCGCGGCGGTGATGTTCATCTACGGCGCGCATCTCGTGAAGAACGGCGGCCAACTCCTGCTCGGCCAGATGCTGGACCGCGGCTTCCTCACGCACCTCGCCACGAACGGCGCGGGGACGATTCACGACTGGGAATTCTCCTGGCTGGGTCGCTCGACCGAGAGCGTCCGCGACAATGTCGCGACCGGCAGCTTCGGCACGTGGGATGAGACGGGGCGTTACATTCACCTCGCGTTGATGCTCGGAGCCGTGCGCGGCTTCGGCTACGGCAAGGCGCTCGGCAAGTTCATCTACGAGGACGGCGGCTTCATCCCGACCGAGGCCGAGCTGACGAAGCTAATTTCCACCGAGCCAAGTCACCCGCTCACCTCTGCACGCGCGGACTTGCTGCAAGCGATCCAGCGCTTCGGCCTCAAGCCCGGCCCGCACATCGTCACGCACCCACACCGCAATTCCAGCGTGCTCGCGCAAGCCGCGCGCCACGACGTGCCCTTCACCGTGCATCCGGGCATTGGCTACGACATCATCGCGAACCATCCGTGGTTCAACGGCGGCGTCATCGGGCGCGCGGCGGGCGTGGACTTCGCGCTGTTCGGCGGCTCGGTGGAGCGGCTTGATGGCGGCGTGGTCTTGAGCGTCGGCTCGGCCATCATGGGGCCGCAGGTCTTCGAGAAGAGCATCAGTTGCGTCAACAACCTGCGCCTGCAAAATGGCCGTCCCATCGTCAGCGGCCACAGCATCTACGTCGTGGACTTGCAGGACGGCGGCAACTGGGACTGGACCAAGGGCGAGCCGCCGCGCGACAACCCGGCCTACTACCTGCGCTTCTGCAAGAGCTTCTCGCGCATGGGCGGCGTGATGCACTACGCGCAATGCGACAACGTGGCTTTCCTCCACCACCTCTTCCACAAACTCGAAACCCTCCACGGCCGCACCGCGACGAAGGAGGTTCCTGACATCGGCAACCCCGAACCCGAACCGCGCTACAAGTGGTGAAGAAACTTTTTGCCTCGAAAGAACACAAAGAGCACAAAGGGAATTCTGCTTTGCGAACTCTGCGTCCTCTCGCGGCTAATCCCCTTCCATGACTCCCGCCCGTTTCGCTGAAATCACCGACCGCTACGCCTCGCTGCGCCTCGCGCTGGTGGGTGACTTCTGTCTCGACCGGTATCTGGAGATTGACCCGGCGAAGGCGGAGATTTCCATCGAGACCGGCCTGCCCGTCCACAACGTCGTGCGTGTGCGCTCACAGCCCGGCGCTGCCGGCACAATCTTGAACAACCTCTGTGCGCTGGGCGTGGGAACGATCTGGCCGGTCGGATTCTGTGGCGACGACGGCGAAGGATTCGAGTTGCATCGCGCGCTCGCCGCCATGCCCGGCGTGAAGCTCGACCACTTCCATCGCTCTCCGCTGCGACGAACCTTCACCTATTGCAAGCCGCTCGTGCTGCATCCGGGCCAGCCCCCGCAGGAGTTGAACCGGCTCGATTCAAAAAACTGGGAACCGACTCCGGCTCTTCTCATCGGCGACATTTGGAATTCCATCTGTGCTCTGCGGATGAAAGTGGATGGCGTGGCAGTGATGGATCAAGTGGACATCCCGGACACTGGTGTCGTGACCGCCCGAATCCTTCCGCTGTTAGGACAATTCCCCATTGGCGATCCTGGCACGCCAGTCATCGCCGACTGTCGGCGCGGCTTGCGCGGGTATCCTCCGGTCACCTTTAAGATGAATGGAACCGAACTCGCGGCTTTGATCGGAGACAGCCAATCGCTTTCCGTGGAGGCTGCGAAGCGATCCGCATCTGCTCTCGCGTCGGGTATCAGGCGCGAGGTTTTCGTGACCTTGGCGGAGCACGGCATAGTTGGCGCGGGCCCGAACGGCGAGGTCGAGCACGTCCCGTGTCATCCCTTGCGCGGCGAGATTGACATCGTCGGCGCGGGCGACTCCGTCACAGCGAATCTCACCGCCGCTCTCGCAGCCGGCGCGACACTTCGCGAGTCCATCGAACTCGCCAACGCCGCCGCGTCCATCGTCATCCACCAGCTCGGCACCACTGGCACCGCGAGCGTCCCGCAGATTCGCGAGCTGCTTTTCCCGTGAGCGTTGCGACCAACTGCCGCTGACGGAAAATTGGGACGCAAACGGGGTTGCCAGCCGCCCGTCTTCCGGCATATTTCCGCCGCCATGAAAGTAAACTCCCTGCTCCTGACCCTCTGCCTCCTCGCCCACACGTCCGCCCCCGCCGCCGAGGCGTGGTGGCCACAGTTCCGTGGACCAAACTGTTCCGGCGTCTCCGACACCGCCAAGCCGCCCGCGGAGTTCGGCCCCGGCAAGAACCAGCTTTGGAAAGTCGCCGTGCCCTCGGGCATCTCCTCGCCCTGCGTGTGGGGCGACCGGATTTTTCTGACCGCTTTCGCCGACGGGAAATTGGAGACGCGTTGCCACGCACGTCGCGACGGCAAGCTGCTCTGGAAACGCTCCGCACCCGCCGAGAAGTTGGAGGAGTTCCTGCCTTCAGAAGGTAGCCCCGCCGCTTCCACGTGCGCGACGGACGGTAAAATTGTCGTCAGTTACTTCGGCTCGTGCGGGCTGGTGGCCTACGATTTCGCCGGCAAGGAACTTTGGCAGCACAAGCTCCCGGTCATCCAGACGCCCGGCGGCTTCGGCTCCGGCGGCTCGCCGGCGCTCGCGGGCGGCGTGGTGCTCGTGAACCGCGACCAGGCCGGCCCGTGCTCGCTGCTCGCCGTGGATTTGAAGTCCGGCAAAAAACTTTGGGAAGCACCGCGCGTTGATGTCGGTCCCGGCTTCGGCTCGCCGATGCTTTGGAAGAACGGCGGCGCGGACGAGGTGATCATGTCCGGCTCGATGAAGCTCAAGGCCTACGACGTCAAGAGCGGCGCGGAGCGCTGGTCGCTGGCGGGGATGCCTTCGTTCGTCTGCACTACGCCAGTGGCAGGCGACGGTTTGCTGTTCTTCGCCGGCTGGTCGCCGGGCAAAAGCGATTTTCCAATGCCGACGTGGGAACAAACGGCGGAGAAATACGACAAGAACCGCGACGGCAAAATCACGCCCGAGGAAGCGAAAGGCACGGACCTGGAGCCGTTCTTCCGCGCGCAGGACTTGAACCACGACGGCGTGCTGACGCGTGAGGACATCGAGGGCCTGCGCGCGATGATGGCCAAGGGCGAGAACGTGCTCGTGGCCGTGAAACCCGGCGGCAAGGGCGAGTTGAGCGAGGACGCCGTCGCATGGAAGCAGACGCGCGGCCTCCCGTATGTGCCGTCTCCGCTGCTCTACCGGGGCCGCATCTACCTCGTGAAGGACGGTGGCATGGCGTCGAGCTTCGACGCGAAAACCGGCAAGATTCACTATCAACAGGAGCGCCTCAACGCCATCGGCAGCTACTACTCGTCGCCCGTCGCGGCGGACGGACGCATCTTCGTCGCATCACTAAACGGGAAACTGACCGTGCTCGCAGCCGGTGGTGATGCCCCGCAAATTCTTCATCAAGCCGACTTCGGCGAACGCATTGCGGCAACGCCCGCGCTCATGGAGAACGTGCTCTACGTCCGCACGTCCACGGCGCTCTACGCGTTCGGGAAGTGACGCGTGCCGGCGGCTTGCAGTCGCCGTCTGTGGGAGGATGCGCTGCGGAGCCGCCTTGGAGTGCTGGGCACTGTGGACGGCGACTGCAAGTCGCCGGCACGGGCTCACACGGGCTCACGCCGCCTTGAACGCGCCGCCGTTCAGCACGCGGATTTCCCGCTGCGGAAAAGGAATCTCGATGCCCTGCTTGCGGAATTCCTCCGCGATGCCCTTGTTCACCTCCGCCGATGCCGCGCCGTAATCCGCAACTTTCGTCCACGGCTTCACAGCGAGGTTGATGGCGGAATCGCCGAACGCGGCGACGCCCACGACGGGAGCCGGGTCTTTCAGCACCATCGGCGTGCGCGCCAGCACGGCGTTGACCACGTTGAACGCCTTGGTCAAATCGGTCGCGTAAGCCACGCCCACGCTGAGATCGAGCTGCCGGATGGAGCCGTAGTTGTGAAGAATCTCACCGATGACCTTGCGGTTCGGGATCACGATGCGCGACTTGTCGGCGTGAACGAGGATGACGGAGAAGAGTTCGATGGCATGAACCTGTCCATGCACACCGTGAATCTCGATGTATTCGCCGACGCGGAAGGGTTTGGTGAAAATAATTAGCAAACCTGCCATGAGATTGCCGAGCACGCCTTGCAACGCGAGGCCCACGCCCACACCCGCCACGCCGAGGCCGGTGACGAGCGGCGTGATGTTCATGCCCGCAGTGCCCGCCGCGAGGAGGAGCGCGAAGGCCAGGATGAGCAGCTTGGCGACGCGCACGATGAGGATGCGCAAGGGCGGCTCAAGGTCGCGCTTGTTCAACCACGTAAGAAGCGCCTTGCCACCGAATCGTGAAGCAAGGATGCCGACGATGAAAATGGCGACGGCCGAGGCCAGCCGGGGACCGTTATCAAAGAGAAACTTGATGCCTTCGTCCCAGATTTTGTTGATGACTTCAGGGTTCATGGTGTGTAAGCGGCTGGCGCGATGCTTCGCCCGCGCCCGCGCCAAAGTAGCAACTCGGCCTTCCTCCGCAACCGGGAATCCGCCGCGCCGTCCCGGCGAACCGCGCTCGCCGGGCTGCTGGCCTTGGCTGCGGGCGGTTGCGTGTCCCATCACCAGCCGCGTCCGTTGCGGCGCTTCGAGTTCGAGCAGCCGCAGATGGGCGTGCCCTTCCGCATCGTGCTCTACGCGGAGACTGAGTTCCTCGCCAACGCCGCTGCCAGCGCCGCCTTCGCGCGTGTCGCGGAGTTGAACCAGGTCTTCAGCGACTACGAGGACGACAGCGAGTTGACGAAGCTCTCGCACACTTCTGGAAGCGGACGGGCGGTGAGAGTGAGCGATGAGCTTTGGCGCCTGCTCGTCGTGGCGCAGGAAATGTCGCGCCGCTCGGACGGCGCGTTTGACATTACCGTCGGGCCGCTGGTGCAAGTCTGGCGGCGCGCACGCCGGCAGCGTGAGCTGCCCTCGTCCGAAGTCATCGCAGAAACGAAGTCGCGCGTCGGCTGGGAGAAACTGGTCCTCGATCCGCGCGCACGCACGGCGAAGCTGCTCGTGCCGGAAATGCGTCTCGACCTTGGCTCCATCGCGAAAGGTCACGCGCTGGACGAAGCGCTGCGCGTGCTGCGCCAGCACGGCGTCACCCGCGCGCTCGTCACCGGCAGCGGTGACATGGCCATCGGCGACGCACCTCCAAACCGCGCCGGTTGGCGCATCGAACTCGCGCCGCTCGACGCGCCCGGCGCGCCGCCCACGCGCTTTCTCTCGTTGCACAACTGCGGCTTCGCGACCTCCGGCGATTTGTTCCAACACGTCGAACTGGGCGGCAAGCGCTACTCGCACATCGTGGACCCGCACACGGGCCTCGGCATGACCGACCACAGCCTCGTCGTCGTCATCGCGCCGGATTGCCTGACGGCGAACAGCCTTTCGACCACGATCTGCGTCGTAGGCCCGCGACGCGGACTCGCGCTGGTTGCGTCCACACCGGGCGCATCTGCCCGCGTCGTGCGCAAGCCTGGTGAAGTCGTCGAGGCCACAGAGTCGCGCGGCTTCGCTCGCTTTTACGAGTCCGCGAAGTAGCGTCCGCGCTTCTACTTTCCCTCATTCCCAACACGCTCGTCACCGTCTAGTCTTTCACCGTGACCAGTCGCGTGAAACGAATCGCCACCGCACTCGCCGCCTTCCTCGGGCTGACGTTCAACACATTTGCCGCTTCTTCCGCGCCGGATTTCCAGCGCGAAATCCGCCCGCTGCTCTCGCGCAATTGCTTCGCCTGCCACGGTCCCGACGAACACGCGCGCAAGGCCGGCCTGCGCCTCGACCTCCGCGAGTCCGCGCTCAAGCCCGCGAAGTCTGGCAAAGTCGCTGTCGTCCCCGGCAAACCGGAGAAGAGCGAACTCTTGCGCCGCATCTTCGCAACAGACCACGCCGACGCAATGCCGCCGCCGGAGGCAAAGAAATCACTGTCTGAAGTTGACAAGCAGTTGCTCAAGCGCTGGGTCGCTTCCGGCGCGGGCTACCAGCCGCACTGGGCCTTCATCAAGCCGAAGCAGGCCCCGCTGCCGAAAGTGAAGCAAGCGAACTGGCCACAGAACGCGATTGACCACTTCCTTCTCGCGCGGCTGGAGCAAGCGGGGTTGAAGCCGTCGCCGCCCGCCGATGACTTCACGTTGGTCCGCCGCCTTTACCTCGACTTGATCGGCCTCCCGCCGACGCCGGAGGAGGCGGACGCGTTCGTGAAGTCCGCATCAATCGGCAAACGGCAAACGGCAATCGCAAATCTCGCAGACAAACTCCTCGCCTCTCCGCACTACGGCGAGCGCTGGGCGCGCAAGTGGCTCGACCTCGCACGCTACGCCGACACCAACGGCTACGAGAAGGACCGCCCGCGCAACATCTGGCCGTGGCGCGACTGGGTCATTCGTGCGCTGAACCAGGATTTGCCGTTCGACCAATTCACGATTCACCAGCTAGCAGGCGACCTCCTTTCGGCGGCTCAAAGCTCAAGGTTCGCCGCCCGAGGTTTGGATCCGCTCGTCGCGACGGGCTTCCACCGCAACACCATGCTCAACGAGGAAGGCGGCATTGACCCGCTGGAATTCCGCTTCTACGCGATGACCGACCGCGTCGCCACCACCGGCACGACCTGGCTCGGTCTCACCATCGGCTGCGCGCAATGCCACACGCACAAATACGACCCCATCCCGCACACCGAGTATTATTCGATGATGGCCTTCCTCAACAACGCCGACGAGCCAGACCTCGATTTGCCGGACGCGACGTTGGAGGAGCAACACCGCAAGAATCTTGAACGGGCCGCCGTGCTGCTGGCCGAGCTGCCGAGCAAATTTCCGGCGGGCACCAAAGCCACGCCGCAACTTTCAGCCGCAGAGAACTTGGAGAAGATGTTTTCCGCGTGGCTCACCACCGAACGCGCCCGCGCCGTGCCGTGGACCACGCTCCGGCCCGACGAGGCGAAGTCGAACCTGCCGCTGCTCACCGTGCAACCTGACAACTCGATCTTCGCCAGCGGCGACATCAGCAAAAACGACACTTACACGCTGCGCTTCCGCAACGTGCCCGCCGGCACCACGGCGTTGCGCCTCGAGGCTTTGCCCGACGACCGCCTGCCCGCGCACGGCCCAGGCATGGCCTACTATGAAGGGCCGAAAGGCGACTTCTTCCTCGGTGAGTTTCGCGTGAAGGCCGATGGCCAGCCGGTGAAGCTCGCGCGCGCCTCGCAGACCTACGCGAAGATTTGGCTCGGCGGCGACAGGTCTTCTGCGGCGCTGGCGATTGACGGGAATCCAGAGACGGGCTGGGGCGTGTTCGAGCGTTTCGGCGAGCGACACGTTGCTGTCTTTTACTTCGCCCAGCCGCTAGCGGCGGCGGGTGACTTG
Source organism: uncultured Klebsiella sp. (assembly GCA_964478755.1). Taxonomy (GTDB): domain Bacteria; phylum Verrucomicrobiota; class Verrucomicrobiia; order Limisphaerales; family SXTU01; genus SXTU01. The sequence goes on from CAYZJP010000051.1 coordinate 9,022, forward strand.
GAAGTCCAGCTTCAGTTCGGTCGCCACTACGCGTGCTCGCTGGGCCGCTTCCGCATTTCGTCCACAAGCGACGCGCAAGCCGCCGCGAGCGAAATGCCTGACGAGGTCGAGGCCTTGTTGCGCATTCCGGAAGCCCAGCTCACCGCCGGGCAAATGACGAAGCTGCGAAACCAATTCCTCCTCATCGCTCCCGAGTTGAAAGCCGCGCGGGCCGAGATCGAAAAACTCCGCAAACCGCCCGCGCACCAGACCACACTCGTCCTACGCGAACGCCCGCCGGAGAATCCGCGTCCGACCTTCCGTCATCATCGCGGCGAATTCTTGTCGCCGAAAGAGCCGGTCTCGCCCGCCGTGCTTGGCGTGCTGAATCCGTTGCCTTCCGGCGCGCCGACGAATCGGCTGGGCTTCGCGCAGTGGCTGGTCTCGCCCGAGAATCCGCTCACCGCGCGCGTGACCGTCAACCGCCAGTGGGCGGCATTTTTCGGACGCGGCATCGTGCGCACGACCGAGGACTTCGGCCTCCAAGGCGATGCGCCCACGCATCCGGAGTTGCTGGACTGGCTGGCGGTGGAGTTCATGAAACAAGGCTGGTCATTGAAACAGTTGCATAGACTCATCGTCACCAGTGCGACGTATCAACAGGAGTCGAAAGCTCTCGACTCTCGGCTCTCGGCCCTCGACCCAGGCAACCGCCTGCTCTCCCGCTTCCCTCGCACGCGCCTCGACGCCGAACTCATCCGCGACTCTGTCCTGCGCGCCAGCGGCTTGCTCTCGCCGAAGGTCGGTGGGCCAAGCGTCTTTCCGCCACAGCCCGCGAGCGTCACGCAGGAGGGCGTCTATGGCGGCAAGTCATGGGACGAGAGCCAGGGCGAGGACCGCTACCGGCGCGGCCTCTACACGTTCGCGAAGCGCTCCGCGCCCTACGCGATGTTCAACACCTTCGACGGCCCCAGCGGCGAAGCCTGCCTCGCCCGCCGCGATGTCTCGAACACGCCGCTCCAAGCGCTCACGCTGCTCAACGACACAGTCATCCTCGAAGCTGCGCAAGCGCTTGGCCGCCAGCTCGCCGCACAGTCCGGCAGCATCGAGAGCCGCGTGGAAAACCTCTTCCGCCGCTGCCTCACGCGTCCGCCCTCCGCCGACGAACGCGCGCAGCTAGTGAAGTTCTTCGAGACGCAGCGCGCCCGCTTCGCCAGCGGCGAACTCAAGGCCGCTGATTTCGCCAGCAAGGGCGATGGCGATGCGAATGACCGCGCCGCGTGGACTGCGCTCGCCCGCGCGTTGCTGAATCTTGATGAGATGATTTCAAAGGGATGAGCGCGCTCGTTTCAAACACACTCTACGAACTCAGCAGCGTCAAATCTGTGCGTGTGGCAACCTCTATGCTTGCAATGTGGTTTATCGCCGTCGTTTGGCTTTCCAGTGATGCAGGAATGGGGTTGGGTTCAATTCTGCTGCTCTTTTTTTCCGGACTTTTTCTGACATTCCTTTGGGTAGCGCAATTGATTGCTCACCTAAGAATTCGGCCGAAGAGCTCTCCCGAACGCCGACTGCTTGTTAAACTTCATCCTGTTTTACTCGGTGTCGCCCTGCTTTTTTGTCTGACACAAGCTCCGTTTTACATTCGGTTTTATCTGAGCAAATCTGCTCTCTCGGTGTATGCAACTACTCTCAACGAACCGTTTGTGTCGCACCAAGCAAAAAGGGTTGGTCTTTTTGTTTTGCGAGAAACTGAAGCACGCGAAGGGAATGTGCGATTCATCACCAGTCAAGATGGCTTGATGGATGATGCGGGTTTGGTATTCGCTCCGAATGGAGCACCTGAGCGTAGCAGAAAATGCACATACACCCACTTGTCCGGCCCTTGGTGGCATTGGCACCGACGCTGGTAGGACTAGCCCTTATAGAAATAACTTCAGCAATTGATCCATGACTCCGCTCCAACAACATTGCCTCGCTGTCACACGCCGCCACTTCTTTCGCAATTGCGGAGTCGGCCTCGGTAGAGTCGCGCTCGCGGGCTTGCTCACGGACGCCCTTGCACGTCGCGCCAGTGCCGCGCCAGACGCGCCGTTTCCCATCAAGCCGCCGCACTTCGCGCCGAAGGCCAAGCGCGTGATTCACACGTTCATGGCGGGCGCGCCGAGCCAGTTGGAGATGTTCGACTACAAGCCCAAGCTCGCGGAACTCGAAGGCAAGCCCATCCCGCCCGAGGTCATCGGCGGGCAGCGCTACGCCTTCATCCGGTCGGACGCGGCGGTGCTGGGACCGCGTTTCAAGTTCGCGAAGCACGGCCAGTGCGGCGCGGAGCTGGGCGAGACGCTCCCGCACCTCGCGAAGATTGTGGACGACATCGCCATCGTGAAGTCCATGCGCACGGACCAGTTCAACCACGCGCCCGCGCAGATTTTCTTCAACACCGGCTTCGGCCAGCCGGGGCGGCCCAGCATGGGCTCGTGGGTGCTCTACGGCCTCGGCGCGGAGACGAGCGATTTGCCGGCGTTTGTGGTGATGAGCACGGGCAGCGGCATCAGCGGCGGCTCGGCGTGCTGGTCGAGCGGCGTGCTGCCGGGCGTTTACACCGGCGTGCGCTTCCGCAACCAAGGCGACCCGATTCTCAACGTCTCCAGCCCGCCCGGCGCGGACGCACAGTTGCAGCGCGACTCGCTCGACCTGATTGGCAGCCTGAATCAGCGCCGGCTCGCGCTCGACGGCGACCCGGAAATCGCCACGCGCATTGCGGCTTATGAAATGGCCTTCCGCCTCCAGACCAGCGCGCCGGACCTCATGGATTTGCGCGGCGAAAGCAAAGCCACGCTTGACCTTTATGGCTGCGACCCCGCCAAGCCGTCCTTCGCCCGCTCGTGCCTGCTGGCGCGGCGGATGGTCGAACGCGGCGTGCGCTTCATCAACATCTACAACGAAGGCTGGGACGCGCACTCGAATGTCGAGGGCAACGTGCGCAACAACTGCAAGACCACCGACCAGGCCAGCGCCGCACTCGTCATGGACTTGAAGCAACGCGGCCTGCTCGACGACACGCTCGTCATCTGGGGCGGCGAGTTTGGTCGCACGCCGATGGTGGAGTCCAACGCAGCGCTCGGCCGCAGCCTCGGGCGCGATCATCATCCGCAGGCGTTCTCGATGTGGCTGGCTGGCGGCGGCGTGAAGCCCGGCCTCACCTACGGCCAGACGGACGAACTCGGCTTCCACATCGTCGGAAACCCCGTTCACGTCCGCGACCTGCAAGCGACCATCCTCCACCAACTCGGCCTCGATCACGAACGTCTCTCCGTGCGTTTCCAAGGCCTCGACCTGAAGCTCACGGGCGTGGAGTCATGTCAGGTGGTGAAGGGAATTTTGGCCTGAGCTGGCGACGCGCCGGACGAAACGTCCGCGCCTACTCCAACGCCTTCGCCACCGCGAGCGCGAGCTTCTGCCGGTAGTCCGGGCTGTCCAGATGCCTGGCCTCGTTGCGGTCGGAGAGGTAGCCGGCCTCGATGAGAATGGCGGGTCGCTGCTGGGTCTTGAGCACGGCCATGAAGCGCGCGCGTTGCACGCCCCGGTCGGGCATGCCGACATTTTGCAGCAGCGACCGGTGGACGCGCATCGCGAGCTGCATGTTCTCGAAGTCCCGCGTGTTGCCCGGCAGCGCAATGTTGACGGGGTCGGAATAGCCGCGCGTGAGCGTGGAGGCCATGCCGACGGGCGTGAGGCAGAAGGTTTCCAAGCCCGCCACACCCGGCGTCGCGGAGTTGAGATGCAGGCTCAGAAAAAGGTCGGCCTGATTTTGCTCGGAGATCATCACGCGCTCGGCCAGCTCGACGCCCCGGTCAGTGGCGCGCGTGAGCACGACCTTCCAGCCACGCGCCTCAAGGAGTGGTTTGAGCCGTCTGGCCCAGTCGAGCGTGTAGTCCTTCTCGTGCTGGATGGCGACGGCGCTCTTGGTGCCGTTGTCGGGACCACCGTGGCCGGGGTCCAAAACGATGACGCCGCGTCCACGCGCGACGGGACGATTCACCTGGAGCAACGGTGCAAGGTTCTTCTCCGCGTCGAGGCTGTGAATGAATGGCACGCCGTTGGTGGCAGCGGGCGCGAAGCCAAGATGAAATTTGTAGCCGTTCCAACTCGCGGCGCGCGTGCCGATGGTGAGCTGAAACACGCCGGCTGCGGACCGGATTTGGAAAGCGCTCGGACTCACGCGCGCCGGCGCGGACAGGCCCATCTGCGCGGCCCAACTCTGCAACGGGATCCATTGCGGGCGCGCGGCGGGCTGGACGGGGACGGGCGACGGCTGGGGTCTGACAGCCACCACCGGCGGCGGTGGCGCGGGCTGCGGTTGGGGTTGCGGCTGGATGAAGACCGGGGCCGGCGGGGGCGTGAAGACCCGCGGCGGCTGATAAGACGGCGGTGGTGGCGGACGTTGCGTGCGGACGGGGCCAGACGTGAGTCGGGGACCAGATGCGGACGATTTTTTGTCCGGCCCGCCGCAGCCGGTGAGCGCGAACACGACCAGCACGGGCAGGATCGCGAGGAGGCGGAGGGCGACAGCAGTGAGCAGGTTCACAAAGCGAGTTAGACGGCTTTTGAACCAAGAAGCTGAATGGCGCTCACCGCAAGTTGCATGGGGGGAGTCTGCGAATCAGGCAACTTGAAGGCAACGCGATAATCGCGCGGCTTGCCGCTCGCGGCGCGCGCCGACATATTCGCCGCACTTGAGAATCGTCATCGCCATCACGGGCGCGAGCGGCTCGCTCTACGCGCAGCGGCTGCTCGACAACCTCGACGCACACACGCATGAGGTTCACGTCGTCCTGAGCCACTACGCGCACGCGGTAATCGCGGAGGAGCTGCCCGGTGGCCTGCGGATCCCGGCGGGCGCGGTGCAGCACGGGCTGAAGAGCATGAACGTCCCCTTCGCGAGCGGCTCGAACCCGTTCGACGCGATGGTGGTCATCCCATGCAGCATGGGCACGCTGGGCCGCATCGCCCACGGCACGAGCGACGATGTGCTGCTGCGCGCGGCGGACGTGATGCTCAAGGAGAAGAAGCGGCTCATCCTCGTGCCGCGCGAGACGCCGCTGAGTTTGGTGCATTTGAAAAACTTGGAACTGCTGCTCCTCGCCGGCGCGACGATCCTGCCAGCGAACCCTTCGTTCTACTCCCGTCCGCAAACCGTCGAACAAGTCGTGGACACGGTTGTCGCGCGCGTGCTCGATCACTTGGGCCTGCCGCAGCAACTCGTCCCGCGCTGGCAGGAGCCTGCGGAATAGAACTTCTCCGCCCGTGTCCGTCACTGTCCCAGCCGAACTCGCCCGTCTCCTCGCAGAAGTGCCGGAGTTGTCGCGCGCGTTCCTCGTGGGCGGCTGCGTGCGCGACGCGTTGCTCGGCCTCGCAGTGAAGGACTTCGATGTCGAGGTCTTCGGCGTCAGCTACGAGGCGCTGGCCAAAGCGCTATCGCGCCGAGGCCGCGTGGACTTCGTCGGGCGCTCCTTCGGCGTGGTCAAGCTCACGACGGGCAGCGGGCTGGCGTATGATTTCTCCATTCCACGCCGCGACCGCAAGGTGGCGGTCGGGCACAAGGGCTTCGAGGTGGAGTTCGATGCGAGCATCACTCCGGAGGAAGCCGCGAGCCGCAGAGATTTCACGATCAATGCGCTGATGTTCGATCCACGCACGGGCGAGGTGCTGGATTTCTTCGGCGGGCAAGCGGACTTGCGCAACCGCGTGCTGCGGCACACGAGCGGGGCGTTCGTGGAAGACCCGTTGCGCGTGTTGCGCGGGATGCAGTTTGCCGCACGCTTCAACTTGCGCGCCGCGCCGGAGACGATCGCGCTGTGCCGCAGCATCAAGGCGAGTTTCGCCGAGCTGGCGATTGAGCGCGTGGGCGACGAGTGGTTCAAGTGGGCGGCCAAGAGCGCGGTGCCGTCGGTGGGCCTGCGTTTCCTCGCGGACACGGAATGGCTGGAGCATTTCCCGGAAGTCGCGGCATTGCGCGGGACGCCGCAAGACCTGGAGTGGCATCCGGAGGGCGATGTCTTCACGCACACGGCACACTGCTGCGACGCGCTGGTGAAGCTGCCCGAATGGCAGGCGGCAGACACGGAATCGCGCATCGCGTGGATGCTCGCGGTGCTGGCGCACGACTTCGGCAAGCCCGCGACCACGCACACGGCGGAACGCGACGGACGGCAGCGCATCGTGTCGCCAGGACACGAGGAGGCGGGCATCGCACCGACGGAGAAGTTTCTGGAGCGCATCCACACGCCGCACGTTTTCCGCGACCGCGTCGTGCCGCTGGTGGCGAATCACCTGGCGCATATGCAGCCCGCGACTGATCGCGGTGTGAGGCGGCTGGCGAAGCGTCTGGAGCCGGAAACCATCGCGGGCCTGTGCGTGATTGTGACGGCGGACCACAACGGTCGTCCACCCAAGCCAGCGTGCGTGCCCGAGGGCGTAAAGGCGTTGCTGGCGAAGGCCGAGGAACTTCGTGTGCAAGCCAGCGCGCCGAAGCCGATTCTACAGGGGCGACACTTGATTGCGGCGGGGATGCGGCCGGGCAAGGAGTTCAAGGCCATTCTGCACGACGCCTTCGAGGCGCAGTTGGAGGGACAGTTCAGCGACCTCGCAGGAGCGGAAGCTTGGCTACGGAACCGACTGGCTTAGGCGAACAACTCGTCCACCGGGTTGCCGCTCGGAAGGATGGGGACGGGACGGCCCTGGTGATCTTCGTAGGACTTCGTCACATCAACGCCGAGGTGACGATACATCGTGGCCAGCACATCCTGCGGGGTCTTGGGATTGTCGGCGGGGTAGGCACCTTGCTTGTCGGAGGAGCCGATGACGCGGCCGCCCTTGATGCCACCACCGGCAACCACAGCGCTGAAGACGTTCGGGTAGTGATCGCGACCGCCAGTGGAATTCACGCGCGGCGTGCGGCCAAACTCGCCCCAAGCAATGACCATGGTGTTTTCGAGCATCCCGCGTTGATCAAGATCTTCGATGAGAGCTGTGTAAGCGCGGTCCCAGCGCGGAAGGAAGCCATCGCGCATGGTCTCGTAACCCTTGACGTGCGTGTCCCACCAGCGGAGGTCCACGGTGACGAGGCGGACGCCTGCTTCAACCAGCCGGCGAGCAAGCAGCATACGTTGGCTCCACGCGGGCACGCCGCAGCGGTCGGGCGTGGGGGCGACGTATTCGGGCATGAAACCGTAGCGCTCGCGGATTCTGGCCGGCTCCGCATCCAAGTCGAAGGCAGCCCGGGCATCCGGTCCGCCGACGATGTCCCACGCCTGTTGCTGGAAGCTGTCCATCGCGCCCATGACGCCGGAAGCATCCACTTCGCGGCGAATTTGATCGAAGCTGCCGAGCAGTTTGCGGCGATCATCCAAGCGGTCGAAGGAGATGCCTTCGACGGGGGTGAAATTGGGGATCGAGAACGGGCCGAGTTTCGCCGGGTCGGCTTCAGTGGCGAAGGCGGCGTAGCGCGCGCCTAGGTAGGCGGGACCGGTGCCGGGGACGTTGCGCGGGATGACGACGTAAGCCGGGAGCTTCGGGTTTTGGTGGCCGAGTTCCTTCGCGACGATGGAGCCGCAACTGGGATAGGCGTTGATGTCGAAGTTTTGCGCCGGCACCGGATTGTAGCCGGTGAACATGATCTGGTCGCCGGCGGAATGCCCGGCGTCGGTGTGGTGCAGGCTGCGGATGATGGAATACTTGTGCTGAATCTTCGCCGACATCGGCAGGAGGTCGCAGATTTGGATGCCGGGCACGCTCGTGCTCATCGCGCCGAATGCTCCGCGATAATCCTGCGGGGCATCGGGCTTCGGATCCCAAGTCTCGTGCTGGCTGGGGCCGCCGCGCATCCAGAGGATGATGACGGACTTGTCGCGCGAGGTCTTGCCGCCGACAGCCTTGGCCTGCGCCTCGAAGCGAAGGAGGTTCGACAGCGAAAGACCGGCGAAGCCGAGGAAACCCGCGCGCAGGAAGCCACGGCGGTCTGCGCGCAGCAGGCGACGGAACTCAGGGCAGCCGATGTGTTCTGGGCGAAGATTCATGCGGCGATTCGTTGCAATCTCAGATGGCCCCGGAGCGCAGTGAATTCAAGTGATTTCTCCCGCCAGCGGAATTTTCACATCATCTGGTCCGGCTTTGACGTTGAGACTGGTTTTCCAGTGTTCTAGGCTTGCAACCCATGAATGTCTTTGTCACCGGCGGCGCGGGCTACATCGGGTCGGTGTGCGTCGAGGAGCTGCTCAACGCCGGACACGCGGTCACGGTCTTCGACAATCTTTGCGAGGGCCATCGCTCGGCGGTGGATCCGCGCGCGAAGTTCGTGCTTGGAGACTTGTCGGATCGCGATCTCGTTTCGCGGGCGCTGGCCGACGCGCAGGCGGAGGCGGTGATCCACTTCGCGGCACACGCGCTGGTGGGCGAGTCCATGCAGAATCCCGGAAAATACTTCCGCAACAACGTGGCGCATGGCCTGAACCTGCTCGATGCCGCCGTCGCCGCGCGGGTGCGGAAGTTTGTCTTTAGTTCGACATGCGCGACCTACGGCGTGCCGGAGCAGATGCCGATGGACGAGTCGCTCCCGCAGCGGCCGGTGAATCCTTACGGCGAGTCGAAGCTGATGTTCGAGAAGATGCTGCTCTGGTATCAGCAGCTTCACGGGCTGGAGTTCGTGGCGTTCCGCTACTTCAACGCGGCGGGCGCGAGCAAGAAGTTCGGCGAGCATCACCGTGTCGAGACGCATCTCATCCCGAACGTCTTGAAAGTCGCGCTCAGCCAGAAAGCGCAGTGCGAAATTTTCGGCACGAATTACCCGACGCCCGACGGCACGTGCATCCGCGACTACATTCACATCGTGGACCTGGCGCAGGCGCACATCCTCGCGCTCGCGCCGGGCAAGGCGGGCTTCTTCAACCTCGGCAACGGCTCCGGCTACTCGGTGCGCGAGGTCATCCAGACGTGCGAGCGGATTTCCGGGCACCCCATCAAGGCAGTCGAACAGCCGCGCCGCCCCGGCGACCCGCCGCGCCTCGTCGCCGCCGCGGGCAAGGCGCTCGCGGAGTTGGACTGGCAGCCGAAGTTTCCGAAGCTGGAGGACATCGTCACGACGGCGTGGGACTGGCACCGACGGCATCCGCAAGGGTATCGGGATTGAACGACCGGGAGCGTCAAGGTGGCTACGGATTTCACCCGAGCATGACTTTTGCACAATTTCGCCGCTCGCGTTGTCTATGATGCGAAGTGACCAGCCACGCAGAAGATTGGTGCCGGGATTTGTTTGAGGCGCAAGCCGCCAAGCTGATTCTTTACGGGCGCGCGTTGGGACTTTCACACGCCGAGGCGGAAGACGTGGTGCAGGAGGTGTTTCTCGAACTGCTTCGGCGCGCAAAGCAGCCGGAGCAGCCGGAGCGTTTTCTCGTGCGCGCGTTCCGCAACCGTGCCTTCAACCACCGGCGCAGCCTGTGGCGACGGATTGCGCGCGAGTTCGAGTCAGTGAGTTGGTTTGAAGCCTCGCCCGACACCACTGCCGCCGAGCAGCGGGCGATGAATTTGCTGGCCGGGCTCCCGGCGGAACAGCGCGAAGTCATCGTGCTCAAGCTCTGGCACGGACACACTTTCGAAGAGATCGGCACGCTCACGGACGTGTCGCCCAACACCATCGCCGCGCGTTATCGCTACGGCCTGCTCAAGCTGCGGGCCACATTGAAAGGACAAGACCATGAAGACCTCGAACGACTGGAAAACGCAGATGACTCATTGGCCCCTCCGACGGCCCTCGGACCGGCTGGCCCGCTCCATCTTCAAACCGCCGCGCTCTGAAGCCGCCGCCCAGCCGGGCTGGACAGAACTCGCGCGGCGACAATGGGCGGTCGGTCTGGCCGGCTGCGTCGCCCTGCTCGTCGCGGCGCAGTCGGGTGACAGCAGCGCGGCGCGTGCCCGGCTGGCCGTGCCCGCCGTCTTCCCGCTGCTCTCCGCGTTGAGCAACCAGCAGTCCGCCGCCTACCATTCCACGCACGCCCACAGCGAGTGGAACCATTGCGCCCGGCCTTTTTTGGAATGGACAAACACCTCTCGTTCGCCTTCAAGTATGCCCTCTTTTTTCGGCCCGTAAGGCCCGATTGAATTCCGCCGCATGAGCGCCGACACATCCAAGCCCAACGGCCCCAAGAAATCCGAACCGAAGGCCAAGTCAGCCCCGGCCTCCGGCGGTCGGCCGCCGGCTGCAAAGGCACCCGCCGCCGCGCCGGAGCCAGTGCGTGGCCCCGTGGCCCCCCTTTTCAATCACGTGGACTGGCTCACCTTCGCCGTCACGTCCTTGCTGGTCTTCCTCGGTTACTTCTGGACGCTGGCGCCGGACTTGACGTTGGAAGACTCCGGCGAGTTGGCCACCGGTTCTTTCTACGCGGGCGTGCCGCATCCGCCGGGCTATCCCGTCTGGACGGTTTTCGGTTGGCTGGCTTGTCAGCTCATCCCTTACTCGAACGTCGCGTTTCGCGTGTCAGTCGCCTCCGCTTTGCAAGCCGCCATTGCGTGCGGCCTGATCGGCATGATGGTTTCGCGCGGCAGCGCGATGATCATCGAGGGCTTCGAGAGTCTGCGCGGCATCGAGCCGAAGCTGGAGAAGGCCATCTGCGTCGTGTGCGGCTACGTGGCCGGGATGCTGATGGGCTTCAACGGCTACCTGTGGAGCCAGGCGGTCATCGTGGAGGTGTATGCCATCAGCGTGCTGTCACTGGCGGGGTGCCTGATTTTCCTGATGCGCTGGATGCACGCGCCGCACCAGCGGCGTTATCTCTTCTGGTCGGTGTTTCTGCTGGGCATCTGTTTCACCAACCACCAGACGTTGCTCGTCGCCGCCATCGGCATCGAGGTGGCCGTGCTGGCGCGCGATGTGAAGCTGGGCCGGGATGTGTTCTTCGGCAACGTGGTCATCTTCGCGGTCTTCGGCATTCTGCTGCTGGCGCGCTACGGTGGCGGGGCAGGCATTGCGAACTCCGGACTGAACATCGCCTACGTCAAGGCGTTCGTCGTCATCGGCCTTGGCTCGATGGCGGTAACAGCGTGGCTGTTCATCCAGACCGGGGCCAAACTGGGGTCGGAGTGGCGGCCCGCGCTAACGATGCTCCTCATGTGGGTTCTCGGCGCGTCGTTTTATTTCTATATGCCGTTGGCGGGCATGACCGATCCGCCGATGCAGTGGGGCTACCCGCGCACGGTCGAGGGCTTCATTCACGCGCTGACGCGAGGCCAATACGAGAAAGGCAACCCCACCTCCGGATTGAATTATTTCTTCGGCCAGCTCCAGACCTACGTGGACGGCTCGATCGAGGAAATGAACATGGTCTACCTGTTCATCGGGCTGATTCCGCTGGCGATCGTCTTTTACCGCCGCATCGAGCAGGAGGAAAAAGTCTGGCTTGGCGCGGCCTCGGGCCTCTACGGCTTCATCTGTCTCTTCAAGCTCGCGACACATTTCACCGAATTCAAGCCGGTCATCCCGGGAATGATCTACGGCTACCTCTTCCTCCTGATCGGCATCATCCCCTTCATCTTCCTGCGGCACGCCGGCGGGCGGCCCGAGCGCGCGTGGCTGGCGGGCCTGACGACCGTGTTCCTGTTCCTGTCGCTGATGCTGATCTACCTGCTGAACCCGCCGCCGGACCGGCAGAGCCAGCAACTCAACCGCGTCTTCTTCACCGCATCCTACGTGCCGGTGGCGATGTGTGTGGGCTACGGCCTGGCGATGATCGCGGCGGCGGTGGTGACGCAATACGCCCGCTTCCGCCGCGTGCTGCTGGCGGGCTGCGCCGTGGCGGCGGCGGTGGCATGGTATGCGCTGGACGATCTGCGGGTGGAATACCCGCTGACCATCATGACGGCGCAGCTCGCGCTGGGACTGGCGGCGGCGGCGATACTGTTGTTCGCCATTTGCCGGACGCGCGTGCCGATGGTGCTCCTGTTGGCGATCTACGCAGTGATGCCCGCATACACAATCCTCTCACACTGGTCGGACAACGAGCAGCGCGGCCATCTCTTCGGCTTCTGGTTCGGCCACGACATGTTCACGCCGCCGGTCGAAACGAAGGACGGCAAGCTCACCTACGACCGCAAGGAACGCGCCGCCGCGCTGAAGGATCCCGAGCGCGCGAAGTTCACCTACCCGGAGATGACGCCGCACACGGTGCTCTTCGGCGGCACGGATCCAGGCCGTTTCTGCCCGACCTACATGATTTTCTGCGAAAGCTTCATCAAGCCCGAGCAGCGCCGGAACCCGGATTTCGACCGGCGCGACGTTTACATCATCACGCAAAACGCCCTCGCGGACGCCACCTACCTGATGTATATCCGTGCCCACTACAACCGCACCACGCAGAAGGATCCGCCGTTCTTCACCGGCATGGTGGACCATCTCCAAGCCCTCTCGCTCAAGAAAACCGAGTATGAGCGACGTATGCGTGGCCAGCCGTATCAGATGGGCGCCACGGGCCGCATGCTCGGGTTGCTCGAATATCCCGCGAAACCGCTCGACTGGCTCTTCGGCGAAAAAATCGGCAAAGCCATCGAACGCGACCGGCGCGCGGGCACGTCCTTCTTCGAGCCTGAACATTTCACCAACGTCAAGTCGCTCGCCACGAAACTCCAGTCCGGCCCGCAGCAAGACGCCTTGTCCAAGTGGCTCAATGAGCAACTCAGCGAACCCACGCGCAAGCTGCTCGCGGGCGGCGACGAGGCCGCGCTGCGCAAGGCGCTGGCCACAGATTTCAACCGGTTCATCGAGCGCGAGATGCCCGAGCGTTGGAAAGTCTTCGAGGACTTGCACCGCATTTACGCGGAACACGCCGATGCCGAGCGCCGGACCCAGGAAGCGGGCGGCACCGAGGCGCAGATGGCCCCCATCCGTGTCGCGCGCGAGCAGGCCATGCAGGCCCGTCGCGACGAGTTCTTCACCAACGGCGTGACGTTCTACAGCTCCAACCGATTTGCGCAGGTGAAACTTGAGCCGCGACTCCAACGCTTCGCCCGGCAAGACCTCACCTGGGCCGCCATCCGGCTTAACCGCCTGCTCTTGGAGGCGGCCTACCCCGACGCCATCTCGAAGAGCGAGGGCGGCGTTTATCCCGACCTTGAAATCCACACGCCGACCGTTGAGGACTCCTCCAAGGCTTTCACCGAATACGTCGAGGACGCCCGCCGCCGGCTCGAACACGACATGAAGCTCCCCAACGAGCCGCGCCAGATCCGCCCCGGCGAGGATGTGCGCGCCGACAATGAATCCGGCCGCATCCAGGTCAGCGGCCAGGTCGCCGTCATGTCCATCAACGGCCTGCTCACCAAGGTCATCTTCGACAAAAACCCTGACCACGAATTCTACGTTGAGGAAAGCTTCCCGCTCGACTGGATGTATCCGCACCTGACCCCGTCCGGGATCATCATGAAGATCAACCGCGAGCCGCTCACGGAGATGACGCAGGACATCGTGGACCGGGACCACCGCTTCTGGAGCAAATACACCGAGCGCCTCATCGGCAACTGGATCACCTACGACACGTCTGTCTCAAACATCTGCGAGTTCGCCGAGCAGGTGTATGTCCGCCGCAACTACAAGCACGTCAAAGTCGGCGGCAAGGAAGTTTTTCCCGACGGCCGCTTCGTCCGCGACGACGATGCGCAGAAGGCCTTCTCCAAATTGCGCAGCGCCATCGCCGGCGTTTACTTCTGGCGCATCAACGAGGCGGGTCGGCGCGGCAACCTTGCCGAGCAGCAGCGGATGATCAAGGAATGCGACTTCGCCTTCCGACAGGCCTTCGCGTTCTGCCCGTTCAGCCCCGAGGCCGTATTCCGCTACTCGAACCTGCTGATGAGCATGGGCCGCATTGATGACGCGCTGATGATCGCCAAGACTTTCCAGAAGCTGGATCCGAACAACCGCTCCGCCCGCGACCTGATTGACCAGCTCACGGACCTCCGCACCAAGGTCGGCGGCACTGCCCAGATGCAGGGCCAGTTGGCCCAGGCGCAGAACCAGTTGGTGCAGCTCGAAAACGCCTATCGCGCCAACCCAGCCAACGCCCAGGTCGGGCTGCAGCTCGTCGGCGCCTACTTGCAAATGAAGCAGGGACCGGCCGCGATGAACCTCCTCGACTCTCTCGCGCGCATCGGCAGCAACGACGTCTTCACGCTGCTGCCAGTCGGCCAGGCCTACCGGCAGCTCGGCCAAAACACTCAGCTCGTCTCCGTCCTGGGACGGGCGGTTCCCCTCTGCGATAAGATCCTCGCCGACCCGAAGGCGGACAACGCACACCTTCAGACCGCCCTCCAGACCTATCAGCTCGCCGGGATCGTTCCGCGCATGGAGGAGTGCCTGAACCGGCTCCTCAAACTGAGTCCCAACAGCCCGGAACTTTCCTACGACTTGGGCGCGCTCCTCACCTTCGAGCGCAAGACCAACGCCGCGCTTGATGCCCTCAGCAACGCCGTTCACTACAGTGATCTCCGCCTCACGCAAACCACGAACGCGATCAACCTGCGGACGCTGGCGACCACGGACACAAATTACAACGCACTGCGCGCGCACCCGCAGTTCCAGAAAATCATCGCGCCGAAGTAGCCGCGCGTGTCGCGTGCAATGACGTGATATCACTCGACAGTTTTGCGCTTCCCACGAACGGCAGTTTCGCCACCATCACGCCATGCAATGGTGCCAAGGCGATCACACCCTGACCGACGAAACTTCCTCTCTCGACATCGCCGCCGTCATCGCGCTGCTGCGTGCCACCTACTGGGCCGCCGGGCGCCCGGCAGAAGTCACCGAGAAAGCGCTTCGCCACTCGTTGAACTTCGGCCTCTTCCACGGCGCGGAGCAAATCGGCTTCGCCCGCGTCGTCACCGACCACGCAACCGTGGGCTACCTCTGCGATGTGGTCATCGCGGACGGTCATCGCGGCCACGGTCTCGGCAAGTGGCTGCTCACTTGCATCCTCGAACACCCGGAGTTGAAGGGCTGCCGGATTGACCTTTTTACGCGGGACGCGCAGGAGTTTTACCGCGCCTTCGGTTTCGGCCCGCACCGATTCACGAACATGGTGCGTTACCCGCCCACCGCTGCGGAAGCCGGCCAGTAGCGACGCATTCTCTGCTCGGCATTTCCACCCGCCCGGCTAAGCTCGTTATATGTGGCAACTCACTGTCTCATGGTTGGAACTCATCGCGCGCGCGGCCATCGTCTATGGCTTCCTCCTCCTTCTGTTGCGGATTTCCGGCAAGCGGCAGATCGGCCAGATGGCGCCCTTCGACCTCGTGCTGCTCCTCGTGTTGAGCAACGCCGTGCAGAACGCCATGAACGGCGGAGACAACTCAGTGACCGCCGGCGTCGTCTCCGCCAGCGTGCTCGTGCTGCTCAACTGGCTCGTCGGCTTCGCGACGAATCGCAGCAAGAAGTTGGAACGCATCGTTGAAGGCCGGCCGGAAATCCTCATCCACAACGGCAGGCTCTTCACCGACGTGCTGGACCGTGAGCAACTGACCCATCACGAACTCCAGGCCGCGCTCCGCGCCGCCGGCTGTGCCAGCATCGAGGAAGTTCACTATGCGTTGCTGGAAAACAACGGCCAGATCACGGTCCAGCCGCGCAAGGACCGTCCCGCTTCAACTTAACGTCTCGTCCACGGCGTCCCGCAGCGCGCCGACCATCCGCCGCACCTGCGCCGGTGTCGTGCAATACGGCGGCATCAACACCACCACGTTGCCGATGGGCCGCGTCAGCACGCCGCGTCGCGCCATCGCCTCGCACACGCGGATGCCCGCGCGCTCACCGAGGGCAAACGGCTCGCGCCTCCGCCAGTCACGCACCAGCTCAATGCCCGCGACCAATCCTACCTGCCGCACATCGCCGACGTTGGGCAGTGACCAAAGTGATTTCAATTCCTGGCGCAAATTCTCCTCCAGCCGCGCGCGCGCCGTGACGGACACCTTGGTTGTCAGCACGTCCAAGCTCGCCAGCGCCGCCGCCGCGCCGAGCTGGTTGCCCGTGTAGCTGTGCCCGTGGAAGAACGTCTTGAACTCCTCGTATTCGCCGAGGAACGCATCGAACACCGACTGCGTCGTGAGCGTGGCCGCCATCGGCAGGTAGCCGCCAGTCAATCCTTTCGCCAGCGCCACAAAGTCCGGCTGCACACCGGCGGAGGCGGAGCCGAGCAAAGTAGGACAGGCGTCCCGCCTGGCTTCTCTAACTTTGTCTTGAGTTCCCGCGCCAGCGGCTCTTCCTTTGCCCGTTGAGAAGTTGGATGACAGGCGGGACGCCTGTCCCACTCGGCCAAATCCAGTCATCACCTCATCCGCCACGAGCTGCGCGCCGTGTCCACGCGCGATGTCAGTCGCGCGTTTCAGCCAGCCGTCGGGCTGCGGGATCATCCCCGCCGCACCTTGCATCAGTGGCTCGAAGACGAACGCCGCATAATCGTTTCCCCGGCTCCGTGCCGCCGCGCACTTTGCCTCGATCTTCCCCACGCACTCCCAGTTGCACTTGCGATACTCACGCGCGTCGGCGCGCTCCGGTTGCGCGCGGTTGAACGGGCAGCGATAGCAATACGGCGACATCACCTGGTCCGTCTTGAACAGCAGTCCGCTGTAGGCTTTGTGAAACAGGTCAATGTGCCCGAGGCTCACCGCGCCCACCGTGTCGCCGTGATACGCGCCGACCAGCGAGAGGAAGCGCGGCTTCGTCTTCGGCCCGCGCGTGCGGCGCGTGAACTCGTAGGCCAGCTTCAGCGCGACCTCCATCGCAGTGGAGCCATCGTCGGAGAAGAACACCTTGGTCAATTGCGAATTGCGAATTGCGAATTGCGAATCCGGCTTTGCGCGCGTGCTGCTCCGGCTCGACGCTCGAACTTCGCCGTTCACCATTCCGACGAGCCTCGCGGCGAGCAAGCTCGCCGGCTCGTTCGCCAAGCCCAACGCCGAGCTGTGCGCGATCTTTCCAATCTGCCGCTTCAACGCCGCGTTCAGCTTTGGGTGGTTGTGCCCGTGCAGGTTCGTCCAGATGGACGAGTTCGCGTCGAGATACTCGCGGCCACGCACGTCGCGCAGCACTGCGCCCCGGCCCGAGGTGATGACAATCGGCTCGCACCGCAGCCAGTCGCGCATCTGCGTGAACGGATGCCAGACATACGCATGATCGAGGCGGGCGAGCTTGTGCATTGGCGATTTAGGATTGCGGATAGCGGATTGAAGCCAGTGCGTCGCCAAGGTGCGCCAAGTCTTCTGCCGTGTGTTCTGCGGAGACGGTGAAGCGCAGCCGCGCCGCGCCGCGCGCAACCGTCGGGTAGCGAATTGCGGGCACAAGCACTCCGGCCTCCCTAAGCGCGCCGGACAACGCCACCGCTCGCGCTTCCGCTCCGGCAATCACCGGCACTATCGGCGCGCGCACCACCGACGGTGGGAAGCCCGCAGCGATGAGCGTGCGCTTCAACTCCTCCACCAGCAGCCACAGCCGCTGTCGCCGCGTCTCGCCTACCTGTGACTGGATGATTTCCAGCCCCGCCCGCGCCGCTGCCGCTGCTGCCGGAACGGGCGCAGTTGAAAACACAAAGCTCCGCGCGCGGTTCACAAGCAGGTCAATCAGCTTGCGGCTGCCGCAAATCGCGCCGCCCGCCGCACCGACAGCCTTGCCCAGCGTCGCCATCTGAATCTCAACGCGGCCGGTCAGCCCGAACTCCTCCACCAGCCCGCGCCGCCGCTCACCGTAAAGCCCCGTCCCGTGCGCCTCGTCCACCATCAGCCACGCGCCGTGGCGCTCCTTCAGCTCGACGATGTCCCGCAGCGGCGCGAGGTCGCCATCCATGCTGAACACGCTCTCCGTCACCACGAGAATCCTTGCTGACCGCCGACCGCTGACTGCTGACCGTTGCTTTCCCGCCCACTTGAGCTTGGCCTCCAAGTCATTCAAATCGTTGTGGCGGAAGACGCGCAGCTTCGCGCCGCACAGCTTCGCCGCGTCCACGATGCAGGCGTGAACCAGCTTGTCCACAATCAGCACGTCACCCTTGTCGAGCAGTGCGACGATGGCTCCCTGCGCCGCCGCGTGGCCAGTAGAGAAACTCAGCGCCGCCGCCGTGCCCTTGAAGTCGGCCAGCGACTCTTCCAACTCGTGATGCACTGCCAGCGAGCCGCACACGAGCCGTGACGCGCCGGAACCGGCTCCGAACTTTTCCACCGCCTTGAGCGCGGCCTCTATGAGCGCCGGATGATTCGCGAGGCCGAGGTAGTCGTTGGAGGAAAAGTTCAGCAGTTCTCGCCCGCCGATCTTTGCCCGCGTGCCCGCTGCCGACTCGACACGCCGCAGCTCCCGCAGCAAGCCCGCCTCGCGCAAGGCGGACAGCTCGGCGGCAAGTTGCGCATCGAAGCCAGTCACAGGCGAAGCGTAACAGCGCGATGAACAAGGGCAAAGCCTCCGTAGGAAACGATGTGAGGAGTCTCCGGTTTTCGATCTGATGGAAAACATTTTAGCCACAGATGAAACACGGATTGAACACAGACAACGCAGTTCACCCGCCTGATTCATCGGCGAAGGCGAACCCACGGAAATGCGCGCTGCGTGTAGATGGCAGTTCCGCTGCCCGTTCCGTCATCTGTGTTCAATCTGTGTTTCATCCGTGGCTAAAGAGAACTAAAGAGACTCCGCTTGCACGCCCCCGCCCTTCTCCTACAACCTCCGCCCATGCCGACGACCGCCACGCGCGCCGGAGCGCGTCACCAAACCCCTTTCGACCTGAACGCCTGGCTCGATGCCCGCAGCGCCGCCGTCAACCGCGCGCTCGACCAGCTTCTCCCGCCGGAGAAAACCAAGCCCGCCACGATCCACAAGGCGATGCGCTACTCGCTCTTCGCCGGTGGCAAACGCATGAGGCCCGCGCTCACACTCGCGGCGGCCGAGGCTTGCGGTGGACGCGAGGCGGACGCCCTGCCGCTCGCGTGCGCCGTCGAGTGCATCCACACCTACTCGCTCATCCACGACGATTTGCCTGCGATGGACAACGACGACTTCCGCCGGGGCAAGCCGACGAATCACAAAGTTTTTGGCGAGGGCATCGCCGTGCTCGCGGGCGACGCGCTGCTCACGCAGGCGTTTGAAATCACCGCGCTGGCCAAGGGCTGGCCGCGCTACTCGCACCGTGACCTCGTGCTGGAAGTGGCGAAGGCCAGCGGTTCGTTGCAGCTCATCGCCGGGCAGGTCGCGGACCTTGAAGGCGAAGGGAAAAAGCTCGGCGTCGCGGAACTGCGCTACATCCACGAGCGCAAGACCAGCGCGCTGCTCTGCTGTGCCGCGCGCCTCGGCGGCATGAGCGCCAACTGCACGCCCGCGCAGCTCCAGGCTCTCACCGATTTTGGCTACCACGTCGGCCTCGCGTTCCAGGTGGTGGACGACATCCTCGACGTGACGCAGACCAGCGAGCAGCTCGGCAAGACGGCGGGCAAGGACATCACCGCGCAGAAGGCGACGTATCCGAGCATCGTGGGTCTGGAGCAGAGCCGGAAGATCGCGCAGCAGCTCACGGGCAAGGCCTTCGCCGCGTTGAAGCAGTTCAAAGGCCGCGCCGCCGCGCTCGAAGCACTCGCGCACTACCTGCTGGTGCGGGACAAGTGACGCCGTATGACCCGCGCCCAAATGCTCGCCGCCGTGATCGCGTTCCGCGACCTGTTCAAGCGCAACGAGTCCACCATCGCCTTCGGGCACTTGCAGACGCAGCTCGACGCGATGGAACTTCGGCTCATTGACGGCGAAGTGCCGCAGGAGGAGTGGGAACAGTTTCAGTTGCAGTTCAACGCGTTTCAGGGCGAGCTGATGGGGTCCTTGCGGAAGCGGGCGGCCATGATCGCGATGAGCGCGGAGGCGCACTGGCTGCGCGACCCGCAGCGGTTTGCCAATGATGCCAACGCGCAGAAAGTGGACCGCCAGCGCGCGGGCGAGGACAAAGGCGGCATCCTCCAACGCCGTCTCCGCCACCGCCTTGGCATCGGCGGCCCCACCGACGGCGGCCTCAGCCAGGGCGGCCTTGGCGACGAGCGCGCCGTAACCGGTCGCGACCAGCGCGAGGTCCGTGCCGAAATCGGCCGGTTCCCTGCCGTCCCAGACGGGTTTGTGTTCGGCGCTGTTGGCGACGGTGATGCAAGCGCCCACCATGGTGAGCTGGTTTTGGAGACGTGAGTTCATAGTGTTGCTGCCTTTCTTGGTTGTGTTTGTTTTCCTATCCCCTGCCCGCGACTGATGGGCTTCCTACCGGGGGGACTTCGGCGTGCGAACTGACGCAGCCAGCGGACAAGTCTAGCCGGGAAAAAGGCTGCAGACCGGCAGCGGGCGCAGCTCAGTTTCTTGCGAGCTGTGCCGGGGCAGCTTTCAACGTGGAACGCGTTGGCCCGGCAGGGCACAGGTGCGGAGCACCATCAGAACATAGCCCACGGCGTGAGCCGTGGGTGAGCTGCGTTGCCCAACCCAGCCCCAGCGGGGCGGCAGAGAGGGGTCTGTCGCCCCGCTGGGGCTGGCTGGTTGCCACCGGCTACCCCGGGCTCACGCCCGGGGCTACGGTCTGGCGCGCCTCCGGCGCTGAAACTGGAACGCCAAGCCGACTTGCCCCGGCAAAAACCTGAGAGATGCGCCCACCGGCAGCCGCCGATGTTTTCAACGCCAAGACGCAAAGACGCGGAACCTGCCGCCAACTCGCCGCTCAAGGGCTGAGAAGCCCGGCAGATAATAGCCCAGGGCAACGCCCTGGGTTCATGTCCCCACAGCCAGCCAAGCCCTGCAAGGGTGACACATTCCCGCGCGTGTGGAAGCCGGGTGAGAAGCCGGGCGCATCCCAGTTGCTTGCTGGACGAGTTTGCCTGGCTGCGGAGCAGCGGCAGAGAATAGCCCATGGCGTGAGCCAGGGGAAACGACGCCCCTGAGAGTCAAACCCCGGAGGGGCGAAAGAATGGGCTGGGGCGGACCAATTCCATCGCCGCGCTGCGGCTTCTGCCCTTGACCCGGCGGCCCCATGGCTCACGCCATGGGCTACGTTCTGTCGCAACTCCGTTGCTTCCCCAACGACCGCCTTACGCAAACTTGCAAGAAACCGAGCTGCGCCCTGAGGAGTCGAAATTCGCAAGTCCATCTTTCCAACCTTCGCCGCGCTCGCTAGGCTCTCGACGCTCAACGCGCGATGCCAAATCTCGGCCCCATCCAAACCTACCGTTCCGAGGTGGACCAGATCATCCGCTTCGGTGGCTCGACGAAGGAAACCACTGTCCGGCGCGCGGTCTTCAATCTCATCAACGCCTACGCGCGCCCGCGCGACCTCCTGCTTGTCGAGGAACTCGACTACTTCAATCCTCAGCGCAAGAAGCGCGTCACCCCGGACGGCACGCTGAAAAACATCCTCCGCCTCGATCACGGCTTTTGGGAGAGCAAGGACACGAGCGATGACCTCGACGAGGAGATCGCCAAGAAGTTCGACAAGGGTTACCCGGACTCAAATATCCTCTTCGAGGACTCGCAGACCGCCGTGCTGTATCAGGACGGCCAGCGCGTCGCCGAAACGCCGTTCGCGAAGGACGAAGCCTTTGACGATCTGCTCACCGCCTTTGTCAGCCGCCACGCTTGACGACGAAGTCCCCTCCAACTTCAATGCTTTGAACAAACTTGCGCCATGTCACGCACCGCTAGTGCTCCAGAGCTAAGTATCAGCCAGCTTGGTCCCATCAAACAAGCCGATGTGACCTTTGGTGATCTGACGGTCCTCATCGGTCCGCAAGCCTCTGGGAAAAGCGTGTTTCTCCAGATGCTCAAGCTTGCAGTGGACTATCGGGTAGTCGCTGCAACCCTGCGCAAGCAGGCCTTTGACTGGAGTAGGAATGGCACCGCCCTGCTAGAGCTTTTTCTAGGTGAGGGGATGGGGAACGTGTGGCGTGCTGATACGACGATGAAATGGAATGGAATCCAGCAAACGCTTGATTCTTTCTCGCCGGGCAAGGTGCGCTCCGACTCGGTGCCGAAGCTTTTTTACATTCCTGCCCATCGGGTGCTTACGCTTAAGAATGGCTGGCCACGGCACTTCGGTGACTACACGCCGGGCGACCCATACGTGGTGCAGGACTTCAGCGAGCAACTGCGCCTCCTTATGGCTGCTGGGCTAGGAAGTGGCGAAAATATTTTCCCCCCAGATAGGGCGCCTGACGGATGCGACTCGCACGCTCCTTAAAAGGGGCATCTTCGGTGACTTCGATCTGAAGGTTGACAAGAACGGGGCACAGAAACGGCTCGTGCTCCAGCGGAAGGGCGAGAAGGCGCTACCATTCATGGCTTGGTCGGCGGGACAGCGGGAATTCAGCCCGCTCCTGCTCGGGCTTTATTATTTGATGCCCTCCGCAGGTTCGCCGCGTCGAGCGGGGCTTGACTGGCTCGTCTTGGAAGAGCCGGAGATAGGGCTGCACCCGCGAGCAATCACCGCCGTTCTATTTCTTATCTTAGAACTGATGCAGCGAGGCTACCGCGTTTGCGTTTCGACTCACTCACCTCATGTCCTCGATATGGTTTGGGCGTTGCAGGTGCTCATTAGCGAAGGGGCACCGCCTGAGAAGTTGCTTGACCTATTTGATGTGGGACCAAGCCCGAAGAACAGGGAGATTGCTGCGGATATCCTCGGGAAGAAACTGAAGGTCTATTACTTCGACCGCGAGGGGAGCAAGGTGGTGGACATCTCGCAACTGGACGCCAGCTCGGAGCAGAAGGCCGAACGGACTTGGGGCGGAATGACTGAATTTAGCACCCGCGCTGCCGATGTGGTGGCGGACTTCATCGCAAACAAGAAACCGAGCTGACGATGGCGAAAAAGGGAGAGTTTCAACTCGCTGTCGAAGCGACATCCGTTGTGGGTCACGCCTTTCACGCAGGCATCCAAGCGTTGGAAGAACAGCACAAGCAAATGCTTGAAGACAAACATCTCGCGACTGGCAGCCTGGCGCTTGATGAGACGCTCAAGAAGACAAAGCCACATGGCGACGCCCACAGATGGGACTATGCCATCGGCCTGAGTGCTGCAAACAACAAGGAGCGCGTGCTTTGGCTGGAGCCGCATCGCGCCGGAAGCGGCGAAGCGCAGACCGTCATTGATAAGCTGGAGTGGCTGAAAGGCTGGCTCCGTGACAGTGCCCCCGAGCTTGATAAGCTTCACAAGGCGTTCGTCTGGTTGGGGACAAACAAAGAGAATCCAAACGACCGACGGCGACGTAACGATTTCGCGCAAAAGCACGGATTGCGGCGTGTGAGCGGCAGGTTGCGGCTCTCGGAAGTGTGATGGCGCGTCTGCAATGGCTTTTCTTCTGCGCTCTGGCACCAAAGGTGGGCGGCGGGACAACTCGGATGGGTGCTCGCCCAGTGGAAGGAGCACAAAATCAGCAACCCGACCGTGGCGGAGAAGTTCAACACCTACCGCTTCGCCGACCACAATGAGGTTGTCTCGATTTGGTGGACATGGAGGGGGGCAAGGGCTGAGAGACCACAG